>NZ_CP147913.1:4372666-4685000 GCF_037414475.1 Myxococcus stipitatus | reverse complement strand
CACCTTCTCCACCACCGGCCGGAAGGTCCTCAACCGCATCGACGCGGCGTTCGAGTTCCGCGATGGCAAGATTGTCCGCCACCGCGACCACTTCGACTTCTGGGCCTGGTCCCGACAGGCCCTCGGCCCCACGGGACTCGTGCTCGGCTGGACGCCGTTCCTCCAGAACAAGGTCCGAAGCCAGGCTCGACGCTCCCTGGACAAGTACATCCAGGAGCGCGGCCTCCCGACGCCCTGAGCCCCCTGGGAGCGTTCTCGCTTCCCACACCCCCGCCGGCGGCCGCGACGGGACCTCAACCTCCGCCCCTCGCCTTCTTCGACGGGCTGCGCTTGGGGCGCGACTCCCGGTCCACCTCCGAGAGCGCGTCGAGCCCCGTCACCAGGCTCTCCACATCCTCCTCTCCCAGCCGCTCCAGCACCAGCGCCTCCAGTGCCTCCAGCCGCCGGTGCACCCGGACGGCCAGCGTCCGCCCCGCCCCCGTCAACGACACCATGAACGAGCGCCGGTCCTCGGGCCTCGCCTCCCGCCGCACCAGCCGCTTCGCCTCCAGCCGGTCCATGTAGCTGGTCAACGTGGAGCGCTTGTGCGCGAAGGCCGCATGGAGCTCGCTCAGCGCCGTGTCCCCCGCCTCCAACAGATAGGCCAGCAAGTGGGCCTCTCCCTGCGAGAGCTCCAGGGGTGGCTCGGCGGACTCCAGGAACAAGCCGATGCGTTGGGTCGCCCGGTGGACTTCCAGCACAAATTGAAGCCGCTTCATGTCCCCATTTCCTACCCTTCCGCTTTCGGAAATTCCGAAAACGGATGAACTGCCCATCACCCGACAACCATCTCCGCGCCTCTCCCTCGCGCAGGAGTGAGGTGCTTGCGTGCCCCGGGCGGCCTCACCGCTCCGTCGTCTTCGCCTCGGCCGCCTTGGGTCCCGGGCCGCGATACACCGTCAGCGTGTAATACGAACCCGTCGCGTAGCCCGGCAGCTTCTTCGGGTTGAACACGCTGGTGCTCGACACCACGCCTCCACTGTAGCCGCCCGGCACCTCCACCAGCTTCAACGCGCACCCCGCCAGGACCAGCCCCGCCTCCGGAACGTCGTTGCTCACCACCTGGCACGTCCCGGAGGCCGTGAAGTCCCCCTCCGGCAACTTGAAGCGGACGTGCATGGGCAACTGCTCCCCCGGCACCAACCGGTTGGCCGCCGTGATGCGGATGCACGCCGTCGCCGACCCCACGCTCCGCTCCCGCCCTCCTCCAGGCGGGGCCACGTAGACGCTGGCGCCCAGCTTCACCGTCGTCTCGAACGGCGCACCCGCGCATACCGCCGCGTCCGGGGGCTTCGCCGCGTCCTCCTGCGTGCGAAACCGATACACCTCCAGCTCCGCTCCCGCTTGTGCCTCATAGGCCCCCACGAGCATCACCAACGCGCCCAGCACTCCCACTCCCCCGTGCCACCGCGACATAGGTCCTCCCTCGAGTGACTGTCGTCCCGCGAGCACCTCGCACGCGTGAGGACTACTGCCAGGACAGCGAATACTCAGAGTCGAGCGGCCCCGTCTTCCTGCCGTGCACCTGCACCTGCTTCCCACCCACGGCCTCGATGACCGCCTGAAGCACACCCTCGTGGTAGGCCGGCGTCATGAAGTCCCGCTTCATGGTGAAGACTCCACTCGTGTCCCCCGTCCACTTCACTCCACGCTCGCCGTAGCTCACCGCCGCGCGGTAGCCCGAGTGCAGGTTGCCCACCATCCGCTTCGGGTTGTTCGACGCCAACAACAACAACGTCTTCCCCGCCGCCGACGAGAGGAAGTCCGTCGTCGCCTGCACTCCCATCCGCCGCAAGGCCGAGTCGAAGCCGCCCAATTGCGGCCCCATCACCTGCGCCGCCGTGAAGGCCAGCTTCAGGAACGACGCCACCGGGTAGTTGAAGAAGTCGACGTACTTCTTCTCTCCCGCCGCATCGAGGCACCGCTGGAGCGCCGAATCACCTCCCAGCACCTTCACCGCGCCCAGCGCACCGTTGAAAAACAACCCTCGAGCCGTGTCCTCGCGCGTCGCCAGCGACACGCGCTCCTCCAGCTCGCGCGCAAGCTGGGGCTCAAGCCCGTTCAACATCGGATTCATGTCTGTC
This sequence comes from Myxococcus stipitatus, assembly GCF_037414475.1. The sequence continues at coordinate 4,682,877 of NZ_CP147913.1, read as the reverse complement.
ATGAAGCTGCGTCTCCATTGGGGGGGAAGGAGCCTTTGAATTCTACAAGCGGATGAGCTGCGCCCCGTAGTGGATATTCGCCCCAACGGCTGCCACCAACACCACGTCCCCCGCCCCCAACCTCACCCTCCCTGTCTCCACATCCTCCGCCAGCAGGATGAGCATCCCCGCCGCGGAAGTGTTTCCATACAAGTCAACATTGCAAGCCACCGCCTCCGGCGAGAGCCCCTCCCGTGACACAAAGGCATCCATCACCCGTTTGTTGGGTTGATGAAAGTAGTACCGCTTCACCGACCCGCGCAGGTCCGGCCGTGCCTCCAACACCGTCTCCAGGCACTTGTGCATGTACTCCGGATAGCTCCGCGCCACCCGGAACCCATCCACCACGAAGGCCATGTCCGCCGGACGCGACCGCCCCGCCTGGTAGGGCAGCTTCAACAAGCCCCCGCCCTTGCGGATGACCAGGTCCCCATGCGCGTTGCCCGAGAACGACGCGAGGATGCCCGCGCCGTCCGCCCCCGTCTCCCTCGACTGGAGCACCACCGCCCCCGCCCCATCTCCAAACACGTACATGGAGAGATAACCCTGGAGCGCCTTCGTCCGGCCCGGCCCCGGGGGCAGCTCGTCCAGATACACGTCCCGATTCACCAACGGCGACGTGAAGGCCGACGCCACCACCGCCACCGTGCGGAAGCGCCCCCCCGCCATCATCTTCTTCACCAGGTCCAACACATACGTCGTGCCACCACAGCCGTCGTCCACCACCAGCGCGAACGCGTCCTCACGCAGCCCCAGCCGTTGATGCAACGCCATGGCGTCATGGTTGAAGTGCGGCGCATCCGGCGTACACGTGACGACGAAGAGCGCATCCAACTCCCGCGCCTCCACGCCCGAGCCCTCGAGCGCCTTGCGCAACGCCACCTCGCACATGTCCGTGTTCGTGGCGGGATAGATGTGGCCGTCATCCTCCGGCGGAGGAAGCGCGCGGCCTGTCGACTCGTCGAAGTCCCACAGGAACCGCCGCTCCCGGATGCCCAGCTTCTCCTCGATGCGCTCCGCCGGCCACCCCGGGATGGCTCGCGCGATGCGCGCATTGCTCACCCGTCGCGAGGGAACAAAGGCTCCTGCGCCGACGACACAGACATTCGGTGTCATTTCATGGCCCCGTTATTTCACAGCCGCGACGGATGGGAGGGATTCCCAGGCGAGGTGGACTGAGCAGGATTCACGCCAGAAACAAGCCCTTGAAATGACGGTTCACCAGCACACAAGCCGCTTCATTTCCGAAGCAGAGCCATTCCCATCGCCATTCCAAACCCCTGGACTTCCTCAAATGCAGGGCGTGCTTCAGAAATGAAGGTCGCTCCAACAAATTCGAAGCAGCCCCGGCGATACATTTACTTTCCGTGCGTCGCCTCCATCACTCGACGCAATTCCTGCGTGGTGTTCTGTCAACAGGCTCGGGTGTCACGCGCGCCCCTTGGTTCGCCAATCCCAGCGCGATTTCCTCCCACCAACCATTGCTCACTCGTCGCACCGAGACGTCCTGGACCCACCCCTTCTCGTGCTCGCTGGAAGTCCTGCTCTTTCTGGACCCGAGGCGTCCGTGCCAGTCTTCGTCCACCGAAAGGCGTCGGAGGCCACCGCTCGCCGAGGACTGGCGTCCCCGGCGAGGCCCGACGAATGGGCCGTGCCCTCACTCGAGTCCTGTCCACGCCGCTGGCAGCCCCTTCTCCGGCTGGTGCTGTTCGTGGGCGCCTATGGGCTGGGGACCAAGCTGGGCTCGGTGCTGGCCTTCCCTCCCGAGCTCGTCTCCGCCATGTGGCCCCCCAGCGGCGTGGCCCTCACGGGACTCCTGCTCACGCGGCACCGGGAGTGGCCCGCGATGGTCCTCGGCGCCATCCTGGTGGAGCCCTTCGCGTCCCGCGAGGCGCACTGGCCCATCACCCCCGCCAGCTTCGCCGTCGCCGCCGGCAACCTGGTCGAAGCCCTGGTGGCCGCCCTCCTGCTGCGGCGGCTGGTGCGATTCCACCCATCGATGGACCGCGTGAGGGATGTGCTGGGGTTGGTGGGGCCGGCGGCCCTGGGCAGCACGTTGCTCAGCGCCACCCTCAGCCTGGGCATGCTGCTGACCGAGCAGCGCGTGGCGATTGGCGAGTTCTGGCCCACGTGGCGCGTGTTCTGGGTGGGCAACGCCATGGGCGTGCTCCTCGTCGCGCCCCTGCTGCTCACGTGGCTTTCACGCGGGCTCGAGGGGTGGACAGCTCAACGCCGCGTGGAGTTGACCACGCTGCTCATGCTGCTGGGCGTGGCCACCCACTGGGTGTTCAGCATGCCTCCCACCGCCGCGCCCCCCGCCACCTTCCACCCCGTGACGTACCTGGCGTTCCCCTTCCTGCTCTGGGCCGCCCTGCGCTTCGAGGCTCGCGGCACCACCATGGCCACCGCGGTCATGTCCGCGCTCGCCCTCTGGCATACCGCCCACGGCCACGGCCCCTTCGCGCAGTTCCCCTGGCACAACGACAGCCTCATCTTCCTCCAGTCCTTCCTCGCCGTGGCCAGCCTGTCCGGGCTGTTCCTCGCCAGCGCCCTCAGCGAACGGCGCCGCGCCCAGGAAGAGGTGAGCCACCTCAACCAGGAGCTGCGCCAGTCCCTCCAGACACTCGCCGCGACTCAAGCCGCCCTCGTCCGGCGCGAGCGGCTGGCCGCGCTCGGTGAGTTGAGCGCCACCGTGGCGCACGAGGTCCGCAATCCGCTGGGGGCCATCTCGAACGCGCTCGCCGCCATCCGACGACTCGCGCCCCAGACGGCCTCCGGGCCCGCGGGGCAGCTGCTGGGCATCATGGATGAAGAGGTCCAACGCCTGGACCTCATCGTCAACGACCTGCTCGACTACACGCGGCCCGTCGAACCTCGACTGCAAACCCAGGCGCTCGGCCCCGTCGTGGAGGGCGCGCTGACCGCGTCGCTTCGCTCGGGGCCCTCCGGCATCTGCGTGTCACATTCCCTGGACGCGCCCCTGCCTCCCGTCGCCCTGGATGCACACCTGCTCCACGTCGCGCTCACCAACCTGTTCACCAACGCCGTGCAGGCGATGCCCTCGGGCGGCAATCTCGTCACGCGCATCGAGAGCGCGACTCGCGATGGCGCCCCTCACGCCCGGCTCACCATCTCCGACACGGGCCATGGGATTCCCACCGACGTGCAACAGCGCATCTTCGAGCCCTTCTTCACCACCCGCGCCACGGGCACCGGACTGGGGCTCGCCATCGTCCGGCGCATCGTCGACGGACACCACGGCGAAGTGGCCGTGCACAGCAACGTCGGCCAAGGCACCACGTTCACCGTGTGGCTTCCCTGTGCGAGTGGTGCTCGCGCCGTGCTCTGAGTGGCCGCCTGTCTTGATTCGTCCCGGGTCCGGCGGAGCGCCTCGCGCCCCTCTCGACGGACCTCACGGCGCGGACTGCGCAGCCTCGCCTCCGTGCTTCTTCATGGGCTGAAGCAGGGACATCCTTCTCGAGGTCCCTGCCCACCCGATTCGCGGCGCGTCCGTTCGCGCAAGCCCTCCCGTGGAAGACAGGGGGCTCACGCTCACACCGCGGTCATCCTTCAGAACGGGATGTTGTCGTCGTCGTTCGGCGGCGGGACGTCATCCTGGAAGGCGCCACCGCGACCACCGAAGCCGTCGCCTCCACCGCGCTGGCCGTAGCCACCACCGTCATTGCCACCACCGCCGCCCTGCTGACGGCCCATCTCCGCCTCGATGGCCGACAACAACTGGCGCTCCTTGTCGTGCCAGCGCGACTTGCTCGGGTCGTTCAGCGAGCGGCGGGCGCCGTTCGCGTAGAACTCGAGGTCCTGCATGCTGGCGCCCGCGATGGGCGCGCCCTTGCTGCGGCCGTAGTTCGGGAAGACCATTCCATCGCCACCACCACCGCCTCCGCCGCCACCAGCGCTCGGCGCCGAACGGCGAGGGGCCGCGACAGCCGCGTCCGGCGTCGCTCCGATGGACATCTCTCCCAGCCTCAGCGTGAAGCCGTCCTCGCTCCTGAACGCCGTCCCCACTCGCACCTGCTCCACACGACCGTCAGGACGACGCACCGCCACAGTGACTGGATAGCCTTGCTCACTCATGGCGCCCGAATCCCACCACCCACCCCAGCCTGTCAACGGGAGCGCGCCCCCTCCTGTCCGCCATCCACATGCCCGCCTGGTCCGCGCTCGGCTGTCTCAGCGTCCCGACTCCTGGGTTCGCTCCTGCCGGGTCCGCAGCCGGCGCTCCGCGGGCCTCGGCTCCTGGGTTGACTCCCGGCTCCTGGGCTTGCTCCCGGTCCGCTGGTGAAACACGGGCCTCGTGCGGCACATCGAGGGACCGCGCTCCGCGAGCCTCACTCGAAGATACACGTCTCGCGTGGCGCCCCTTCCGAGAACACCCGCTCACTTGGGAGCACACACTCGGAGATGCTCACTTCGCGCGGCGGCCCGCCTCAGGCGCACGGACTCAGGCCGGGGCTCCTCGACCTCCGGAGCCCACGACCGAGAACGGCCTCCTCATCGCGAGACCTCCGCGACTCAGGCCTTCTTGCGTCCCGGCTTGCCCTTCTTCGCCGCGGGCTGCGACGCCTGCAACGCCTTGCTGGCCGCACGCCCCCTGGGCAACTTCACGTCCTGCACCGACTGCGCCCTCGCGTCGTCCACCCACGCCGACGGCCGACGACCCGTGCGCATCAGCAGCCGCAGCTTCTGGTAGTGCGCCGAGCAATACCCCTTGGAACGGCTGGGGCGCTTGCACCCGATGACGGCACACGCTCGCGAACCATCCGCGCTGCTCCGCGCCGCGGGGCCCTTCGCCGCCACGGTCCGCACCGCCGCGAGCGGCAACTCCGCCTGCGCCGGACGACGACCACCCCGGCCACGCTTCGCCGCGGGCGCCGGCAACACCGAAGTCTGCTTCGCCGGGGTGACGGGCCGAACACCCGCCAGAGCGCCCAACCTGCTGGTCAACGGCGCCAACCGGTAGGTCACCGAACGCAGCATGTCCAGGGCCTCGAGGCCCTCCTCCATGCGGTTCACCGCCTGCTGAAGGGGCACAAGCTGAGTCTGCAGCTCACGCCGGAACATCTCTCCAAGCTCATTCGCAATGGACATGTGACGGGAAGATATACACCGTCACGGGTCCTCGTCGCGAAATCCTGTGCATGACCCACGCCAACGGTCATCCCCCGAGCGAATCACCGTCCCTGGCGCCCCTCAGGGTCCTGCTTCGAGCAGAGCCCCCGACTCCCGGGGCCCCTTGAAACAGTCTCAGCCCTGAATCCGAGGCTCCGGGGCCACGGGCTTCTTCACCACCGCCCCCTCCACCGGCGCCGTCCGCCCGGCCCCCGAGACATCCGCGGCCCCGGGGCAGGAACGCACCAGCGACGAGAGCGCCCACACCAACAACACCGTCAACACCACCGGGTGACCCACGACGTGCTCCTTCAAACCCTCGGTTTCCCACCCAAGACGCACACGCTGACGTTTCTTCAGCGAACAACGTCTCCGGGAAGGTCTCCACGACGATAGTCAGGGGGACTGACGTGCCCTGGAGGGAGGGCTGGGGGGGCCACCAAGCACCCCCTCCCCGCAAGCTCCCGAGACGCCACGCCGGGTGTTAAAGGAGCCTGGACATGACTCAGGCCTCCCCTCCCGTCCGCTTCAAAGGCACCGACTCCTACCTCACCCACGAGGGCCTCCAGGCCGCCGTCAACTGCGCCCTCACCCTCCAGCGTCCGCTGCTGGTGAAGGGCGAGCCGGGCACCGGGAAGACGCTGCTGGCCGAGGCCATCGCCCAGGCCCTGGGCCTCAAGCTGCTCACCTGGCACGTCAAGAGCACCACCCGCGCCCAGGACGGCCTCTACGTCTACGACACCGTCCAGCGCCTGTATGACTCACGCTTCGGCGACGGCGACGTGCGAGACATCCGCCGTTACATCCGCATGGGCCCCCTGGGCGAGGCCTTCGCCTCCTCCGAGCGCGTCGTGCTGCTCATCGACGAGGTCGACAAGGCCGACCTGGAGTTCCCCAACGACCTGCTCCACGAGCTGGACCGGATGCGCTTCCGCGTCACCGAGACGAACGACGAGGTGGCCGCGAAGCACCGCCCCATCGTCGTGATTACGTCCAACAACGAGAAGGAGCTGCCGGACGCGTTCCTGCGCCGCTGCGTCTTCCACTTCATCGACTTCCCCGACGCGGACCTCATGCGCCGCATCGTCGACGTGCACCACCCGGGGCTCGACGCCTCCCTCGCGGAGCAGGCCCTCAAGGTCTTCTTCGAGCTGCGCGGCTTCACCCGCCTGCGCAAGCGGCCCTCGACGAGCGAGCTCATCGACTGGATTGCCGTGCTCAAGGCCCAGGGCATCCACGACGTGAAGCTGGATGAGAACCTCCCGTTCCTCGGCGCCCTGCTGAAGAAGGAGCAGGACCTGGTCGCCGTGTCGGAGGCCTTCGGACGCGGCCGGCGCTCCCGCGCCTGACGAGGCACGCCATGTACCTCCCGTTCTTCTACGAGCTGCGCCGGCGGGGCCTGAAGGTGGGCGCACAGGAGGCGCTCGCCCTGGCGGGTGCGCTCAAGGCCGGGCTGCATGACAGCAGCCTCGACGGCTTCTATCACGTGGCCCGCGCGCTGCTGGTGCACTCGGAGACCCAGCTCGATGTCTTCGACCAGGCCTTCCTCTTTCACTTCCAGGGCGTGGAGACCGCGGGCCTGGAGCTGACGCAGGAGCTGATGTCCTGGCTGGAGGATGCCCGCGAGCGCCCTCAGCTCACGCCCGAGGAGCAGATGCTCCTGGAGGCCCTGGACCCGGAGGAGATTCGCCGCCTCTTCGAGCAGCGGCTGAAGGAACAGACCGAGCGCCATGACGGAGGCAACCGGTGGATTGGCACCGGCGGCACGTCGCCCTTCGGCAACAACGGCTTCTCTCGCGGAGGCATGCGCGTGGGAGGCAATAGCGGCGGCAAGCAGGGCATGGCCCTGATGCAAGCGGGCGCACGCAAGTACGCGGGCTACCGCGACGACCTGGTGCTCGACACCCGGCAGATGGCCGTGGCCCTTCGCAAGCTGCGCGCCTTCGCTCGCGACGGGGCCCCGGATGAGCTGGACGTCGACGAGACCATCTCCGCCACCGCGCGCAACGCGGGCGAGCTGGAGGTGGTGACGCGCCCGCCGCGCAGGCCCAACACCCGCGTGGTGCTGGCCATGGACGTGGGCGGCTCCATGGACCCGTACGCCGCGGTGATGAGCCGGCTGTTCTCCGTCGCCAGCCAGGCCACGCACTTCAAGGAATTGCGAACGTATTACTTTCACAACTGCGTCTACGGAAAGCTCTACGCCACCCCGCAGCTCACCGGCGGCGTGACGGTGCCGGAGCTGGTGGCCACCGTGGGCCGGCACCACAAGCTGGTCGTGGTGGGCGATGCGTCCATGGCGCCCTATGAGCTGGCCATCCGCACCGACGCCGAGGGGCGATACAAGGGCGACGGACAGGAAGGCCTGACGTGGCTGATGCAGCTGGCTCAACACTTCGAGCGCAATGTGTGGCTCAACCCGGAGCCGGTGAGCACCTGGCGCTCGGGGAGCATCGCCATGATTGCCCAGGTCTTCCCCATGTTCTCCCTCACCGTGGAGGGCCTGGGTGAGGCCGTCGCCCACCTCACCCGCGGACGCACCGTGAAGGGCGCGGCGGCCCGGCGCTGAAACACCGCACTCCCGGGCCGGAAATTCCAGCGGCCCGTGGACTGCCGGACGGGGTGGGGCCGGGGGTGCTCGTTTCGTGCGGCGCACCGGCGCCAGTTACGGCATGGTGCGCCCGCGTGTGAGCCGGAGCACGAGGACCTTATGACCACCGACAAGCAGGACCTGCTGAGCATCAACACCATCCGCACCCTCGCCATGGATGCGGTCCAGCAAGCCCACTCGGGTCACCCGGGGGCGCCCATGTCCCTGGCCCCCGTGGCCTACCAGCTCTGGCAACAAGAGCTCCGGTATGACCCGTCCCAGCCCATCTGGCCGGACCGCGACCGCTTCATCCTCTCCAACGGCCACGCGTCCATGCTCCTGTACGCGCTGCTCCACCTGGCCGGCGTCAAGCGCGTCACCCGCGACTACAAGGTCGAGGACGCGCTCAGCGTCTCCCTGGAGGACATCCAGAAGTTCCGCCAGCTCGACTCGTCCACCCCCGGCCACCCCGAGTACCGGTGGACCAGCGGCGTGGAGACGACGACGGGCCCCCTGGGCCAGGGCGTCGCCAACAGCGTGGGCATGGCCATCGCCAGCCGCTGGCAGGCCGGCCACTTCAACAAGCCCGGCTTCGAGCTGTTCTCCCATGACGTCTACGCCATCTGCGGCGACGGTGACCTCATGGAAGGTGTCGCCTCCGAGGCCGCCTCCATCGCCGGCCACCTCCAGCTCCCCAACCTCTGCTGGCTCTACGACTCCAACCACATCTCCATCGACGGCAGCACCGACCTGGCCTTCACCGAGGACGTGGGCCGCCGCTTCGAGGGCTACGGCTGGCGCGTGCTGCGCGTGGCCGACGGCAATGACCTGACCGCCCTGGGCGAGGCGCTGCACGCCTTCAAGACCCTGCGCGGCAAGCCCACTCTCATCATCGTCACCACGCAAATCGCCTTCGGCGCCCCCAAGCTCCAGGGCTCCTCCAAGGCCCACGGCGAGCCGCTGGGCGACGAGGAGATCAAGGGCACCAAGCGCAACTACGGCTGGCCCGAGGACGCCAAGTTCCTGGTCCCCGACGGCGTGCGCGAGCGCTTCCAGGAGCGCATGGGCGCTCGCGGCAAGAAGCTGCGTGAGGAATGGGACGCGCGCTTCGCCGAGTACCAGAAGCAGTACCCCGAGCTGGCCGACGAGCTGGTGCGCATGCAGCGCCGCGAGACGCCCAAGGGCTGGGACTCCGAGCTGCCCACCTTCCCCGCCGACGCCAAGGGCATGGCCACCCGCGAGTCCAGCGGCAAGGTGCTCAACGCCGTGGCCAAGCACTACCCGTGGATGGTGGGCGGCTCCGCCGACCTCAACCCCTCCACGAAGACGTACATCACCGGCTCTGAGTCCATGAAGCCCGGTGAGCTGTCCGGCCGCAACATCCACTTCGGCGTGCGCGAGCACGCGATGGGCTCCATCGTCAACGGCCTGTGCCTGAGCAAGGTGCGCGGCTACGGCGCCACGTTCCTCATCTTCAGCGAGTACGAGCGCCCCGCCATCCGCCTGTCCGCGCTGATGGAGCTGCCCGCCGTGCACATCTTCACGCACGACTCCATCGGCCTGGGCGAGGACGGCCCCACGCACCAGCCCGTGGAGCAACTGGCGAGCCTCCGCGCGATTCCCGGCCTCATCGTCCTGCGCCCCGCCGACGCCAACGAAGTCGTCGAAGCGTGGCGCGTCATCGGCCAGCAGCGCAGCCACCCCGTCGTCCTCGTGCTCACCCGTCAGGCCGTGCCCACCGTGGACCGCTCCAAGTACGGCGCGGCCTCCGGTCTGGCCAAGGGCGGCTACGTGCTGGCGGACGCGGCGGGCGGCGCGCCGGAGCTGGTCCTCATCGGCACCGGCAGCGAGGTGTCGCTGTGCCTGGACGCCCACGAGAAGCTCACCGCCGAGGGCATCAAGTCCCGCGTCGTCAGCCTGCCCTCGTGGGAGCTGTTCGAGCAGCAGTCGCAGGAGTACCGCGACAGCGTGCTGCCTCCGAACGTGCACGCCCGCGTCGCCGTGGAGAAGGGCGCCGCCTTCGGGTGGGAGCGCTGGACGGGCCTGCGCGGCAACATCGTCGCCATGCGCAGCTTCGGCGCCTCCGCCCCCATCAAGGCGCTCCAGCAGAAGTTCGGCTTCACCGTGGACAACGTGGTGAAGGTGGCCAAGGACACGCTGGCCAGGAACAAGGCGTAAGCACCTCGGCGCCCACGCGCCGGACATGACAAGGGCCTCGGACCATCCCCCAACGGTCCGAGGCCCTTCGTTTTCCGTGTTCCAGAACAACCCCTGAGACTTCCTCTTCCTCGCGAGCCCCAGCCCACACGGCCGCCGCTGCATGCACCGCGGCTCGCGCTTCAACCTCACCTCACTTCGACTCGACTCACGCGACGATGACGGGGCGCGGCTTCACCACGTCCAGCTTCTCCATCTCCTTCACCATCTTCTGGAGCTCGGAGGTCGGGATGCCGGTGTTGCCCTTGGAGAGCGCCTGCGTCGCGTACTTCTCGTAGACGTCCAGCACCTTGCGCGCCTCCGGGGTGAGCCGCTCGTAGTTCTGCCGCGCCCACTTCTGGATGTCCGCGAACTCCACGCCCGCGGCCTGGCCGTCCAGGTCCGCCGTGCCCTGCTTGATGGCGTTCGTCAGCTCCTTGGCGGAGACCTTGCCGCTCTTGCCATCCAGCTTCTCCAGCGCGGCGCGCACGGAGTCGTCACGGAAGGTCTTGTGCTGGGACGCGTCCTTCACCATCGCGTCGAAGGCCTTCTGGTCCATCCCCTTGGAGCCCGCGGCCTTCGCGGCCTTCTCGTAGGTCTGGAGCACCTTCTCGGCCTCGGGCGTCATCCGGTCCTTGTTCTTCTTGGCCCAGTCCTGGAACGCCTTCAGCTCCGTGCCCGTGGTGTTGTTGTCCTTGTCACCCACGCCTTCCTTGATGGCGCCCAGCAGGTCCTCGCCGGAGATGGGGCCCTGCTCCTTGTCCAGCTTCGCCAGCGCCTTGTTCGCGCTGATGTCGCCGACCTTCTTGAAGTCCCCCTGCATCTTCGACCACTCGGAGGCGCTCAGGTCCTTGTCGCCGGTGGCCATGGCCTTCTTCGCGTGCTGCTCGAACAGGCTCATCACCTGCTTGGCCTCGGGCGACAGCTTGCTGTCGTTCTTCTTGGCCCAGTCCTGGAACTGCTTCAGCTCCTTGCCGGTGTTGTTGTCCGCGTCGCGAACGCCGCTCTGGATGGCCTTGGCCATCTGCTCACCGGAGATGGGCTTGGGCAGCTTGTCGAGGCCCTCGAGCGCCTTCGTCGCGCCCTGGTCCGCGGCCGCCGGGTCCTTCACGCCCTTCATCTCCTTCACCATCTGCTTCCAGTCGCCCAGCGCCATTCCCTTGCCGTCGCCCTTCGCGGCGTACTGGGAATAGAGGTCCATCACCTTCTTGGCCTCGGGCGTCAGGCGGTCCTGGTTCTTCGCCGCCCACTCGGAGAAGGCGCGGTACTCGCCACCCGCCGCGTTGCCGTCCAGGTCCTCCGTGCCGCGCTCGATGGCCTGCGAGAGTTCATCGGCGGTGACGGGGCCCTTCGACTTGTCCAACTTGTTCGTCTCACGCAGCGCGCCCAGGTCCAGCGGCGACCACTCGTTGGGGAGGGCCCGGTTCGCGGCGGCCGCGCCGCTCGTCCCCGTGTCGAAGCCATCCTTGCTGCCCGCCTGGCCCCCCGCCTTGGCGTTCTGCTGAAGCACCTTGCGCAGGTCCTTCAACAGCTGGTGCTCCTTGGTGAGCACGCGCTCCAGCTTGCCTTCGAGCTTGTCCAACTTCGCACCGGTGCGAGCCAGACGGGACAGGGTGGAGGTGGCGGCGGAGGTGATGGCCATTGGGTTTCTCCCGAGCAATTCGTGGTGAGCCTCCCTATTGCGCGCGCCGTGCCACACATTTCGCGCGGGAGCCCACCTTCACCTCCGACCTGATTCCAAGCGGTTACACGTCCCCAAGCCCCTCTCAGGGGGTGGTGACAACAGTCACCACCGATGACTGCTGTCATCAGGCAAAACGCCTCCAGGTGGTGACCGCAGTCACCGGCCCCCTGGAACAGACGGCCCGAGAGTGCTCGCGTTACAGGCCGCCGCGCAGCTCCGTGTGGCTCCACAGCGAGCCGTCACGCTCACTCAGCAGGAACGTGAGGCGGCCCTGGTGGAAGCCACGCACGGGGGCCTCGGGGTCCGGGAAGCCCGGCGGCAGGCGCCAGTCCGGAGGCAACGTGCCGCGCACGGCGATGGACCTGGCCGCGCGCAGCTCGCCGACCTCCTGGTCCGTGAGTGGACGGACGCGCGCCCACGGCAACAGGTCTCGCCCGAACGCGCCCACGCGAGTCCCCGGCTCCGGGTCCTTCCACGGACCAATCTCCGTGCGGCGCAGCGAGGACAGGTGCGCGCCACAGCCCAACATCCGGCCCAGGTCCCTGGCGAGCGAGCGGACGTAGTAACCGCCTCGGCACGTCATCGTCAGGCGGCTCGTGCCCGGCAGCGCGTGGGACACCCACCGCGCCGAGTGCAGGTACACCCGAGAGGGAGGCAACTCCACCGTCTCGCCCCGGTGCGCCTTGCGATAGGCAGGCTCTCCTCCCACCTTCTTCGCGCTCGTGGCCGGGGGGATTTGTTCACGCCAGCCGAGGAAGGTCTGGAGCGCGGCGTCGAGGGACTCGGGCGTCAGCCGTGACGCGTCCGCTTGAAACACGGGCTTGCCGTGCAGGTCTCCCGTGTCCGTCTCCGTGCCCCAGACGACGTCCGCCTCGTAGGTCTTGGGCACCGTGTGCAACAGCTCGAACAGCCGCGTGGCCTGTCCCACGAGCATCAGGAGCAGCCCTTCCGCGAACGGGTCCAACGTCCCGCCATGACACACCGGCACCCGCTTGCCCGGCGTCGCACGCGTCTCCTCGAGGAAGGACTGCACCATCGAGAAGCTCGTGGGGCCCACGGGCTTGTGCACACGGTAGAGGCCGGGCGTCATCCACGCTCCTCGTCATGAACGTCCTCGGAGTCATCCTCCGGCCCGCCCTCGACTCGCGTGGCGCCCTCCTGCTTCACCAGATACATCGGCTCGCAACGCGATGCCCGGGCCAACCCTCGAGCCAGGGGCTCCATCAGGTCCGGGTGAAGGCTCGTCTCCGGCTCGTTGAGCGCGAGGAACGAAGGAGGGCGCGGGCTCAAGAGTGCCGCCACCAGGCACAGCGCGCGAGACAGGTTCGGCTTGCCACTGCCAGTGGTCCCGACGATGACGTTCATTGGCCCCAGCTCCAGCGAGAGCTGGCGCACCGAGCGATATCCCGTGACCCGCAAGCGTTGGATGGGCATCGCGCGCACCCTAGCGCGCCCGCTTCCCCGGTCCACCTGGGACGTCAGTGGCCGTGCAGACGACGAAGCTTCCGCGCATGCCAGGCCTCGGTGGCCTCGGGCACGTGCACCAGCGCTCCCGCCCACTCGGACAGCCGGGTCGAAGAGGAAGGTCCCCCAAGGTCACGGCGTGGAAGCGTGGAACCCCATCCACGCCGTGAGGCGCATCATTCGCCCCTGCTGCGGATGGGACGGATTCCCCACTGGTCGTCGCTCGTCTCGGGCTTTCCCTTGGGCTTCAGGTGAGCGAACGACAACGTGAGCTCCACGGCGAACTCCCGCTTCTCTGGAGGCTTGCCCAGGTAGATGTACTTGGTCGAGTGTTCGATGCAGGGGTTCAACATCGCCACCGGCGCGGGCGTCACCTTCGCCTTCACGCCCTGGCCCATCGCATCGAACCGCGCGCGCAGCGCGTAGCTGCGAGGAATGCCGCCGTCTCGAAGGATGGCCTCCTTGCCACAGTAGTCATACTGCTTCAGGTGCCTGGCAAGCATGATGGCGCCCCAGTCCTCGTTGTTCCGAGGCAAGGGCTTGGGGCGCGGCGGCGCGGGCTTCTCGACCACGGCCGGAGGAGGCTCCACGGGGCGAGGAGGCGCCTGCACCGGTACGGGCATCGGCACGGGCACGGGCACCAGCACCGGAGCAGGAGCCACGGGCCGAGCCACCGGGGGAGGAGCGAGCGGTTCTCGACCGGGGCTCATCATGAGCACCACCACGCCAATGCCCATGCCCATGGCGACGACCGCGCCCGCCACGGTGAACGCCACCACGTTTCCGTTCTGCGGCGGGCTCCTCGTCGAGCCATTCAGCGGTGCCGGGCGCCGCTGTCCCGGCCACTCCAGCGCGCCAGGCCGCGGCCGAGCCGCGCCACAGTGACTACAGACGGCCTCCTGCTCCGCGAGCTTGAGGAAGGGGGCACCACAATTCACACATCGGACACGAACGGAGCTGGCCACGTCCGGAGTCTACCCCCAGTCATGGCCCTTGACGGAGGCGCTCAGCGGGGAGCACCCAAGGTCCTCACGAAGAACATCCCCAGGTCGTCATGGTAGTAGCGATAAGCCCCGCCCACCGGCGTGTGGGGCTGCCCCGGCATGATGAGCAGCTCGAAGTGCTTGCCTGCCCGGATGAGCGCGTCCGCCATGCGCATCGTCACCGAGAGCGTCGCGTTCACATCCCCCGTGCCGTGCATCATCTTCAACGGACCCTTCAGGTTCCCCGCGAGCGCGAAGTTGGAGCCCTCCGCGTAGCCCTGGGGATTCACACCCGGCAGGTCGAGATAGGGCTCGTTGATGATGGCCTCCTCTTCCAACGCCCCAGGTGCTCCCGCGTAGCCCGCCTTGAAGAAGTCCGGCGCCGTCAGCATGCCTCGCAGCGCGAAGTAACCGCCCCATGAGTGGCCATGGATGCCCACCCGCTCCAGGTCCATCCACGGACGCGTGGCGGCCACCTGTTTCATCCCCGTGACGTAGTCCGGAATCTCCGTCTGGCCCACCCGGCCATAGTGCGCGTCCTGGAACGCCTTGCTCCGGCCCGGTCCACCCCTGGGGTCCAGCAACATCACGATGAAACCCAGTTGCGACAAGCCCGAGGCAATCTGCGACATCCCATCGCCCGTGTAGCTCCACGGCACGAGCGTCATGAACGGCCCCGCGTAGATGTACGCGAGCACGGGGTAGCGCTTCGTGGGGTCGAAGTCTCGCGGCTTGTAGAGCACGCCGTACAACGGCGTGACGCCATCCGCGGCCTTCACCGTGAAGCCCTCGGGAGGCACATGGCCCAGCGCCTGGGCGGCGCTCGCATCCGCGGTGGTGAGCCTCACGCGCTTGCCGCCCTCCACGCTCGCCAGCTCCCGCACTCGGGGCATGGTGCGCGTGGACCAGGCATCCACGTAGAACTCCCGCGAGGGCGACATCGAGACGAAGTGCATCCCCGACCCCGAGGACAGCCGATTCAACGCCCCGCCCTTCATGCCGCCCCGATAGAAGACGTGCTCGTAGGGCGCGTCGCGCTCGGCGGAGGCCGTCACGTAGAACGAGTCCCCTCGAGGTGACACGCCCATCACCTCGTGCACGGGGAAGGCGCCTCGCGTGAGCTGCCGCACCAGCCGCCCCGCGCCGTCATACAGATACACGTGCCGCCAGCCATCACGCTCGGACAGCCACAGGTAGCCGCGGCCCTCCGGCAGCACCGTCACCTGCTTCGCCCAGCGCTCCGTCGCGAAGTCCAGCCCGGCGACGAAGCTCTCCGGCCGCTCCTCCCGCAGCACGCGCCGGCGCTGTCCCGACACGGGCTCCACCGCGGTGAGGTCCAACCGCTTGGCGTCTCGCGAGAGGTGGAGGCACAGCACCTGCGTCCCCTCGGGATTCCAGCCCGCGAGCCAGTCGTACGTCTCACCCTCGACGGGCGCCACGCGCGTCACCTTGCCCGTGACCACCTCGACGAGGTGGAGCTCCGCGCGCGGCAGCGGCGTCCCCGTCTTCGAGTACGGCACCGTCGTCACCTTCTCCAGCGCGCTGGAGTAGTCCACCACGGGGACCTTGTGGACCCCTCGCGTGTCCTCCCGCCACACCGCGAGGAAGCGCCCATCCGGAGACCACGCGCGCTCCGGAATGCGCCACTCGATGGACTCTTCTCCCGCGCGCTCCACCACCGTGGCGCCATCCGCCGCCAGCACCGCGAAGCCTCCCTGACGCTGTACGGCCACCGCGCCCCCTCGCGGCGCGAGGACGTGGGTGCGCGACAACGTCAGCGCGGCGCGGTCCCCCGGCGCGAGCAGCGTGACCTTGCCCCCCGTCAGGCCCAGGCCGAAGGTCTTCCCCTCCAGCCGGAACACGATGCCCTGCTCATCCGGAGCAATGGCCACCTCCACGAAGCGCGGCGCCATGACGGGCTTGCCGAGCAACACCGAGAGCTGCTCCCGGAGCGACTCACTCGACACCAAGGGCTGGAGCGCCCCCGTCCTCGCGTGCGCCAACATCCAGGTGCCACCGTCGTCCCCCTCGCGCGCCCAGAAGACCAGCCGGTCTCCCTCGCGCAGCCACTTCGGCGCCACGCGGCTGTCCCGCATCAACGCCACCCACCGGCCGAACTGGTCCGCGAAGTCCAACCGCTCCTGGAGCTTCGCGTCCGGGACGGGGCCGAAAGAAGAAGTGGGGGCCGAGGCACCCGGCTCCTGGGCCCGCCCGCTCGCGCTCGTCAGTGACACGAGCAGCACACCCAGGGACACGAGAGGAAGTCGCATGCCCCGATGGTAGGGAGCGGCATCCTTCACCACCAATATATCTTCGGGCCCCGATTGAGACGATTATCGTCTCGATATGGAATTCCGTCAGCTCGAGCTCTTCGTCGCCGTGGCGGAGGAGCTGCACTTCGGACGCGCCGCCGCGCGCGTGGGCATGGCCCAGCCGCCGTTCAGCCAGCGGATTCGCGGGCTGGAAGCCGAGCTGGGCGTCGAGCTGCTCACCCGCACCAGCCGCCGCGTGGCCCTCACCGCCGCGGGGGCTCAGCTCCTGGAGGACGCCCGCTCGCTGCTCGCGCGCCGCGCGGACGTCGTCCACTCGGTGCAACGGGCGGCCAGCGGACAGGCGGGCACGCTGCGCGTGGGCTTCGCCGCGTCATCGGCCTTCGGCGTGCTGCCCGACATCGTGCTGCGCTTCCGCACCCGCTTCCCCGAGGTGAAGCTGGAGCTGGATGACAGCGAGTCGCTCGACGTGAGCACCGCGCTCACCACCGGCGCCCTGGATGTGGCCATCATCCGCGCGCCCTTCCGCCACGAGGGCCTCACCGTCGAGCGGCTGCTGAAAGAGCGCTTCGTGCTCGCGCTGCCCGCACGGCACCCTCGGGCCCGGCAGAAGGTCGTGGCGCTGTCCTCGCTCGCCACCGAGCCCTTCGTCCTCTTCCCGCGCCACTCCGCGCCCGGGCTGCACGACACCGTGACGAGCATGTGCCTGGCCGCGGGCTTCTCTCCCAACATCCTCCAGGAGGCCAGCTCGTGGCCCTCCGTGGTGGGCATGGTGGAGGCGGGCCTGGGAGTCACCATCGCCCCCGCGTCCTCCCAGGCCCTGCGCCCCAAGGGCGTCGTGTTCCGTCCGCTCAGCGGCGCACCCGCCCACGCGGAGCTGGTCGTGGCCTTCCCCGGCTCGCAACCGTCTCCCGCCGCGCAGCACTTCCGCGTCCTCGCGCACGAAGCCGTCTCCCGCTCCGGCAAGAACACTTCCGAGTGAGCGGCGACCTCACCGCCCACCCTCTCTTCTCACGGGCGCGCCAGCCTCACCTCCCTGGCGCGCGGGACTTCATCGCGCGGCGCGCTTGCCACGGCGGTTGCGCACGGGCTCCAGCGGCTCCGAGTCGTTGGCCGCCTCCTGTCCCCCCAGGCTGAACCAGAAGGGGCACAACAACGGCGGCGGTCCTCCCGTCTCCGACAAGAGCTTCACCACGCGAGGCCCCTTCCAGGCCGGACTCGCATCCGCGCTTCGCCTGCGTCGACTGTCTCGGGGCGCCATCAGTGACTCCGCTCGTGCTTCAACCACGAGCCCTCCCGGGTCCTGATGCATGGGCACGACCCTGCGACTCGGGGAGCGGCCTGAGGCAGGCTCGCTCCCGATGCATCCCTCATGGGTGTCGGCATGCGCGATGAACTAGCGACTTGACAGTGCCCTGTCAATTGAAACGCCCGACAAAACACAGAACAACCGTTCAGCGCACTCCCGCCTCCATCCGCCGCCTCCATGCGGCAGGTGTCACACCATGGACGCGACGGAAGAGACGGATGAAGTGCGTCACATCCGCATACCCCACCCGCTCCGCGACGATGTCGACACGCTCATCGGTGTGTCGCAGACGACTGCGGGCCTCGGCCATCCTGCACTCGAGAATCCACTCTCCCACCGAGCGCCCTGTCTCCTGTCGCACCACCTGCGCGACATGGGGCGCGGAGCGGCCCAGCTCCCGCGCCACCTTCGCGAGCGACAGCGGCTCCAGGCAGTGGGTCTCGATGTACGTGAGCGCGCGGCGGCTCAGTCCCACGGATGCGGGCTCGACGACGGCCTCCGGAGAGCTCATCCGCTCCAGTTCGATGAGGACGAGGCGGAGCAGGGCCAGGCTCGCCTCTTCACTGCCTCGCTCCGCGCGCGCCTGTTCCTCCTCCATCAGCCGCATCCAGCGCAGCAGGCGCCGGCGCTGTGGGAGCGTCGGACGGAGCACCGGGTGACAGCCGCCCCGGACCCGCAGCAGGGGGCGCAGACGGGCCTCGCGCTCCTCCGGGTCGTCCGACAGCGCCTCCAGGTAGAAGCCCAGCCCCAGGGCCTGCGCATCCGAGTGCTCTCGCCCATGCGCATCCCCCGGTGGGATGAGGTGCACGTCTCCCGCGCGCAGCACCAGCTCTCCCGCGTGCCGCACGTGGGACTCGCCCCGTAGCACCAGCACCACCGCGGCGTAGGCGTGCACCACCGAGTGCCTGGGGACTCGCAGCGAGCCGTGCGCCAGCGGGCCTATCCAGGTGAGCCGCCGCTTCTCCTCGAAGTCCCGCCGCAGCGTGGACTCTCCATGGAGGTGGGGTGGGTGTGTGACGGGCGGCATGGTGGGGCCTTCGTAGCGGGCGATGGGGCCGGGCTCAACCTCGCGTCACTTCGTGTGGCCCGCTCCCACGGCCTCCATGTTGAGCAGGTGGTTCATCCGGTAGGCGGCCTGCGCTCCCGCCGCCGCGGACAACAGCGCACCCTGCAGACGCGTGGTGAGGTCTCCTGCCGCGTAGATGCCGGGGATGGAGGTCTCCAGGGTCGCATCCACCTTCACGAAACCCAGCTCGTCCAACGCGAGCCCCAGCGCATTCACCAGCGGCACCTGCCGCTGCGGGGGATGCACCACCAGCACGTCCTGCGGCACCTGCGTCCCGTCCTCCAGCTCCACGGCCTGCAACGCCTGGCCATCCGACGAGAGCACCAGGCGCCGGACCTGGCCTTCCACGATGCGCACCTCCGCGCGCGACAGGCGCTCACGCTGCTCCGCCGACAGCTGGAAGCCCGCCTGGGTGTAGAGCGTGATGTCGGAGGACCAGCCCTTCAGGAAGAGCGCGAAGTCGACATAGAGGTTCGCGTCCGCGTTGGCGAGCACGCCCCAGGCCCTGTCCCGGACTTCCCACCCGTGGCAGTAGGGACACTGGAAGACCGCGTGGCCCCAGAGTTCCCGGCAGCCCGGCACCGAGGGAATCTCATCCACCAGGCCCGTGGCCAGCAGCACCCGGCGCGCCTCCACCTTCACGCCGTCCTCCAGCGTCACGTGGAAGCGCGCGCCCACGCGCTCGATGCTCGAGACACGCACGTCGCGCAGGTCGACGTCGTAGGGACGCAGCTGCTCGCGGCCGATGGCGCGGAACTCCGAGGGCGGCAGGCCGTCGCGAGTGACGAAGCCCTGCATGTGCTCCGCCCTCGCGTTGCGCGGAGTGCCCGCGTCGCACAGCATCACGCGCTTGCGCCCACGCCCCAGTATCAGCGCGGCGCTCAAGCCCGCGGGGCCTCCTCCGACAATCACCACGTCCTTCTCGAGGAAATTGCTCATGGGGAAGAACTAAGAGGTCGCCGCCCCGCCCGGGAGAGCGCCGCTTCAGGGCGAATCGGCGCATCGGCGGGTCCAGGTCCGCCCTCGTCGCGCGGCGAGGCGCCGATGCACCCAGGCAGCCGAGGCTCCAGGCAGGCGGGCCTCTCGCCCACTGACGAACAGCGGGCGGACACCTCCCACCGGGAGCGGACACTCCCCACACCTCCCCAGACAAGGACTGTTCACCCAGGCACGGGGGGCCGCTTCACGAATGGACACGAGGATTCCTACACTCCTGGCCGGAAACCCACGGGCCGGCGCGGGGCTCCCCAACCTGGGAGGTATGCGATGCGATGTGCGCATCTCGCATGGACGGTCTTGCTCGCCTGTACGGCGGCCGGCTGCTCCTCTTCAGAGCCACCCCCCTGGGATGGGAGCTACACCGCCCTCGCCGAGTGGGGAGACTGGAGGGACACCGGCCCGCTGTCCGCCTGCCATGTGATGGAGGAAGGCGCGGTGTGCGGGAGCCTCGACTCCTTCGACCTGTCGGCGTGCAAGCTCCGCTCGCTGGAGAACCTGGAGCGTCAGGGCGTGTATCGCAGCGAGCTGCGCTTCGATGCGCGAGGCACCCAGGGTGTCCACATGGCGACACGCGGGGGCGGATTCAAGCTGAGCGACAACGGGGTGCCCGAGCAGGTCCAGGGGACCCAGGCCATGACGGGCGTCTGGAACGCGCGGATGTTCCTCATCTCCAGCTACTCGCAGGACGAAGGGCTGTTCACCTTCGCGGGCTGCAACGCGGTGAATCCGCGCGCGCTGACAGGGTGCTTCTCGCGGTGCAAGCAAGGCGTGCTGGTGGAGTCCGGGACGTTCCGCGCGGAGCGAGTGGTCCGCTTCAAGGGTGAACACGAGGTCTCCGGTGGGATGCACCGGGTCTCCGAGCGCCCCGTGAACCTGGGCATGCCCGTGGACCTCCAGGTCATCGGGGGCTGGGCCTATGTCATCTCGCAGGACAGCGCGGTGAGCGGCCCGGGTGGGCTCACCGTCTTCGATGTCCACGAGCCCTCGGCGCCCGTGCAGGTGGCGCGGATGAACCTTCCGGGGGACTCGGACTGGCGCGGGGCGACGTCGAAGAGCGGGGTGCTCTATGTCGCGAGCGCCAGTTCGGGCGTGGTGCTGTTCGACATCTCGCGGCCGGAGGCACCCGTGTTCCTGCGGCGGGCGTTGGACCCATCCGTCGGGGTGGGGATGGTGAGCGTGGACGGGGACCGGCTCTACGCGGTGGCCCTGGACGCGAAGGCCGGGACGATGATGTTCGACATCTCCAGACCCGCCGAGCCCCAGCTTCTCCAACATATTGTCTCGGGTGCTCGTCTGATGGACGAGGCCTCATCCTCGCAAGGGCCCGTGAGCTACCAGGGCCGGCTCTATGTGAATCATCGGGGCGAGGGGTTGCAGGTCGTCGACACGCGCACGGCGCCGGGGGTCCGGGTGCTGGGGCGCTACACGTATCCGTACGCCAACAGCCGCGCGAGCGCGGTGGGCACCTTCGCCGGACGCACCATCGCCTTCGAGAGCAGCCTGGGCATGGGCGCGCGGCTGCGCGTGCTGGACGTCAGCGAGCCCCTTCACATCGTGAAGATGGGCGAGTACGGGCTGCGCGCCGTCGTGTCTCCGCGAGCGATGGAGCTGCGCGGCTCACGGCTCTACCTGACGTATCACCAGGAGGGGTTGCGCGTGCTGGACGTGAGCAACCCCACGCAGCCACGCGAGGTGGCGTACTTCAACAGCTTCCGAGAGACGGACCCGGGGCGCGGTGACACCCTGGAGGAAGGCGCCACCGGACTCCAGGTGCCCGGGGATGGCCATGTCTACATCGTGGACACGGCCCGTGGGTTGATTGTGCTGACAGAGCCGCCGTGAGTCCCACGGAGGCCTGAGCGACGGCTCACACCTCGATGCGGTTGCGTCCGTTGGACTTGGCCCGGTGCAGCCGGACATCCGCGGCACGCAGCAGGTCCTCCAGCGAGCCTCCGTCCACGGGGGCCTCCGCGATGCCCACGCTCAGCGTCACCCGGAAGGACTCGCCCCCGTCGCCGTCGAAGGTCATCTGCGCCACCTCCGCCATCGTGCGCGACAGAATCGCCTGGGCGCTCGCGGCCGTCTCTCCCAACAGCCCCACCACCAGCTCCTCCCCACCCCACCTTCCGCGCACGTCCTCCCGCCGGAAGCGCGAGCCCAACAGCCGCCCCAGCCGCGCCAACACGCGGTCTCCCGCCAGGTGCCCGTACCGGTCATTCACCTGCTTGAAGTGGTCCACGTCCAGGAAGCACAACGCCAACGAGCGATGCTGCCGCCGCGCCTCCGACAACCGCGCCCGCATCCCCTCGATGAACGGCTTGCGCGTCAACAACCCCGTCAGCGCGTCCCGCTCCACCCGCTCCTTCGACAGCCGCGCCCGCTCCAATCGCGCCTGCACCCGCGCCCTCAACTCCTCCTTCAACACCGGCTTGGAGATGTAGTCGTCCGCCCCCGCCTGGAACGCCGCCAGCCGGAACTCCAACCCCAGGTGCGCCGTAATCAACAGCACCGGCAGGTCCTGCCACGTCGGCGTCGAACGCAGGATGCGGCACAAATCAAACCCGCTGGGCCCCGGCATCTGCACGTCCAACAACAACAGGTCCGGCCGATGCTCGGCCAACGCCTCCATCAACCGGTGCGCATCCCCCAGCCCCACCACCTCCACCTGCTCGCTCGCCAGCGCATGCACCAGCGCCGAAATCGCCTCCGGGTCGTCATCCACCACCAACACCCGCGCCCGCTCCGGCCGCCGCGCCGCCACCATCCGCTCCGCCGCCGCCACGAAGTCCGGCCCCGTGAACGGCCTCGGCAGGAACAACGACGCCCCCGCATGCGCCGCCACCACCCGCTCCTCCAACCCGCCCTTCGCCCCCGTGAAGACCAGCGGCAATGAGCCCAACCCCTCCGCCGAACGCAAGAGGTGCGCCGCCTGCACGCCCCCCATCTCGCCCCCCAGATGCATGTGGATGACCACGCCATCCACCCACTGCTTGCGCGCCAGCTCCAGCGCCTCGTCGGCCGTGCGCGCGGACAACACCCGCACCACGTGCGAGCGCCCCAGCTTCTGCGCCTCCGCCAGCAACTCCGCGTCCTCGTCCACCACCAGCAGCACCCCCTCCGTCGGCAACACCGCCGAAGGGGGCTCCTTTTGCACCGGCATCACCGGCACGGACGCCGTCGCCGCCAGCTCGCGGAACGCCACGTCCACCATGCTCCAGTCCAGCCGGGCCCCATCGCCCCCCGTCCGCAGCGCATCCTCCAGCCGCCCCGCCGCCAGGCTCACTTCCGAGAACCCGTAGCTGCCCGCCGTGCCGTGCAGCTTGTGCGTGATGATGGACGCCTGCTCCAGCGACTCGCGGTTCCCCTCGCGCGCCTCGGCCAGGAGCTTCTGCAGTCCCTCCACCTTGTCCTTCAACCGCGCGCCGTACTCCGCGTTGAGCGCCACCAGGCTCGCGGCCAGCTCGTCGCGCACCGGGTCCACATCCGCCAACGCCCGAGGCCCCGCCGGCGGCGGCAGCTTGTTGGCGAAGAGCTGATTCACCCAGAGGAACAACTCCTCCGGCCGGTACGGCTTGTGGATGATGCGCGCGACCTTCAACTGCCGCGTCAACATCTCGTGGCTCTTCAGGTCCTTCCAGAACGCCGACGCGAACAACACCGGCAGGTCCGGCAGCGTCTTGCGCAACTCGCGAATGAAGTCCGCGCCCGTCACCCCCGGCAGCAGCCCGTCCACGATGGCCGCGTCCACCGGCATCTTCGACAGCAGCGTGCGAGCCTCCGCCGCCGTGCGCGCCGCCTCCACCCGATAGCCCTTCTCCCGCAGGAAGGCGCCGACCAGCGTCTGAAGGTCCTTGTCGTCCTCGAGGAACAGGAGCGTCTTGGCTTCATTCATGAAACGACCCTTCTCCCTGATTCGCCGTCCTTGCGCGACAGCAATTCATTCAGCAGCTCACGCACGGAGGCCACCAGCTCCTCCTCCGAGGAGCGCGCCTTGCTCAAATGCCGCGTCATCCCCAGCGTCAACTGCCGCTGGTCCGCGCGCGACAAGTCCCGGCCCGTGAAGACGATGAGCGGCGTGGTCCTCCCCCGCCCCTGGCGCAGGATGTCCACCACCTCGAAGCCATCCAACCCCGGCAACCCCACGTCCAGCACGATGAGGTCCGGCCGCGTCTCGCGCGCCAGCTCCACCGCGCTCTCTCCATCCGCGGCCTCGAACACCTGCACCGCGCCCAACCGCTCCAGCCGCGCGCAGATGACCCGGCGCGTGGCCACGTCGTCATCCACCACCAGCACCCGCGCCTGTCCCGGCCGCCGCATCGCGTGGCGGAGCGCACTCAACAAACGCGCCTCCTCCAGCGGCTGCGATATCCAATCCACCCACACCGCCGCGCCCACGCCCTCGCCCCCCGGCGAACGCCCCGACAACGTCACCACCGGCAGCTCATGCGTGCGAGGCCGCTCCCGCAAGCTCCGCACCCACTCCAGCGCCTGCCCGTCCGGCATCTGCGTGTCCAACACCACCGCGTCCGGAGACAGGTCCTCCAGCAGCTTCGCGGACTCGGCCAGGCTCGATGCCCGCACCACCCGGTAGCCCTCTTGCGACAAGAGCTCCCGCAACAGCGCGGACAGCTCCGCGTCCGCCGTCACCACCAGCACCGAGTGACGCGACGTGCTCATCGCCGCCGCCGTCACCGCGGGATGCACCCCCGACGCGGAGCGCACCGCCTCCAGCGCGAAGGTGAACGTGGAGCCCTGCCCCAGCACACTCTCCACCTCGATGCCGCCCCCGTGCTGATTCACGATGGCCTGGGAGATGGCCAGCCCCAACCCCGTGCCGCCCTTGGAGCGCGTGTCCGAACCGTCGAGTTGCTGGAAGCGCGCGAACAACTTCCCGCGCTGCTCCTCGGAGATGCCCGGTCCCCGGTCCACCACGCTGAAGCGCACCCGGCCCAGGCCCTCCGGCCGCGCGTGCACCGTCACCTCCGCGCCCGCGGGTGAGAACTTCACCGCGTTGGACACCAGGTTCGTCAGCACCTGGATGAGCCTGTCCCTGTCGCCCTTCACCTTGGGCGCCTCCTCCACCACCGCGCGCAGCGACACGTTCGCCGCGTCCGCCACGCCCTTCAGGCCGCTGAACGTCGCCTCCACCAGCTCATGCACGTCCAACGTCGCGAGCTTCAGCTCCAGCTTGCCCGCCTCCATCTTCTCCAGGTCGAGGATGTCGTTGATGAGCCGGATGAGGCGCTCCGTGTTCGTGCGCGCGATGCGCACCATGTCCAGCGCCTCTTCCGGAATCTCCCCGACGATGCCGCCCTCCAGGAGCCCCAGCGAGCCCCGGATGGACGTGAGCGGCGTGCGCAGCTCATGGCTCACCGTGGAGATGAACTCGTTCTTCATCCGCTCCACTTCCTTGCGCTCGGTGATGTCGCGCACGAAAGCGGTGAAGCGCGCGGGCCCCGTCCCCGGCACCCGAGCCAACGTCAGCTCCGCGGGGAACGTGCTCCCATCGGCGCGCAGACACGGCGACTCCAGGCGCGTGGCCTGACCCGACGTCACCCGCAGCGCCGCCACCACCTCCTCGCGCTTGCCGGCGGGCAGCGACGCGGGCAGCGCCAGGGAGAGGAAGTCGCGCCCCACCGCCTCCCCCGCCGTCACCCGGAACACCTGCTCCGCCATGGGGTTGAGCTCGAGCAGCCGCCCCGCCTCATCCACCAGGACGATGCCGTCCGGCGCCGCCTCCAGGATGGCCGCCTTGCGCGCCTCCGAGACGCGCTGCTCCTCGCTGGCCCGCACCAGCTCCCGCCCCCGCTCCTCCACCCGCGTCTCCAGGTCCGCGTTGAGCGTGGCCAGCTCCGCCGACGCCCGCGACAGCCGCACCAGCACCACCACCACGTACGCGCCCAGCACCAGCGACACCGCGAAGAACACGATGCGCGTGCGCTCGTTGCCCTGCTGCGCCCGCTCGTGGAGCTGGAGGAAGGTGGTGACCAGCCGCTCGGCCTGACCACTGGCGGAGCGCTCCAGCAGCGCCTGCAGCGCGACATCCGCCTCGCGCCGTTCGCCCCGCGCCTGAGCTTCCCGCGAGCGCACGAGCAACGCGCGGTTGTCCTCCAGCGCGCGCAGGTACGACTCCAGCGAGGCGTGCATCACCCGCCGCTCCTCGTCGGAGAGGAAGGACGGCAGCTCTCGCAGGAGCTCCGCGCGCGCCTTCAGCGCCTCGAACGCGGCGGCATCCGAGCCGTGCAGCTCCGGCAACCCCAGGCGGGAGCGCAGCGCGTCCTGCTCCAGCTCCGCGCTGGAGAGACGAAGCTGCTGCAGCCGCGTGCGATAGCCGTCGTTCTCCGCCATCTCCCACGGGCGGCCCACCACGAACAGACCACACAGCACCAGCAGCGCCCCCACCGCCAGCGCCACCGAGCGCTTGGACAGGCGCGTCACCTTCATCCCGGCACCAGCTTGCGAATCTCCTGGGGCAGCGTCATGGGGTCGAACGGCTTGCCGATGACCCCCAGCGCCCCGAGCTCCAGGTAGCGGGCCACCTCCTGCTTCTGCACCTTCGCCGTCATGAAGATGATGGGCGTGGCCGCCGTGGCGGGCTGCTCGCGCAGCTTCGCGAACGTCGTGGGCCCGTCCATGCCAGGCATCATCACGTCCAGGAGGATGAGGTCCGGCTGCTCGGAGGCCGCCTTCTCGAGCGCCTCGCTCCCCGACGCGGCCAGCACCGTCTCCCACTTGCCGACACGACCCAGACTCAGCTTGCCGATGGCGCGAATGTCCTCTTCATCGTCCACCAACATCACCTTGCGCAGCGTCGTCATGGGGGGCACGTCTCCAGGTCGGGGGGCGCGTCGATTCAACACCCGGCCCCACCACATTCCCAGCCCCCCGGCGAGGCCCCTAGCCCGCCTTGCGGCGCTTCACCGCGCGGACCGGCTTGGCTGGGGTGGCCGGAGGCATCACCGAGACGACGGCGTTCACCACGCGCGAGACGGCGCGGAGCTGGGACGGCGGCAGCTCCCGCAGCTTGCGCGTCATGCGCCGCAGCTCCAGCGAGTCCTCCCGCTCCGGCTTGCGCGGCGTGACGGGCGTCACCGAGGCACCACCCCGGCCCACGCCCAGCAGCGTATCCGAGGACACCTGGAGCACGTCACACAGCCGCTTGAGCGTTTGCGTACGAGGCAACATTCGCCCCCGCTCCAACCGGCTATAGACCTCCATGGCCATGCCCACACGCTCGGCCACGTCGCTCTGGGTCAGGCCCAAACGCAGGCGAGCAACACGCGCGGCACCACCCAGGATGGCCGCGAGCTTGTGGTCGACGGGCTCACGCATGATGTCCGGAGCGTCGCACGGCCCCGGAGTGACGCAAGTTTCCCGTCCCACATCCCAGGGCCCCCGAAGCCCTCGGCGCCCTCGCGTGGAGTCTGGCGGGGCCACGCACCTGTCAACGGCGCAACAGCCCCAGGGCGCCCTGGACGACCTGGACCACGGACCGGAGCTCCTCGGGGCCCAGCGCGCGGAGGGCTCGCAGCAGCCGGCGCAGGGAGGGCGGGTCCTCCGCCCGAGGCACCACGACGGGGGCCACTTGCAACGCCACGCCGTCCGCCAGACCCAGGAGCACATTGGCGTCCAGGCCCAACGCCAGACAGAGCCGTCGCAGGGTGGTGACGCTGGGCAGCACCCGGCCCCGCTCCATGCGGCTATAGACGTCCATCGCGATACCCACCCGTTCAGCCACGTCCGCCTGGGTCAATCCCAGCCGAGCCCGCGCCGCCCTCGCCGCCTTGCCCACGGTGTTGGCCAGTTCCTCGTTCATCGTCATCGCGCCTTTTCGCAGTCGCCCTGCCACGTCACCCGGCTGAAACCCTACCCCCTGAGGCGCGAGACTACCCGAAAAGGAGTCAGCCATGTTAAGGACCTTCAAGGTTGAACGGCCATGACATGTACGGGCCCTTTCGCTGAAACCCCCGTCGGGTTTCAACCTTGAGGGTCCTTCGTCTCTTCTCCTCATCAGAGGGGCTGGGACGTCCAGGGGAGGATGGACGATGAGCGACCTCGATGCGGTGCACCCTTTGCTGCTCCAGCCCTCGGAGGAGCTGGGAGCGCTGCGCATCATCCGGAGGCTGGCGACCGGGGGTTACGGCACCATCTTCCTGGCGGAGAGCGAGACCCGCGGCACGGTGGCGTTGAAGTTCGCGCTGGAGGGCCCCTCCGAGAACGACGAGGGCCGGGTGGACGCGCGCACCCGCCGGGAGGCCCGGCTGCTGATGCACCTGGACCACCCCAACGTGGTGGAGCTCCTGGGCTACCGCCGCTGGCCCGACGCCCACCGCGGCTACCTCTATCTCATCATGGACTACGTGGAGGGCCCCACCCTGTCCCGGTGGGCCACCACGGCGCAGGCCACTCCACGCCGCGCCGCGGAGGTGTTCGCCTCCCTGGCCCTCACCCTGGACGCCATCCATCGCGCGGGTGTGGTCCACCGCGACCTCAAGGGGAGCAACATCATCGTCCGGGCCTCGGATGGGCAGCCGGTGCTGGTGGACTTCGGCTCGGGGGACCACGCGTGCGCGCCGTCACTCACGGAGGATCGTCTTCCTCCAGGAACCCCCAGCTACCGGAGCCCGGAGTCGCTGCGCTTCTGGCTGGGGCCTCGCGCTCCGGGCTCGCGCTACCGCTTCGTGCCCACCGATGACCTGTACTCGCTGGGGCTCGTCTTCCACGAGGTGCTGACGGGCGCCTTCCCCTACCCCGCCCACCTGCCCCCGTCCGCGCTTTTGGCCAGCATCGAGTCGGCCCGCCTCACGCCGCCCTCCGCCCTCAACCCCCGCGTCCCTCCGGCGCTGGATGGCATCGTGCTGCGTCTGCTCAGCAAACACGCCTCCGGACGCCACCCCAACGGCGCGGAGCTGTGTGAGGCGCTCAACGCGGCGCTGCGGCGGGCGGACGAGACCTGGGACGTCCCCTTGTTCCCTCCCCGGCCTCCCCATGAGGCCATCACCGAGGAGGACGAGGCCCTCTTCGATGGCGACGAGGACGGGCGCGAGATTCGCCGGTGGATGCGCTGGCCGGACCAGCCGGGCGCGGGGGCGGGCCAGGACTCGGGGCCCGCGGCGACGCCGTCCACGGAGCCCGCCCCCGCTCCGCCGGGTGTCCCGGCCCCCTGGATAGCCTGGCTGCGCAGGCGGCTGAGCGTGCTGCGAGGCGCGCTCCTCGCCTGGAAGAAGCCTGGGGAGTAGCCCCGCGCCAGGGCATTCACCGACCCGACCTCAGAAGTTCATTCCCTCACATCCAATCTCTGACATTCCACGAGGCTTGCCTTTCGTGCTACCTCAGGCATCCTGGAACTGTCATTCAACATCCCAGGTTCCAAGGCAGACCATGACGACGCCCGATACGACGACGGAGGATTCCCCCGGAGGACCGCGCCGGCCGCGGGTGCTGTTCAACGTGGGCGGCACGGTGTTCGAGTTCGTTCGCAAGCTGGAGGTGCGCTCCACCGGCGAGCTGTTGATGCTGGTGCGGCGGCGCTATCGCGACGGCCAGGGTGGGCTGGTGGTGGTGAAGCGGCTGCGCAGCCCGGCCACCTTCGTGGAGCGGCGCCGGCTGGTGGAGGAGGTGGGCCTGACGTTCCGCTTCAAGCACCCCAACATCGCGCAGGTGCATCAAATCAAGATGTACCGAGGCTCGCCGCACGTGGTGATGGAGTACGTGGAGGGGCGCTCGCTGGACACGCTGCTCAACCTGACGGCCATGCGGCGCAGGCCCGTGTCGTCCGCGCTGGCCGCGTTCGTGGTGGCCGAGGTGGCGGACGCGCTCCACCACGCCCACTGCGCGGTGGATGACTGGAACCGGCCGCTGGGCATCGTCCACCGCGACGTGAGCCCCCGGAACATCCGCGTGGGGACCCATGGCGACGTGAAGCTGACGAACTTCACCGTCGCCGCGTCGCGGATGCCGGGGCGCGAGCAGACCAGCCGCCCGTTGGTGAAGGGCGACGTCGCGTATGCGTCGCCGGAGATGCTGCTGCGCGCGACGGTGGATGCGCGCTCGGACCTCTTCTCGCTGGGGCTGGTGCTGTTGGAGTTGCTGACGGGGAGGCATCCGCTGGCGGTGGAGGACTCGCCGCCTCCGCCCCTTCCGGAGGGCCTGACGCTGGAGGCCCAGGGCCCCACCTGGATGCCCGTGGAGGAGGTGGCGGCGCGGATGCTGAACCTGTCGCCCGAGCAGGTGGCCCGGCTGGTCGAGGGCATTCCGGAAGGCGTGGCGTCGGTGGTGCTGCGCGCGCTGCGACGCGAGCCCTCCGAGCGGTTCCAATCCGCCGAGGAGATGGCCTGTGTGCTGCGAGGCTGGCTGCGCGCCCATGCCCCCGGCTTCGGGCGGCACGAGACGGCCGAGGAGGTGGCCCGCGTGGCCATGGAGGCGACCGTGCGCCGCAACCAGGCGGAGCTGCTCGAGGGTGGGCTGCACCCGGAGAACCTCACGGCGGAGGAGGCGTCGGTGCCGCTGGAGCCGGGGGCCTCACCGGCCTCGGGGACGAAGCCGGACACCGAGGGCTCCCTGGCCCAGGAGGCCGCGCGCGTCTTTGGCGTGCCGGGCCTGCGCGGTGTCACGCGTTCACGCGCGGAAGACGGGGACTCCACCGTGGACGGGCCGCGAGTCACTGACGAACCCTCCGAGCCATAGGCCCGGGACGCCTGCCTGCCTTCCAGACTTCAGCGGACAGGTTGCGGTGAGCATTCCCCGTCACGAGCGTAGTGAGGCGGAGGATTGCATCATGGTGAAGGACCCGCGACGACAGCCCGCCCCCCAGCCCCTCGAGGACTATTACGGGCGCGCGCCCACGGTCGAGGACGAGGAGGAGGTCGAAGAGGTGACCGAGTCCCCGTCCGAGGATGACGACGCATCCTGGCACGCGCATCCCATGGACCCCACCGAGCGCACCCCTCGCGCGATTCTCGACGACATCCCTGACGGTGATGGCCCGCGCAGCGACGCGGGCACCAATCCGCTCCCTGACCTGTACTGGACAGCCTTTCCTGGCAGTCTGGAGGAAGAGAAGGATTGAAGGACTCCGGGACGCTCCACGTCCCCTCCCCGCGCGAGCCCGAGCGCCGCGATTCCACCTCGGCCGGGCAACCCGGGAGCATGTGAACGCCGCTCGAGCCCTCCGGACTCGCCGCCATCCGCGCGGGCGCAGCGGACCACCCGCCGTGTGACGTCTCGTCCGCCGCGTGCGACCTCCGCGCGGCGCGACGCCTCTGTTTTCAATGACTCACGCGGCCAAAGGCATGTCAGCCCCCCTCGGTATTGTGTGCTCATTCGCCAGCATCCAGGGGGAGGAACTCCATGGCGGAAGTGCGTGAACTGCCGCGTGTGTCCGTGAACAAGCTGGGTGAGTACCTCACCGCGACCCCTGCTCGTCGCAAGCGCATCATCTACGACCAGAAGCATCCACCCGAGCAGCAGTACCTGCGCTACCCCGAGGCGTCCCACGCGATTACCGACTTCCTGTGTCGCGACCTGGACCCGGCCATCCTCCGCGAGCACCAGCGCCGCTTCGCGTGCAGCGTGCCGCAGTCGGAGTTCGAGGCGCAGCGGCTGCATCTGTGCTCGGAGGCGTTGGAGCGCTTCGCGGACCTGGCGCCGTGGCTCGGTCTGGAGGACACCATCGTCAGCGCGGTGGGCGCGGAGCCTCCCGTGCTGGAGATGGCGGGGGTCACCATCAGCGTGCGTCCGGAGGTCGTCCTCCAGCGGTTGGACCGGAACGGCAATCCTCGCGTGGGGTTGATGAAGCTCTACTTCTCCAAGCACCACCCGCTGGACGAGCGCTCCGGGCAGTACATCGGGACGATGCTGCAGCGGTTCGCGGAGCAGCACTTGTGCCAGTTGGGTCCTTCGGACCATCGCATGGTGCAGGTGGTGGATGTCTTCGCGGGCACCATCTTCACCGCGCCGCGAGCGCACATCCGCCGGCTGAGCGACGTGGTGCTCGCCTGCGAGGAGATTGCCGAGCGCTGGGCCGTGCACTGAAGTGCCTGGGAAGACAGACATGCGGTGGGTTGCTTGTCTGGCTTGTCGCGGCACCTGTGTTGTTGGGCTCGTGGCCTGGGTGACGAGCGCGGGCCGGGGCTCCTTGGGGCGCGTGGGCTCCGCTGTGCCGCTGGGTTCCTGGCTTGGCGAGAGGCCTCTCGTGGCGGACTGCTGCCCGGGTTGCCTTGCTCGCATGAGGAACCTGACAGCCCTTCGGGCGGGCGTGGCCTCGCTGGTTGGTGGAGCCCGCGGGCATCGCCAGCCTTCAGGGCATGGCGCAGCGAAGCATGGACAACGGTTGGGATGAGGGGCAAGGAGCCTTGCGGCCTGGACGACTCGCGTCCGAGGCGGCACGGCCTGCCGACGCGGCCCCTCCTGGCTCGCGCGAGCGAGGTGAGTCGGATGTGTCGGGATGGAATCCCGCGCGCGATGAGCTGTCGTCCTTGCGCGAAGGTCGATTCCACCGGGCCGCGACCTTGCGCATGGCCCAGGTGCGCACGGATGTGGATGACCGCGACGTGGCGCGGAGCGACGCGGAGTGGGCCACGGGGGGCGTGGGCAGGGGGCCCTACGGGCGGGATGACCGCGATGACCGGTATGCCACGGGCATCGGTCCCCGGCGGAGCATGGGCGACCAGGACCAGGAGCTGGCGCCTCAGGCCGCGGAATATCGTCCGTGGGACCGCACGGGCTACGGAGGCAGGGCGCACACGCGCACGGAGGAGGCACGGGCTCGGGACGAGCAGTCCTCGCCTCGCGCGCGGGGACGCTCGAGTGCGGTTGCCGTACAAGAGGGCCCGCCTTCACCCGAGCGGCGGTGGCAGCGTGAGCCCTTGATGACTCGCGAGGTGATGACTCGCAACGTGCGCACCGCGCGGCGTGACAGCTCCTTGCGCGAGGTGGCTCGGCTCATGCGGGACGAGGACTGCGGCGTCATTCCCATCGTCGACGAGCGTGGCCGGCTCGTGGGGCTCGTCACCGACCGTGAGCTCGCCCTGCGTGCCTTCACGGATGGGCAGCCTCCCGAGCAGCTCCGCGTCTCGGACGTGATGACGGAGGACATCGACGCCGTCACGCTCGATGAGACATTGCATACGGCCCTCGCGCTCATGACCCGCCGGCAGCTTCGCCGACTCCCAGTCATCGAGCATGATGACCGCCTCGTCGGCATCATCTCGCTAAGTGACATCGCGCAGCGCGCCGACAACGATGAAGAGCTTCAACGCGCGCTGTCCCGTATCTCCGCGCGCCGCTCATTCTGGACACGGCTGCGTTGAGTTGATTCGAGTCGCGCGACATCACGCAGCGCGCCGATGCTCACGAAGTGCCTCAACGCGCGCCGCACCTCCTGGATGCGGCCGCGCTGACTTGAACTGAGCGAAGGCAAACACCGGGACGTCAACCCGGAACGGGCTACCTGGCGCGACGTAGCCCTCTCCACGGATGGATTTGATTGAGCCGCACTCCCGCGGGCCCACGTTCATGGGCCCGCGCACTCGAGCTCAGGGGACGTACAGCTCCACAGAATCCAGCACGTAGGGCTCCGTGTTCCTGAACCCTCCGGTGACGAGCACCTGGCCCGAGTCGAGCAACGTCGCTCGGTGGAAGGCCCGCTCCACCGTCATGGGCGGGCCCGCCGTCCAACCCCCGCCCGTCGGACGGTAGAGCTGGACCACCTTCAGGGACTGGTTCTCCCCACGTGAGCCGCCCGTCACCAGGACATCTCCGGAGTCGAGGCGGGTCGCCGTGAAATAGGCCCGAGGCTCACTCAATGTGCCCGCGCTCCTCCAGGTCAAGGAGGTCTCGGAGAAGAGCTCCGTGCTGTCGCCATAGGTGTTGTTGTTCAAGTCCGCGCCGGCCACCAGGATGTCGCCTCCGGCCAGACGCGTCACGGTGTGACCCACGCGGTTCTGGGCCGCAGTCCCATTGACAAGCGACCAGTCCCCGAGCGACCGCTGATACACCTCCGCGGTTCTCAGGCCCGAGGGAAAGCCACCCACGGCCAATACCCTGTTGCCGCTCATCTCCACGGCCACGACGCCCTCTCGCCCCTTCTCGAGCGTGCCCGAGGACACGGAGGTCCACCCTCGACTGGACGGGTTGTAGAGCTCCGCGGAGGTGAGGCCATCGGCACCGCCCTTCACGCCCCCGCCCATCACCAGGACCTCGCCCGAGGAAGTGGACGTCAGCAGCACCGCGTCGTGATTGAAACGCCCCTGCGAGAGGGCGCCCACGACCGACCACGAGCCGCTCCCGGTGGGGTCATACTCCAACACCTTCGTCAGCTCGGTGCCGGATGCGTCATGCCCGCCCACGACCAGGACCTTGCCACTCTTCAGCAAGGTGGCGGTGTGCCGGGCACGCGGCTCCGGCAGGGTCCCCGCGCTGGTCCACTTGTTCGTCTTCGGTTCGTAGATTTCCGTGGAGGCGACAGCGGCGTTCCAGTTCGCGCTGACGCCCCCCACCACCAGGACCCGGCCATCGTTCAATCGCGTGGCGGTGTGAAAGGCACGCGACTCCTGCATGCGCTCCATGGAATGCCAACCCGACTCCAGGCTCCCGCCATCCCCACCCGCGTCCGGGGGACCGCCATCAGGCCCTCCGTCCGGACCACCATCAGGCCCTCCGTCTGGACCACCATCAGGACCTCCGTCCGGACCACCATCCTGACCTGCGTCTCCGCCTCCATCCGGCTTCCCGGCGCCCCCATCACACTGCGCGGGGTTGTCCTCACAGAACTTCTGCCGGGCCCCATCCACGTCGAGGCACCCGCTCACCTGGAGCCCCACCACCACCAGCACGGCCAGCAGCGCTCGAATGCCAGGCTTCACGGCCACCTCCCGCTCACGAAGGCGGACGTCCCATCCGTTCCCACCGACAGCATGGGGGCTTCGTCGGAAGAGCCAGGCCCCCCCAGCAGGTACATCCCCGCGGCCACGCCCAGCCCC
The DNA here is from genome assembly GCF_037414475.1 of Myxococcus stipitatus. The sequence continues at coordinate 4,648,166 of NZ_CP147913.1, read as the reverse complement.
ACCGCGCTCCCCACGAACAGGCCCACGCCCACCGACTGCATGGAGCGCGTACGCCGGGCCACCGACTCCGCCTCTGCTTCGGATTTGAGGGACGAGGGCGCGTCCAGCTTCGCCTTCTCCTGCGAGGCCAGGAGCCACATGGCCCCTCCCCCCAGCGCCAACGCCCCACCCGCGGCGGCCGGAATCCATGCCTTCTGCCGCAGCGTCTCCTTTCGAGGGGGGCGATCATCGTCAATGATGATCTTCTTCTCCGCTGACTTCGGGTCCTCCCCTCTCTTGGCCAGCTCCTCCTGAACCTTGGCGCGCACCTGCTCGAAGCGCTTCTTCAGCTTGGGCGACACATTCAGTGGCAGCTGCGCATCAGGGTTCAGGAAGAGCGCGGACTTGAACGCGGCCTCCGCGTCCTCCTGCCGCCCCTTGCTCAGCTCCGACAGGATGACGCCCTCGTACAGGGACACCGCCACATCATCCTCGGGCCCCTGTGAGACCTTCTTCACCCGGGAGATCTGCTCCAGGGCCCGCTCGTACGCGAGGTCATCAATCAGCCTGTGGATGGAGATCAAATATCGCCGCACATCGGCGGAGACCTCCGCCCTCGCCACCAGGGGCAACAACAACACCCCCAGCAACATCCCCACCCCCCAGGCGCTTCTCCGCTGGGAGACTCTTACGGACAATCCGGTCGTTGGCATGGATTCCATCTTTCTTGGAGATCCATGCTTGAATTCCGCGAGGGGTACAAGGGCCCCACCCCGTCCTCAATGCCTGCGAAAGCGTCAAGGACTTGGACGGTGAGGCCCTGTCATCACCGAACGTTCGATACCACCACCGCGTCCGCCGTCTCCGTCACGGTGAACTTCTTCAGTGGAAGGACCGCGGGCGGGTTCGTCACGTCCCCCTGCGCCGAGAAGGTGGAGTTGTGGCAATAGCAGATGAGGTCGAGCTGCTCCGGGCGCGAGGACACCTCGCACTCTTGATGCGTGCAGATGGAGTCCACCGCCGACAGCGAGCCGTCCTGCAGCCTGAAGATGAAGATGCGCTTGCCGTAGCCACCAGGGACGCCATCCACCACGCTGCCGTTGTCCTTCAGCGTGGGGAACTGCGCGAAAGGCAGACGCACCTCACCGTTCACCACCGAGGGGAATCCCCCCTCGCCCGCGCGCAGGTCGATGCTCAGCACCTGGGTGCCCGGATTGAATCGTGAGGCGAACTTGCGCAAACCCACGGTGGCCGGCCGCTGCGTCACCGCGCCATCCACCGCGTTGAACTTGGACAGATGGCACGGGCACACGACCTCGCGCCCGTCGAATCCCAGCGGACACCCGGCATGCGTGCAGATGGAGGACAGCACCGAGTACGTGTCTCGCCCCGTGTGCGTCACCAGGAGCGGCGTCTTCTCGCCCCCCACGCGCACCGTCAACGCTCCACCCTCCCGCGCCAGGTCGGGGTAGCGGGGCACCAGCAGGTCCACCACCCCCGCGTCACTGGCCGACACATCCGTCACCGGCGCGGGGTCGATATCCGGCGCGCATCCTGGCAGCGCCGTCGCCGCCGCACCCGCCGCGCCCGTCCCCAGCATTCCCTTCAAGAAGCCACGTCGGGAAGTGCTCACGTGCCCTCCACCACGAAGGCCAGCACGGGCTCGAGCACCAGCTTGTCATCCACCTTCACCATCAGCAGCGAGGGGCGCTCCACCTTGTACGCCTCCAGGCTGATGTCGAAGGCGCCCTCGGTCGTCGCCTCCGTGGCGGACTTGAACACCACCGTCAGGGGCACCTCCACGTCCTGGGTCACCCCATGGAACATGAGCTTCCCCTTGAGCGTCACCGGCACCTTCGCGGGGAAGGCCGTGGGCATCGTCACGCCCTTGGCCACACCCTTGAAGTCGACGATGGGGTACTTGGCCATCTCCGTGACTTCCATCATGTGCGCGTCACGGTTGCCATTGCCGGAGTCGAAGTCCTTGATGTTGGCGCGCACCGCCACCTGCAGCGTGCCGTCCGCCATCAGCCGGGCCTTGCCATCGCTGGGCTTCGCCTTGCCCACCACTTCGTGCGCCGGGTGCCGCAGCTTGTACGTCAGCGAACTGGAGTCCTTCTTCAGCGCATACGTCTTGGCGCCGCCCTGGGCCAGCACGGGCAGGGAAAGCAACATGGTGGTGAGCAGCGCGAGTCGTCGAGCAGTCATATCCCTCTCCAGGAAACTCGAATCCGTCCCCAGAGCCCAACGGCGCCGGGGCGCGAAGATTCAGAAGAACAGTGTGAAGACACCAGCCGACACGGCGCCCAGGGTGGTGAAGCCGACGACCTGGTGCGCGGTGGCGAGGTCCGTCTCCGACAGCCGCCCATAGCGGTCCGTCGCCATGATGCCGAGGATGACCTGCGCCAGCATCCCCGCCGTCGCGAGCGACATGAAGATTTTGTGGAAGGTGATGGTGTCCCACTGGAAGCCCTCCTTCTCGAAGGGGTCCGGCGCCAGCAGGCCCAACAGGCCCACGGAGGCGAACACCGCGGAGGTACCAATGGCGAAGCCCCGGTGCAGGCCCAGCAGCGTGCGGTCATCACCGCCGCCGCGGAACGAGTCGTTGAACTGCAACTGCCCCAGCACCGTCGTCGTCACCAGGCCCGCGGCCAGCGCGAAGCCCAGGCCCTGATGCAGCTTGAGCATGGTGCGGCGCCGCTCCAGGCGTGCTTGCAGCTCCGGGTCCACCTGGGACGCGGCGGCGGCCTCTGCGGGCTCGAGCAGGTCGAAGTCCAACCCGGGCTCTTCCGCCGGCGCTTGCGTCTTGGGCTCCAGGGACGGCGCTGACTTGGGCGCATCCGAGGAAGGCGGCGCCTTGCTCTGGGCGCGCGCGGTGGTGGTGGACAACAAGGACAGGATGACGAGGACTGCGGCGAAGCGGTTCATCGGTGGATATCCCAGAAGGAGGCGCAACGAGAGCGCGATGTCGAGGCGAGGAAGCACTCGGAGACTGCCTGCGTGGGTGCGCCCGGGAGCATGTTCCCTGCGAGAAGTGAAGACTTCGGCCGCTGAGACTCCGGGCTCTGGGAAGGAAGGTACCGCCACACTTCACGCGGCGGAAGACGATTGAGGGGCGGGGCTGTCTGTCCGACAGCCACCTTCCTCAGGACTCCAGGTCGGAAGTTCTCGGCCCGTGTGTTCACTGGGCACGTGCGGGACTGACGGGCGTAGGACATTCATTCCGCCGGAGCCGGAAATCCGGCCTCGGATGCGTTTCAGTGCAAGGGGCTCGGGGTGTCACCTGCGCCGTCGGGCCGCGCGCATGGAGAAGCATTCGTCCGTCAGCCTCCGCATGCCCCTGTCCGACGAGGAGCAGGGTCCGGGGGTGGAGTTGCTGGCGGAGAGCCGCCGAGCCCGCGCCAGCGCCGAGCTGGCCAGTGCTCGAATGCGAAGCCTCCAGTCCCTCACCCTGGCCCTCTCCGGAGCCCTCACCCCCGAGGACGTGGCTCGCGCCGTCGTGGTGGAGGCCGTCCGCACCCTGGATGCCGTGGCCGGGGGCTTGTACTTGATGAATGTGCCAGGCACGTCACTGGAGCTCGTCCACTCCGTGCGCTGTCCTCCCGAGGTGGAGGCCGCCTTCACCCACGTGCCCCTGAATGCCCGGGTCCCCGTGGCCGAGGCCGTGCGCACCGGAGCCCCGCTGTGGCTGGCGGACTTCGCCACGCTGGCCACGCACTTCCCGGAGACGGCCGCGGCGACCCGGCCCAGCAGCGGAGACATGTCCATCGCGTGTCTGCCTCTGTTCACCCGGACACGGACGGTGGGCTGCCTCATCTTCGTCTGGGGGCTCGCCCACGACTTCGAGGAGGAGGAGCGCGCCTTCATCGACATGCTGGCGCAGCAGGCCACCATGGCCCTGGAGCGAGCCCGGCTGCTCGCCGCCGAGCGGAGCCAGGTGGAGCGCGTGGGGCTGCTCCAACACGCCACCGCCATGCTGGCCACCTCGCTGGACCTGGGCCACACCCTGCGCGGCGTGGCCCTGGGGTTGGTGCCCACGCTGGGCGACCTGTGCATCATCGACGTGCTGGGGCCGGACCATGAGGTGCGCCGCACCTTTCACGCCGCCACTCCGGAGTGCTCGGGGCTGCTCGCGGCCAGCCGCTGGCACCCTCCGGAGCGTCCGGGGACTCCCATCTGCGCGTTGGCCAGCGGGCTGACCGCCTTCCATCCCAGCATCGACCCCCTCTGGATTGAGAGCACCTCCTGTGGTCCCGAGCAGCTCGCGCTGCTGCGCACCCTGGCGCCGACCTCGTGGATGTCCGTGCCGCTGGAGACTCCCGAGGGGGTGCTGGGGGCGCTGACCCTGGGACACTGCCTCTCCGGCCGCCACCACACGAGCGAGGACCTGGCGCTGGCCGTGGAGCTCGCCCGGCGGGCCAGCGCCGCCGTACAGAACGCGCACCTCTTCCACCAGACCCAGCAGGCGCTCCAGCTCCGCGACGAGTTCCTCGCCATCGCCAGCCATGAACTCAACACGCCGCTGACAGCGCTCAAGCTGCAGCTCTCCCGGCTGCGACGCATGTCCGTGGACGAGGACGTGCAGGCGCGCACCTCGCTGGCGGTGCAGCAGGTGGACCGGCTGGGTCGGCTGGTCCGCGAGCTCCTGGAAGTGGCGCACCTGTCCGAAGGCCGGTTGCACCTCACCCCGGAGCCCGTGGACCTGGTGGATGTGTGCCGAGGCGTGCTGACGCGGTTCACCGAGGAGCGCGAGCGCGCGGGCGCCACCATCTTCCTGCACGCCCCAGGTGCCGTCCCGGGCCGATGGGACCACTCGCGCGTCGATGGAATGGTGACGCACCTGGTGTCCAATGCACTGAAGTACGGACTGGGGCGCCCCGTGGAGGTGGAGGTCTCCTGCATCCCCGGCGACCTCGCGAGGCTGGTCGTGAAGGACCGGGGCATCGGCATCCCCGCGGCGCAACTGGCGCACCTCTTCCAGCGCTTTGGCCGCGCGGTGCCCTTGCGTCACTACGGTGGCTTCGGCTTGGGGCTGTGGTTCTCGCGCCAGGTGGTGGAGGCCCATGGGGGGCACATCCACCTGGAGAGTGCTCCAGGGTTGGGCACCACCGTCACCGTGGAGATGCCTCGAACTCCCGCGTCCTCCTGACCCGGCCACGGACTCGTGCCCCGCTCAGTGGCCTTGGGCCCGAGCCCACTCCTCGCGATTCCAACCGTTGCGCTCGTAGCGCGAACGACGCGCCTCGGTCAGCGAATCCCAGGAGGCCCCTCGCCCCAGTTCGGGGGGAACATCGAAGAGGCCCACGTGCTGGCGGTCGACCGCCTCGGCCGCGCTGCGTGCCTTCAATCCCTTCAGGTCGTACCCCAACCGCACCTCCCCCTTGTTCACCCCGGCCTCCACCTTCGCGAAGACCCCTCCGCCAAACTCGGCCTCCTTCAGGTTGAGCGTGGTGTAGCTCCCCGCGTACTCGCCCACGCCCATCGCCAGCTTCAGCTCTCCGTCCGACGACTGACTCACCTTGACGAGTCCCAAGTCCAGCTTCATCTCGGTCTGAGCCGCTCCCTTCGAGTCGAGGGTCACCTCCACTCCCACGGGTCCTCCTTTCAGCTCCAGGCCCGTCGTGGCCTTCACGTCCACCTTGCCGCGTGAGTCGAGCCTCGCTTCACCTCCCAACAGGGCGCTGGCGTGACTGACCTCCGCTTTTCCCTTCAGGGCGAAGGTGCCTGCGGACCGCTCTCCGAGGAGTTCCCGGTGCCGGACATTGACGGCCTGGTAGACCCAGTTCGTGGACCCCGGGGCGCCGACCTCCCTCCGCCATCGCGCCGCGATGTCCTCGCGCGCGGGGTCTCTCCGGTCGAGGCCCAGCACCGAGTCGGGCAGCTTCGCCTCCTGGGGAGGCCCCAGCTTGCGCAGCTCGGGCAGGCTCCGCGCCTCCTCGACGGCCTTCGCGTAGCGGCCAAGATACGCCGCGTGCGCCGCATGGAAGGACCTCCCCGCCGCGATGGCGTGGGACTCGACGGCCTGGCGCAGCGAGTCGGGGAGCGCCGAGTCATCCCGGAAGAAGTCGGGCCGGCCGGGAAGCCCCAGTGGGCCCGAGGCAGGTGTTCCCGCGAGCCGCTGGAGCACGCCCTTCGATTCGGCCTGTTCCAGGAAGGACTGGCGGGCCGCGGGCGTTTGCTCCGCGAGGTATGTCTTCAGCAGCCCGTTGCGCTCCATCTGGTCCAGCGTGGCGCGGTAGTCCGCGGGCTGAAGCTGTCCGAGCAGCGCGTGCACGGCCTTCACATCCGCGTCACTCACCGACCAGTCCGTGAGACCTCGGGTCAGACGCGATTGGATTTCCGAGAAGGACTCCGAGGGGACTTCGCCGCTGCGTGCTCGGGGCTTTCCACCCAGGGCCAGCAGCTCCCCCGCGGACAATGTCGCCGTGCCACTTGTGCCACGGGTGGGATTGTCGTTGGGGCGGCGCGGCACGCTTGGAAAGAGGTTCGCGACGTAGGCGTGGACCTCATTGCGCTCGCGTGGAGCCGTCGTGGAGGACTTCTGAGGACTCGACAGACCAGGGGATGGGGGCGCGTCTGGCACCGTGTCGAGGGGAATGGCCGTGCTGCCTGATGAGTCGATTCGGGACATGGGCTGACTCCGGAAGGAACCGCCGGCCCCTCTGCACCGAACACACCAACACCGCACCCGAGCCACGTAACGGCACGGCGCTGTGCGAGGCATCGCGCATCACGGACGCGGAATCTCGTGAGGCGGATGTGGCGATGCCAGCCCGGCGAGTGCACGGGTTCGTGCTGGCCATTCCCCGGCGTTACGCATCCCCACAAGCCCGAGCGCTCGCCCTCTTTCTCCCTTGGGGTCGAGCATGGCCCCGCCTGCCCTGGGGCGTGGACGGATGTCGGCTACACTTCGCGAGTAGGCGAGTTGACCTCGCGCCTTTCCTCGGCGCTTGTGCCCTCTCGGACCTTTCGTTAGGTCCGGACCATGTCCGCTGAGTCCTCCGTCGCGCTCCCCCCCGCTCGCCTCACGCAACGCCCCGGCTTCTGGGCCGGCATCGCCGTCATCGCGCTGGGCATCTCCGCGGCGGCTGGGTTCTCCCTCCTGCGCACGAACAGCGAGCCCCTGCCCCAGCTCGGCGCGCTCCCGGACTTCTCCTTCACCCGGCAGGATGGCCAGCCCTTCGGCAGCGCTCAGCTTCGCGGGCATCCCTTCATCGCCAACTTCATCTTCACCCGTTGCCCCACCGTCTGCCCGGCCTTCACCCGGAAGATGGCGCACGTGCAGCAGAGCACCGACTCGCACGGCACCGGCCTCCGGCTCGTGTCCTTCTCCGTCGACCCGAAGTACGACACGCCCGAGCGGCTCGCGGAGTACGGGCAACTCCACGGCGCCAACTTCACCCGCTGGAGCTTCCTCACTGGGGACTACGACATCCTCAAGGACACCATCGTCCAGGGCTTCAAGGTCAGCATGGGGCGCGAGGCCGGCGCCGATGAGAATGACCTGCTCTCCATCTTCCACGGGACCCACTTCGTCCTCGTGGACTCCAAGGGACAGATTCGCGGCTACTACGACAGCGCCGACAGCGACTCGACGGATCGCCTCCTGGGGGATGTGAAGCGGCTCGTTCGCGAAGAGGGTTGAAGAGAGCCGCCTCTCTCACGAGGGGCCTGGACTCTCCCCTTGCGCATCCGGGTGATCCGCCGATGCCCTCACACGGCACGACAATCACCGGCATGATCCGCGCAGTCTCTCGCTCAGGCACCGGGAGAACCGGGGGCTCTCGCGATGCTGAAACCGCCGACCCGAGGCGGCGTGCCGCGCTCCCGGGGTGCTTCACTGGAAGCACCTTCACAATCCCCATCAGTGGATCACAAACCTCACGGTGGGAGTGAGAAGCCCCAAGGGTTCGGCCGCACAAAGCCCGCCACTCCCTCGCAGTTGGATGCCCGCCCCCAACGGCAGGGCCCACACTCGCGGCAGATCGACCTTCGGGTTCCGCCGCACCCTCACGGTGCTGACACTCGACTCCACCAGCCGCGAGACCGGTGCCGCCCCAGAAGCACCGAAGGGACAGCACCGCCTACCCTGCTCGGGCAACACCCTCGCGGTGCCTTCGCGCAGGCTCACCATCTGCAGAGCCAGCTGGCCGACCTCCGCGCGGGAAGCTGGCCTTCGCGCCTCGCCGCACTTACGGCGCATCGCCCCCCTCCGCCCAGCCCCAGAAACGCCAAAAGGCCAGCCCCACACTCGTGGGAAGCCGGCCTTCGCGCCTCGCCGCACTTACGGCGCATCGCCCCCTCCGCCCGGCCCCAGAAACGCCAAAAGGCCAGCCCCACTCTCGTGGGAAGCCGGCCTTCGCGCCTCGCCGCACTTACGGTGCATCGGCCCCCTCCGCCGGGCCCAGAAACGCCAAAAGGCCGGCCCCACTCTCGTGGGAAGCCGGCCTTCGGACTCGCCGTACCGCCGCGCCCTGGGGCGCGAGGAACTAGCGGATGAGCGCCGCGTGCTGGTGCGCCATGATGTTCTGGAGGTTCATCTGGCCCAGCGGGTTGTTGGCGAAGGCGCCGACCTTGTCAGCCGCCGTGCGAACACCCTGCGCCAGGTTGGTCAGGTCGGACACCTTGGAGGTGATCTGCGCCATCGCGCCGATGCCGCCGATGGGGCCCGAGCCGAGCAGCGCCGTCGCGCCCTGCTTCATCAGACCCTCGACCACCGGGGCCAGGAACTTGCCCAGGAAGGGGATCTTCTTGACCTGCTCGCTGATCTTGTTGGTGATCGGCGCGATGGCCTCGCTGGCCGGCTTGTTCAGGAAGCTCAGCGCCTTCTGGCCGATGTTCGCGATGCCACCGGCAACCTTGCTGACCGCCTCGGCGGCCTTGCCGACGATCTCCAGCGGCTTCTTGATCAGGTTGGTAAGCGGGTTGTTCTTGAGGAACGAGAGCATAGCGGCACCTTGAGAAGGAAGAGTGGAGGAAGGCGGGGGAATTTGGGCGAAGAAGAGACTCGAAGTGATTCTCGGCAGACCGACGGAATTGTTTCTCGCGGAATTTCCGTCGATTTAATCCCCGGGTTCCCGCCCCCCAGGCCAGACGCTCAGACCCTGCCGCCACCGCCGCGCTTGATCTGGTCCAGCATCGACTGACGCGACGCATCGTCCTGGGGCTGGGACTTCGCGGGAGCCGCCGTCTCTTGCGTCGGCGAAGACAGGGAGGGCTTTCCGCCCGTCGCCTTCTGCTCGAACTTGGAGGCGTCGAAGTCCGGAGCCGACCCGGGCAGCTCGCCCTTCATCCCGCGGATGATGAGGTCGGCGGCCTCGTCGGTCGTCACCGGCGTGATGCCGTTCTTGCGCAGCTCGTCGTCGGAGACGATGGCCAGCTCGGGCTCCAGGCTCTTGTCCTGGGCGTACTTGAGGACCAGCTCCACGTAGTCCTCGAGCTTCATGTTGACGGCCGTGGCAATCTTCTTGGTCTCCTCGTCGGCCAGGAGCTCTGCGCGAACGACCTCGATGGGCCGCGAGAGACCCTGCTTCGGCTTTCCTTCAGCGTTTTCCTGAGACATGTGGCGCTCCACGAAGAGTGAACGTGGCCCGAACTCTAGCCCAGTTTTCCGCGTTCACACATTCCCGTCCCCGGAACTTCCCGCCCCCTCCAACAGCACGCGCTGGTAGGTCTCCAGGTCCGCGTCCGAGAAGAGCACCACTGTCACCTTCTCCAGCGAAGGCATCCCCTCCAAGGCCTTCCGTATTTCCCCCAGGGCGATGCGCGCGGCCCGCTCGATGGGGAACCGGTACACCCCCGTCGAGATGGAGGGAAACGCCACCGTCCGGAACCCCTGCTGCTCCACCAGCGCGAAGACACTCTGGTAGCAGCGAGCGAGAGTGGCGGCTTCCCGCTCGGAACCACCCCTCCAGACGGGCCCCACCGTGTGGATGACGTGACGTGCGGGCAACCGGTACCCCCGCGTGAGCCGCGCCTGGCCCGTGGGACAGCCTCGCAACTGACGGCACTCGGCCAGCAGCTCCGGCCCCGCCGCTCGGTGGATGGCGCCATCCACGCCTCCACCCCCCAGCAACGCCGAGTTCGCCGCGTTGACGATGGCGTCCACGTCGACCCGGGTGATGTCGCCTCGAATCAGCTCCAGCCTCATGGGATTGCTCCGCGCATCTCGACGTGGGCCACCGACGACGACGGCGAGGGCGGCCCCCTGACGAGCGCGGCGCGGAGGCAGGAGCCCACCTCCGCGAAGCCCCACGCGTCAGCGAGGCGCCGCGTTGCGTGCCGCGGGCTTGCGCGCGCTCGACACCGTCTTGCGCGTCTTGGGCAGCGTGCGTGTCACCGTCCCCGGACGGCGGGCCTCCGCATCGGCGCGGGCCTTCTCCTCCGCGGCCTTCACGGCGGCGGCCTTCTGCGCGAGCTGCTCCGCCTGTTGCGCCCAGCGCCGCCGGAGCAGCTCCCGCAAGCCGTCCTTCTGGAGGTCCACCTGCGCCTGGTGCAGCCGGTAGTGCAGGTCCTCGCGCAGCGTGCCCCGCGCGAGCGCCGCGTCCGCGGCACCCGACACCCCCACCACGACCTTGGGCCGCTCCTCCTGCATCTGCAGGCAGCGCAGGATGTGCCCTTGCGCCTCCCGGCCCAGCTTGGCGGCGTCGGGGATGAACAGCACGCCGTTGCGCTGTCGAAGCGCATGGGCCAGGTCCGCCACCTGCTTCACCTCCACCAGGTCCACATCGAAGTTGCGCGCGGCTTCCTGGGCCCAGGAACGGCGCTCCTCCTCCGTGCCACCATGGATGATGAGCGAGGCACGATTGCAGACGAGCTCTTCTTCTCGGTAACCGCTGAGCGTCACCGGCAGACCCCCTGCTATCTGATGCGTGGTGCCCGGATTCTAACGCCCCACCGGGTCTCCCGTTCAACGGGCCGGGTGCCCCACCAGGTGGGGACCGAAGAGACCCAGCTGAATGTCTTTTCATGTGCACCCAGGTGCACTGTGTTCCAAATCCATCACGCCCCGGGGACCACCATCACCGGCCGCCGGCACCGCGCCACCAGCTCCTTCGTCACCGCCCCAGGCAACGCATCCGGCTCTCTCGACGGGCCTCCCGGGGTGCCCACACACACCAGGTCCACCCCCTCGCGCTCGGTGGCCTGGCAGATGGCCAACGCGATGTCCTCTCCGGAGACCCCCTCCACGCTCCACCGCAACGTCCGGGCGCTCTCATCCCGAGGCACCAGCCCCCACAGCCGCCGCAACATCGCCTCCTGCTCCCGGGTGGGCATGGGCAGGACGCCGTAGTGGTCCTGGAACCCCGTGTCGCTCAGCCGCCTGCGGTGCACATGCAGCAGGTGCACCCGCCCGCCCGGCCCCACCAGCGAGCGCGCCTGGGAGATGGCTCGCAGGCTCGAGTCGGAGAAGTCCACCGGCACCAGCACGCTGCGCGGAGGCAACGCGTGGCGAGGCTCATTCAACACGTCCGGCACACACACCACCGCCTGCTCCGCGTGCCGCAGCACCCCGGCCGACACCGAACCATGCCACAGCCGCTTCACCGGCCCCTGCGAGCGCATGCCCACCACCACCAGGTCCGCGCCTCGCGTGAGCGCCACGTGCAGCAGGTGGTCCGCGGGCCTTCCATAGCCCGGCTCCAGCACCACCTCCACGCGGCCCTCGCCCAACAGGTCCCCCACCTGCTCACGCGCCTCGCGCAGCAGCACCGTCTCCACCGCGGGGTCCAGCGCCTCCATGTCGCGCGCGCCGGGCTCCAGCACGTCGACGTGGACCGGCGTGTGGATGCCCAGCCGCTCGCGCTCCTCCAGCGGAGAGAACACATACGTGGCCAGCACGTCGCACGGCCCCACCCGGCGCAGCTCGCGCAGGAACACCACCGCCGCGTCGGCCGTGGGGGACAACGGGTCCACCCCCACCAGCACCAGGAGCCGCCGCCGTCCGCGCATCCAGTCCACCAGCGCGTCCGCGCGGCGCACCACCAGCACCGGGCCACACCCTCGCCGCGCCAGCCGCTCCGGCAGCGAGGCCCGCCGCCACGCCGACGTGCGCCACCCCTCCGACGCCGCGACAATCCACCGGGAGCGCCGGCACTCCTCCTCCGCCAGCACCACCTCCATGTCGGAGCGCACCCGGCACTCCACGCGCCCGGGGGGCAACTCCAACCGGGACGCCCGCGACTCCAGCTCCCGCTGCGCCTCGATGCGCGTGGTGTCGGAGAGGGGCTCGCCGTCCATGACGCTCACCAGCAGCAGCGGCTCGCCCAGCCGGGCCGCCAGCGCCGCGGCGACCTCCACCTCCCGGGACTCCCGCGCTCCCACCGGGCTCGCACAGACAATGGCCATGGCCGCCCTCCTCGTGGGGGATGTGGCCAGACGCCACTCCCACCAGGACAGATGCGCACGCCATCACCCGACGGGGGGCCCCTCCTCCATGCCAGCACGCCCCAGGGCCCACCGGACGAACGGCCTCCAGGCGCCCGGCCGCCCTGCTGGACGGCTACTTCTCCGGGGGAGGCGCCGGATGCCCGTCGTGGTTGGTGTGGTCCTGCTCCTCGTCGTGCCCGCCCCGGTCGTCGCTCTGTCCCAACGTCGCGATGAACACCTGCTGCCCGTTGCTGGTGTAGCGGTACGGCCGGCCCCACGGGTCCAGCGGCAACACGGACAGGTACTTGGGCACCAGGAGCACTTCCAGGTCCGCATCCTCGGGCAGCGTGTGGCCGTCCGCCTGGTAGCGCGTCAGCGCCTCCTCCAGCACCACGAAGTCGCGATGGATGCGGTCCGAGTACACCGCCCGCGAGCGCGTCAGCGCCCCCACCAGCACCGCGCACACCAGCGCGAGGGCGAACACCAGCCCCACCCACAAGATGGGCGAGCGGCGAGAGGGGGGCGGCGAGGCTTCCGGGGACGAAGTCATGCGCCCCACCCTACCGTCAGCGGCGGGCCCCGGGGCGGAAGACTTCGCGCGAGCCTAAAGCGCCCGGAATAGCGGCACGGGCTGTTGCTTACCCTTCAACCGGACGGGGGGCAGGTCCTCGAACGCCGTCTCGTTGGCGTCCACCAGCTCCCGGGTGCGCTCGCCGACGAGGATTTCCCCCGGCCCGGCCAGGGCACACAGCCGCGCGGCCACGTTCACCGCGTCGCCGATGCACGTGTACTCGGCGCGCATCGTGCTGCCGATGTTGCCCGCGACCACCACGCCCGAGTTGATGCCCACCCCCAATTCCAGCACCAGCGGGTGGCCCTCGCGTCCGTTGGCGGCCCACTCCGCCTCCGCCTCCACGCGCAGGTCCGTCATCGCGTTCATCATCATCTTCGCGCACTGCAGCGCGCGCAGCGCGTCGTCCGAACGGGCCACCGGCGCGCCGAACACCGCCATCAGCCCGTCCCCCAGGAACTTGTCCAGCGTGCCGCCGCACGTGAGCACCGCGTCCGACAGCCGGCCCAGCACCTGGTTGAGCACCCCGACGACCTGCTCGGGAGGCAGGCTCTCCGCCAGCCCCGTGAAGTTGCGGATGTCCGCGAACAGCAGCGTCACCTCGCGCTTCTCGCCGGTGAGCACCACCGCGTCCGCGCTCTTGAGGATTTCGTCCACCACCGCCGCGGACGTGTAGCGCGCGAACAGCTTGCGCATCCGCTCCGTCTCGCCCGTGCGCCGCACCACGCTCTCGATGCGCGCGGCCAGCTCATCCATCGACGCGGACTTGTTGACGTAGTCGTCGGCCCCGGCGCGCAGGCCCCGCACGCGCTCCGCCTCGCGGTCATTCGCCGTGAGGATGATGACCGGCAGCCCCCGCGTGGGGCCCTCCTTCAGCCTGCGGCACAGCTCCACGCCGTCCAGGCCCGGCATCTCCAAATCACTGAGGACGATGGCGGGCTGGAGCCGGCTCATGCCCTCCAGCGCCTCGAACGGGTCCTGGAAGCACAGCACCTCGTAGCCCAGGCCCACCAGGCCCTCCTGCACGAAGGCGCACGCCAGCGGGCTGTCGTCCACCACCACGACGCGGCGGCGGCCGTCGATGAAGGGACGCGGGTTCTCCTGCCGCCCGGCGATGCGGTTCTGCAACCCCAGCGCCTCGTAGATCTGCTTGTACGTGCAGTGCCCCAGCTCCACGAGGATTTCACCCAGCCGGCGGCCGTCGCGACGCTGACGCGCCAGGGCCTCGTCGAGCTGCGCGAGCGTCACGTACTTGAGCCCCACCAGCAGCTCCCCCAACGCGGGCTGGGTGGGGCCCTTGTCCTGATGCAGCCCCAACGCCTCCCCGAGCGCGTCCTGAATCTGCTCCCGCGTGACGTACCCCAGCGAGATGAGGGCCTCCCCCACCCGCTGGCCCGTCAGCGCCTGCAGCGCCAGCGCCTCCTGCACCTGCGAGGGCGTGACCAGGCCCAGCTTGAGCAGAAGGTCACCGAAGAGGGGGCTGGATGCGCTCATGTAGGCGGCCTCGGCGTCCGGAACGGCCTTGGACGCACGCCAGCGTATCCCACCTCCCCGCGCTCCGGGAGGACTCCGGGCCCTCCGACAACACCCCAAGCCACGAAGTCCTCGCGCAATCCCCGCAAGCCGAGCAATCCCGAGGGAGTGCGTCTGGCCCCGCGAAGCGCCCCGCCAGCGTCCGGTGCGCCTCAGGCCTGAGGGACTCCGGACAGCGGCAGCTCCACGGTGAAGGTGGAGCCTTTGCCGGGCTGGCTCTCCACGCGGATGCTTCCGCCGTGGGCCTCGACGATGCGCTTGGTAATCCAGAGGCCCAGGCCCAGGCCCTTGAAGTGCTGCGCGGACTCGGAGCGCTCGAAGCGCTCGAAGATGCGCTCCTGGTCCTCCAGCGCCACGCCGATGCCCTGGTCGCGCACCAGCAGCGCCGCCCCGGCCTCGCGCGGCTCCACCTGCACCGTCACCGGGCGGCCCGCGCCATACTTCGCCGCGTTGGACAGCAGGTTCACCAGCACCTGCTCCAGCCGCAGCCGGTCCCACCGGCCGACGACCTCTGCGTCCGCCAACAGCCGCACCTCGCTGCCCGCGCGCACCAGCTCCTCGGACATGCGCGACACCAGCTCCCGGGTGAGCGAGGCCAGGTCCACGTCCTCCCGGTTGAGGCTCAGCCGCCCCGCGCTGATGCGGGACACGTCCAGCAGGTCGTCGATGAGCAGCCCCAGGCGCTGTCCCGCGCGCGCTGCCTTCTCCGCGCGCTCGGCCAGGCCACTGGCCGCCATCGCGTCCTTCGCCATGCGCGCCAGGAGGTGAATCTGGAGCTGGAGCGCGTTGAGCGGCGACTTGAGCTCATGGCCCGCGACGGACAACAGCTCGTCGCGAGCCTTCACCGCCTGGGTGGCCGCGCCATACAGCCGCGCATCCTCGATGGCCAGCGCCGCCCGCGCCGCCAGGCTCTCCAAGAGCGCGCGCTCCTCCGCGGTGTACTCACGTCCGCGCGCCTCGCGGATGACCCCCAGCGTGCCCAGCACCCGCCCCCGCGCGCCCAAGGGGACGATGATGAGGCTCTGGGGCCCGTAGTGCTCCAGGAACGTAATCCCCTCCGGTGACCTGTCGCCCAGCAGCTCCTCCGCGCTCAGCCGGGGCACGAAGAGCGTCTGCCCCGTCGCCACCACCCGGCCCGACAGACCTTCCCCCACCCGCGCCGGATTCATCCGCAGCGACGACTCCAACACCCCACGCGCCGCCGGGTCCGGATGGTGCGCCGCCACCAGCTCCAACTGCTCCCGGTCCTCGGCGAGCAGCTGCAACACACACCCGCCCCCCAGCGCCTCGGACACCTTGCGCGCCAGCACGTCCAGCACCGTGGGCAGGTCCAACCCCGCCTCGGCGATGAGCTGGCTGACCTGCACCAGCACATGCAACCGCGCGGCGCTGCGGCGGCTCTCCTCCTCCGCGGCGCGCGCCGCGCGGAACAGCCGCGCGTTGTCCATGGCCAGCGCCGCGCGCCGCGCCAACTCCTCCGCCAGCGACAGGTCCTCCACGCCGAAGGGCGGGCGCTCCGCGTCGCGCACGAAGGTGAGCGCCCCCAGCGTACGCTGCCGCGCCACCAGCGGGGTGATGATGAGCGTGCTGTCCCCCCACACCGGCAACACGCCCCCCTCGCCGGGCGTCATCCGCGTGCGGCGCTTCTCCATGCGAGGCTGACCGCTGGCCAGCACCCGTGTCAGCGGCGAGGACGCCCCCGCCTCCGCCGGGAAGCTGGTCAACTCCAACACCCGCTCCGCCTTCTCCGGGTCCGCGTGCAGCACCGCCAGCCGCCGCACCACCCCGTCCTCGTACGAGTCCACCGCGCACCCGTCCGCGAAGTGCCCCAGCGCCAGCCGAGCCACGCCGGACACCGTCTCCTCCCACCCCAGCGAGCCGGACACGAGCGCGCTCGCGTCCGCCAGCAGGCTCAGCCTCGCGCCCAACGCCTCGGCCTCCACCCGCGCGGTGTGCTCCCGCTCGTAGAGCCGCGCGCGCTCCAGCGCCTGCCCACACTGCCGCGACAGTCCGATGATGGACGCCCGCTCCAGCGCGGAGAAGCCCGTCTCCCGAGCGAAGCCGAACGCCAGCGTGCCGAACGCCCGCCCCTCCACGAACAGCGGAAGCAGCGCCAGCGCCCGCAGCGGCCCCTCCACCATCGCGTCCGAAAGCCTCGCCGAGCGCACCCGCACCGCCTCGCGCGTCTCCAGCCACACCGGCGCCGCGCCCCCCTGTCCCCCACGGGACAAGGCCCGCAACGGCTCCAGCACGCCCTCCGTCAGGCCCACCGAGGCGAAGCGCTCCGACCCCGAGCCCCCTTCCGCCGTCAGATGCACCATGCCCGCCGCCGCCCCCACCGCGGGAAGGCCCAAGTCCAACACCACCTGGGCCACCTCCTCGCGCGTGAGCGTCTGGCCGAACGCCTCCGTCACCGCCTGGAAGCGCCCCAACCGGGACACCTCCGCCCGCCCCACCTCCGCGCGCGCCCGGTCCATCGCCTGCTCGCGCTCCAGCACCAGCCCCGCCAGCCGCGCCTGCAACCCGAAGCGCTGGAGCGCCTCCTCCTGCGGCGCCCAGCCCTCGCGCTGGAGGCCACACAACACGCCAACGACGCCTTCCCCCACGGAGGAGGTGAGCGGCAGCGACACCAATGAGACCGCCCCCAGCCGCGCCCGCGCCTCTCCCAGGAGCACGTCGCGCTCCAGGTCCACCGTCACGTACGGCAGGAGCGCCCCATCGATGTCCCGGGCTCCTTCCAGCAGGCGCTCGCCACACGCGCGGGTGGCGTCATCCGGCAGACCGGGCGTCGCGAGCACTCGCGGGGCACTTTCGTCCTCTCGCCAACACAAGAAGGCTCCGGACGCACCGAGGGCCGACGCCGCCTCGCGAAGCAGCGCCTCCAGCACCGCCCGCACGGACGGCGCCATGGCCAGCCGCTCGAGGGTCCGCGCCATGCGGTCCGCCGCGGCCGCCAGGTTGCTCTCGGGCACCTTCATGCCCACACGTCCCCCCGGCCCCGTAGGCCCTACCGCCAGGCCCCGAGTGTCCCATGTCCAGTGGACCCGCGAAACCCGAAGGTACCTGTCCTCAGGTACAAGGCCGCGCGGCTTTCAGTGAGCCAACACATTGAAGAACGCGAAGAAGATCTCCAGGACGATGAGCAGCACGATGACCGCCTCCAGCGTGTGGGAGCGGTCGATGTCCACGTCGCCCTTGAGCAGTCCGTACGTCTGCGCCAGCAACTGCTGCTTGCGCGTGACGGAGCCCTGCCACGCGGAGATGCGCATGCGCTTCACCGCGCCCTCGTAGACCTTGGCCAGGTAGAAGTCGCCAATGATTTTCAGGCTGTTGTCCACCCGCTCGATGAACTCGTTGAGGTCCACCAGCGTGGTGAGCGTCTGCCGCGTCAGCGTGCGGTAGGGGCTGCGGAACAGCCGCGTCCACCCATGCCGCTTGGCCTGCACCTCGTCGTGGATGCGCGCGATGTGCGTGTCCAACCGCTCGTCGTAGTAGCGGAACTCCAACAGCTGCGCGTTGGCGATTTCGAGCAGGTCCGGGATGTCCCCGGAGCCCGACGGCTCGTAGACGAACGCGCTGTTCCAGTCGATGACGACCAGGTCATTGACGGTGTAGCTGAAGCGCACCTGCGTGACGGCCTCGCTCTCCCTTCGCGACAGCGGCGTCTGCCCGTGCTCCC
This sequence comes from Myxococcus stipitatus, assembly GCF_037414475.1. The sequence goes on along the minus strand of NZ_CP147913.1, from coordinate 4,630,035 downwards.
CCAACAAGAGCCGCGCCAGGTCCGCCTCGGCGAGCAGCGCCTCCGCCGAAGGGTTGCCCCGGATGCTCTCCGCGAAGATGACCGTGTAGCTCTCGTTCTGGTCCCACAGGTGCGGCTCCTGCACCGCCTGAGCGATGGTGCGCCGCACGCCCTCCACCAGCTCCAGCGACAGGTCCTCCAACGCCTGGCTGTCATAGAGCTCGTCCGCGACCAGGGTGAGCTCCTCCAATGACGTGCCCGGGAGCACCGGAACCCGCAGGATGATGGACGCGGCGCCATGGTCAAACAGGCGCGCGGTGGCATCCACCGTGACAGGCCCCCCCTTCAGCGCGAGCGGCCGCCGGCCCAGCTCATACGCCAACGGCGGATTGGGGAGCTGGATGTACTGACTGTTCTCCCGCGACAGCTTGAGGCGCCGGGTGTCCTCCGACACGGCCTTGCGCGCCCGCTCGAGGTTGATTTCATCGGCGATGTCGAACGTCCGGTAACAGAGGATGTGCGCCTTCTCGAAGAGCAGGGGGGCCGCGGCGGACATGGTCCACCCAGCCTAGCCCGACCCCCTCCCCCCGCCCACACCCACCCCACCCCCACCTCCGTCACATTGTCGATGTTTCACACGTGACGCGTCTCACCCACCCCAGCCCCGCCATCCCTCTCATCCCACCGGAACGTCAAGACAGGCGCGCAACGCCTGCCATGCCCGAATCCACTGCTCAAGTTGAGGGTTTGGAAGCCCGGGCGCCCGGTGGCGTCAGCTCCGTACGCACATCCCACAACTCCGGGAAGAATCGCAAATCCAACGCCTTGCGGAGGAAGGCCACGCCGGAGGAGCCACCGGTGCCCTGCTTGAAGCCGATGATGCGCATCACCGTCATCATGTGGCGGTAGCGCCAGAGCTGGAAGCGCTCCTCGGTATCCACCAGCTTCTCGCACATCTCATAGGCATCCCAATGCGCGTCGATGTCCTCATAGATGCGCCGGAAGACCTCCATCACCGCGGGGCTCTTCTCATAGGGCTGACGCCAGTCCCGCCGGGCGTGGTCCTCCGGAATGGCATGACCCTTCCTCGCCAGGTAGCGCAGGAACTCGTCATAGAGGCTGGGCGACTGGAGCAGCCGCTCCAGCTCTCCATGGACTTCCGGCTGGTGGCGGAAGGGACCCAGGGCATTCACATCCTTGTTGCCCAACAGGAACTCCAGCGCCCGGTACTGCCAGCTCTGGAAGCCAGACGCGGGCCCCAGCGCGTCACGGAACTCCAGGTATTCATTGGGCGTGAGCGTCTCCAGGACACTCCACTGCTCGAAGAGCATGCGCTGGATGTGCGCCACCCGAGCGAAAATCTTGAAGGAGGGCTCCAGCCGGTCCGCCTGGACATAGCGGATACACGCGCTCAGCTCGTGGATGAGAAGCTTCATCCACAGTTCGCTCGTCTGATGCTGGATGATGAAGAGCAGCTCGTCGTGATGCGGGGGCTGCGAGCGCGGAACCTGCGCCGTCAACAGCCGGTCGAGCTGTAGGTATTCACCGTACGTGGTCCGTCCGGCCAGGTCGGTGATGATTCCAGGCTCCAAATCTCGAGTCTTCATGGGCCCGGGCATTCATGCCCCTGCGAGCCCCCGCGGGCAAGACTTCCCGTACGGGCTTTCTCCCGAACCCTCTCCAGACAGAGGAGTGTGGGGTTGACGGAAGTCGCGGTCACTCTCTGCCCGGGCCGGGGCAGCGTGCCGCTGATTAACCGTTCGCGGCTTGCGCTGCGGCTGCCAGGGCCTTCGACGCGGCGCGGCCACGCGGAAGCTTGATGTCATCCACGCTGTCAGCGGGCGCGTAGTCAACCCACGCGGACGGACGGCGGTTGGTCTTCTCCAGCATCCGCAGCTTCTGGTAGTGCGCGGCGCAGTAACCCTTGGTCCGGCTGGGCTTGCCGCAGCCGATGATGGCGCACACGCGCGAGCCATCCGCCGTGGCCACCGCGGGCTTGCGGCCCCGGCGCTTGCCACCCACGGGAGCCGCCGCGGGGGCGCTCATCGCACCACGCGCCGCCGCGGGGGGACGGCCCACCGCCTTGCGGCCCGCCTTCGCGGCAGGAGCCTGGGCGCCGAACAGGGGCCCCACGACCTCGGCCAGGGGCGCCAGCCGCTCGGCCACGTTGCGCAGCGCATCCAGGTCCGCGGTGCCGGACTCCAGGCGGGAGACCACATCGCGCAGCGGCTTGAGCTGGACCTCGATTTCGTTACGGATCATGTCCCGAAACGCTTTATCCACGGACATTCGTTCAATCCTCGTCTTGGCTAGTCTGGGTGTCGAAGGACTAGATGGGGGAGTTGATTTGTGATGCTGCCCATACCCATACCTGTCAATTTAGGATTTGTCTAAAGGAAGCGATAAAAGATGTGTAAAAGGTGTGACTGGCGGACGTATCACCCCCCACCGCCCCAGGTCGGGTCTCATTCCAGTGAGGCGGGAACGACGCTCAGCCGTCCCGGCAACGGTCACCCCCCCGGGGCGTGCGCCCCGAATCAAAGCCCTTCATGACCGCGGGAGCGCAGTGCATTGCGCGCCCGGAGCAGCTCCAGGCTCAACACCTGCTGTTCCTGCGGGTCCAACACCGTGGTGAGCCTGGGCAACAATGCCCTCTCTTCTTCTTGGAAATGTGCGACCCACAGGTCCTCGAGCGCCAGGAAGCGGGCCTGCCATTCAGCACTCCCCAGCGTCTGTTCCTCCAATTCATCCATGAGCTCACGCATGGCCAGTGACTCCTCGGCCAGCCGGCGAGCCCGGTGACGACCCTCGACTCGGGCCACCCACGGCTGAAGACAACGCTCCTCCAACCACGTGTGCTGTCGCAACAACACCAACAGCTCCCGTTGAGCGCTGAGAGGCTCTGGCTCGGCACTGGAGACAAGCCGCGCGAAGCGCGCCTCCAGCGCATGGTGCTCCTCGACCAGGATGTCGAAAGGGCCTCCCATGCCCTCAACCATCCGCACGGTACCGGAGGCAGACAACCAAAGCCGCGCTTCATTCGCACATTATTAAAACTCAAACAGTTGGGTGAGCAGTCGTTCAGCGGGGTGAAACAACGACGGGAGGCTGCCGCATCCGAGGTGGGACTGCCCATGGGAGAGGACACGAAGCGTTGCCTACTCAAAGCAACCTCCCAAGGTGGGCGCCTCACATCCCCCCGGGGACGATGCGTGGTTTTGGCCAGTCCCCGGTGACTGAGACGGGGGCCCGTCTGGCTGCCCGGGCCGGCGGGCATGGGACGGGGCCCGCACGGGTGTGCTGGCGTCCACCCGCGTGTGGACAGGCCCGGGTGGCGTGGACCCGGCGGGGTGGCAAGGATTGAGGGAGTCCGCTTTTGCCTGGGAGTCCCAGGAATGAGAGACGCCACCCCGCGCTGGTCCCGTAGCACCCTGTTGTTCCTTTCGCGCCAGTCCTGGCTGAAGGACCAGGCCACACGCGTGAGGAGCCTGCGCCGGCTCTCCCGTCGCTTCGTCGCCGGAGAGACGCTGGAGGAGGCCCTGGCCGCCGTGAAGCGGCTCAACGCCCGGGGGCTGTGGGCCTCGTTCGACCACCTCAACGAGACGGTGCGCGACGCGGAGGAGACGCGGGAGGAGGTGCAAGAGTACCTGCGGCTGCTCGCACGCATCGACGAAGCGGGCTTGCAGGCCAACGTGTCGCTCAAGCTGACGCAATGCGGGTTGCTCATGGACAGGGCGCTGGCCCTGGAGAACGCCCGCGAGGTGGTGGCGGAGGCGACGGCGCGGGGCTCGTTCGTCCGCGTGGACATGGAGCACGGCGCCGTCACCCAGGCGACGCTGGACCTGGTGCGAAAGCTTCACGCCGAATACGGCGAATCACACGTGGGCGCGGTGCTTCAAAGCAGCCTGCGGCGCACGGAGGCGGATGCCCGGGCGCTGTGCGCCGAGCGGGTGCGCATCCGACTCTGCAAGGGGGCCTACCTGGAGCGTCCGGACATCGCCTTTCCAGACAAGCGAGACGTGGACGCAAGCTTCGTGCGCTGCATGCGGGTGCTGCTCGACAGCGGCGTGTATCACGGCATCGCCACGCACGATGAGCGGATGCTCGAGGCCACGCTCGAGCACGCGGCGCGCAGAGGACTCGGGCGCGAGGCGTTCGAACTCCAGATGCTGCTCGGCATCCGGGAAGACCTTCAACGGCGGTTGGTGCAACGGGGTTACCGGGTGCGCGTCTACGTGCCCTACGGGCGCCACTGGTATGCCTATCTCATGCGCCGCATGGCCGAACGCCCCGCCAACCTCGCGTTCGTGCTGCGCCACCTCACACGAGGCCGCGCGTGGGAGGCCTGAGTGAATGACAGACGCCACCCGCGCGCGGAAAGGGATGACCCACCCGCGCGCGAGCAGCGATGAAGCCTAGAAGTAGCCGCCGATGGTGGTGGCCACGCCGAACGTGACGTCGACGTCGTCGCCCAGACCCACGGCCAGCCGGGGACCGGCGCCCAGGAAGAAGTGCGGCGTGACGTGGTACAGGAAGGGCGCGTAGCCCTCCAGGATGACGGTGGAGGCGAAGAGCGTGCCCTCCTGCGTCCCCAGGATGTTGTCACCCACGTCCAGGGTCACGACACCCTTGGGCCACACGGAGATCTTGTCGGTGAGGGCGATGTTGTAGCCCACGCGCGCGCTGATGCCGAAGGCCGCCACCGTGTCGCCCTCGCCGAACAGCACCCGCAGCCGGATGCTGCTACCGATGGAGAGGTTCTCCTTCAGGAAGTAGTCGACGCTCGGCTCGATGGTGAGATACCCAATGCCGGGGCCTTCGGTGGTGTAACCCAGGCTGCCCGACGCGTCCGAGCTGACGACAATCTGCCCGGCGTTGCCGAAGCTCCCGCCACCGCCACCGCCACCGCCACCCTCCGACTGCGCGCTCGCGCTCGTCGCGACCATCACCCCAGCCGCCACGGCCATCCACTGATGTGTCTTCATGAAGCGTCCCTCCGTTGCAATGGCCCGTGGTCATTCCCGGGCTTTCGGCGGACTCTTCTAGTCAAGGAACGCTGGCGCGCATCCTTTTTTCGTCCTGCGTGCGTCATGTACCGCATCAGCACAACTTGAGAATCCACGCGAAACATCACGACTTGATTGGACCTCCCAGCAGAGCGCGCCGAAAAAGGCTGTCCTCTCGCGGAGTTCCCTCGCTCCCGGCGCCACGTGAGACATGGCATGAGACACAGCGGGTCCTGGAGGCGGATGTGGGCGCTCACGGAAGGGAAGGTCGGCCGGGTGGAGGAGTCAGAGGCCCCGGCCGGCCCTCCCATTCACGAGGTCCCGTGTTCCTCGCGGCCCTGCCCGCGTGGGAGAAGCGCACGGTACGTGGACCTCGGATAGCAAGCAGCACGCCAGGGTGGCGGCCACGGGAATCCAATCACTTGTCATGGGGCTCCACCGGGAGCCCCGCCTTCGCCTGACGAAGGCGGGACAAGGCCGTCCCGGAAACGCACAGCGGATGGGCCCGGTCAGTCGTCCCAGGAGAGGGTGTATTCGCTGTCGAGCAGCGACGTCTGGCGTCCCTGCACCCGGATGTCCTGGGCACCCACGGCCTGGAGGGCCCCTTCGAGCATGCCTTCGTTGTAGGCGACGGGCGTGAAGATGCGGCGCATGTGGATGAGCCCCGCGCGTGAGCCGGTCCACTCCACCTGGAGCTCTCCGAAGTCGATGGCCATGCGGTAGGCCTCCGGGAGCATGTTCACCAGGAGCTTGGGGTCTCCGCCCACCTGCTGACGAACCTCGGTGCCGAACATGGAGCGCACGAAGGCGAGCGTGCCCTGGACGCCAATCTGGCGCATGGCCTCCTCGGCGCCGCCGAGCTGCGGCGTGAGCAGGTGCGTGGCGGCGAAGAACAGACGCAGGAAGGGCGGGACGGGGTACAGCTCGGTGGGGTCCAGGTCCGCGGGATAGTCGCCCGCGTCCATGATGTGTTTCACCGCCTGCTCACCGCCGAGGAACCGCACGGTGTCGAGCACCGCGGCGAAGTGCATGCCGCGAATGTGCTCGGTGGACTGCACCAGCGCCAGGCGCGAATCCAGCTCGCGCTGCACTGCTTCCGGCGTGTTCCACGTTCCGCGTTCCATGAGCCGACCTCCGCCGTGAAAAAATCGCGCCGGAATGCTCGCACAGGTTGGTGTCACGCGCGAACTCCTTGAGCACCCGCGACGCCCAGGCACACCCCGTTCCAGCGTGGAGCCCCGCTGCGATACGTCGGGTGAACCGGGCGTGCGCTACGCGCCGCCGGCGTCCTTGCGCAGCCTCGCGTCGAGCAGGAAGTTGCCGAAGGGCACCAGCGACGCGCCGAATGCCACCGCCACGCGGGAGAAGGACCAGCGCAGCGCGATGGCCACCTCCATCAGCGCGAACAGATACAGCACGAACAACAGTCCGTGCGCCATGCCCGTGAAACGCACCGCCATCGGCATGTCCGCCGCGTACTTCAGCGGCATGGCGATGAACAGCAACACGACGAACGACAAGCCTTCCAGCAAGGCCACCGCGCGAAATCGTCCAAGAGGGGTCTTCAACATGGCTCGCTCCCACTCCTCTCTCCCATCCTCCTCCTCCCGCGTCCATGCGTCAGGCTGACGCACCCTCCCGCCCGCCACCCCTCCGGCCCGGCCTTCTTCCCGTGTCACCCCCCCCTAGAATGAGCCGGGCGAGTTCCGAAAGGCTCGTGCTCTCGACTCGAGAGGGACAACATGCCAGTCAATGACAAGCTGGAATCCACCATCCGGCTGGCGCGTGCGGACCGCAGGGGCGTGAGGCTGGTGATGGAGCGCCCCAACGGGGCCCTCAACACGGTGACCATGCGGCTGCTGGTGAGCGGGAAGATGCAGGGGCAGGAGCGGCGGCAGCTCCACTCGGACATCTTCACCGGCAACAGTGTGCTGGCCCTGCCCGATGACTTCCTGCCGTCCGCCGCCCGGGGTTGGGTGCGCGTGGTGTTCTCCGTGGCCGACCCGATGGGCGGTGGAGCGCGGTTCCTCCAGCGCGTCTCGCGCGTCTTCGAGAAGGGACAACAGGAGGTCCTCTGGGACGACTTCTCGCTCCAGAAGGGCGCCATGGCGGACTTCATCACCCTCACCTGGACGGTGGTGGAATGAGGGGACACTTCCCACCGAGCCAGCCCCTCCTCAAGCCTCGCGACCGAGCGTGTCCGCCGTGTCTGTCTCGCCGAGTCACCGCCCGCGAGGCAGCTCAACCCCATGCGCCGACAGGTCCTCCGGCGTGTTCACATTCACCAGGGAGCGCAGCGAAGGGTCCACGGCGCGCAGCGCGGACTCGGGCAGCACGCGGGCCCGGAAGCGAGACAACAACTGCCGCAGCGACGGGTCCTCCGACAACGTGGCGAGCCAGACCTGCGCCAGGCTGGAGCGATACACGGCCAGCAGGGGCTCCACGCGTCCCGAGGACTCGAAGCAGACCGCGTCCACGTCGTCTCCGCGCGCGCCCAGCAACACGCGCAATGCCTCCCACGAGACGAAGGGCATGTCACACGCCACCGTGACCACCCAGGGCGTGTCCGACGCGGCCAACGCCGCCTGCACACCGCCCGGCGCCCCCTTGTCCGGCACCGCGTCCGCCACGGTCCGCAGCCCATACGGCGCATAGGGCTCCGGTGTATTGGCCACCAGCACCACCGCGCCAAAGCGTGGCGCCAGCGTGAGCTGCCGCGCGAGCACCGTACGGCCCTCGACCTCCAGGAGGCCCTTGGGCACTCCGGACAGACGCCGGCCCCGCCCTCCCGCGATGATGGCGAATGTCACGTCTGGGTATGTCACATCGAGGCTGTCACCGCTGGGTTCCATGGCGCGCGTCTCACTCCGAGAATGCCATACCCGCACCGCCGAGTGAGCCCACCGCCAGGCACTTCACCGCGCTGACGCGCCGAGTCCATGGTTGGACAGCCAGCGGACGAGCGGCGCGCGGCCGTGTGGACAATGGCCAGGGCCCGCGGCGTAGGCTGCGCGCGCCGATGCCTCTCATGTCCCTTTCCGCCGCCCGGCGGGCCGCGCTGGAAGCCATGACTCCGGCCGCGTCCGAGAGGGTGCCCCTGCTCGACGCCCTGGGCCGCTTCCTGGCCGAGGAGGTCCGCGCCTCGCGCACCCTGCCCGGCTGCGACAACTCCGCGATGGATGGCTGGGCCGTGCGCGCGGAGGAGACACGCGGCGCGAACCGGGACCGACCCGCGCGGCTGCGGGTCATCGAGACCGTCTACGCCGGAGCCCTGCCCACCCGAGCACTCCAGCCCGGCGACGCGGCGCGCATCTTCACCGGTGCGCCCATCCCTCGCGGGGCCGATGCCGTGGTGAGACAGGAGGCCGCACGCGCCACGCCCGATGGCCTGGCCGTGGACATCTTCATCCCGGTGCCACCGGGCCATGACATCCGCCGCGAGGGGGAGGAAGTCCTCTCGGGGACCTCCCTGGTCGCCTCGGGCCAACGCGTGAGCGCCACGGTGCTGGGGGTGCTCGCGTCCCAGGGCGCGACGCAGGTGTGCGTGCGGCCCGCGCCACGTGTCGCGGTGCTGGCCACCGGCGACGAACTCGTGCGTCCCGGCGAGCCCGCGCTTCCGCATCAGGTTTACGAAAGCAATCTGGTATTGGTCGCGGCGCTCGCGCGCGAAGCGGGCGCCGACGTGTGTCACCTGGCTCGCGCCCGCGACGACGAGGACACCCTGCGCGAGGCCATCACCCGCCTCGCATCCGACGTGGAGGTGCTCATCACCACGGGAGGCGCGTCGGTGGGCGACAAGGACCACGTCAAGCGGGTGCTCGCGTCCCTGGGCGCGTGTTTCGTCGTGGATGGCGTGGCCCTCAAGCCGGGCAAGCCCGTGGCCGTGGCGCGGCTGGGCCCCACCACCGTCGTCGTGTTGCCCGGCAACCCGGGGGCGGCCACCGTCGCGTTCGACCAGCTCGCGCGCCCGGTGCTGCTCAAGCACCAGGGCGTCATCGAGACCCGGCGCCGCGTCCACGCGCGGCTGTCCGAGCCGCGGCACAAACAAGCCGGGCTCGCGTACCTCATCACCGCGATGCTCGAGCACGGCGACGCCTCCGGACCTCGCGCCGTGCTGCGCCCTCAAGGCGCGGGGCAGCTGCTCCAGAACGTCCACGCGGAGGGCTGGGTCATCCTCCCACCGGGTCGCGCGGACTTCAGCGAGGGCGAGCTCGTCGAGATGGAGCTGTTCGACCGGCCCCGCTACCACGCGGTGGAGGCCACACCCGAGGGCCTCGAATCATGAGCCTCATGGGCCGGGTGCCCGCCATCAGCATCATCGGCTGGTCCGGCGCGGGGAAGACCACGCTCGTGGAGCGCCTGCTTCCCGAGCTCGCCGCCCGAGGCCTGCGCGTCGCCGCCGTGAAGCACTCCTCCGACGACCACCCGCTCCACCGCTCCGGCAGCGACACCGCCCGCTTCCAGGCCACGGGCGCCTCCCTCACCGGCTTCGCCACCCCCTCCGGTGTCCAGCTCACCACCGGCACCCCCCCGGCAGAGGCCCTCCCCGAGCTCCTCTCCCGCCTCGCCGGCTCGCTGGACCTCGCGCTCGTGGAAGGCTGGAAGGACGGCCCGCTCCCCAAGCTGGAGGTGTGGCGCGAAGGCCTGGGCCCACCGCTCGCGCTGTCCCGCCCCGGCGTCTTCGCCCTCGTCACCGACTCGCCCTCCGCGCCCGCGCACGCCCCCAAAGTCCTGTCGCCCCTCGAAGTCGGCGCCATCGCGGACGTGCTCCTCGAACAGCTGCGCCCTCCTCGCCGCGCTCCGCTGCCCCCCGCCGACGCACGAGGCATCGCCTCGCGTCCGGTCCAACGCTGGAATGGCGACACCCTCCTCGCCCCGGAGGACGACTCCATCGCCGTCGAGGAACCGCTCGAGATTCGCGTCAACGGCGAGACACTCGCCACGACCATGAGGACCCCTGGGTACGACCGCGAACTGGCCGTCGGATTCCTCCTCGCGGAGGGTCTCATCCGGGGTGTGAATGACCTCGCCACCGTGAGCCACTGTGGCCGTCCCGGAGAGGATGGCTGGGGAAACACCCTCGAAGTCACGCCCGCCCCAGGTGTCGTTATTGACCCCGACTCCGAGCGAGCCACTCGCCGGGGCAGCCTCACCACGTCCGCATGCGGAGTGTGTGGGCGGCGAACCGTGGAGGACCTGCTGGCCGGCTGCGCGCCACTTCCACCGGGTCCACTGCTGCCCCCCGCCGCCGTGGCGCGCGCCACGGAGCGCCTGCGCGAGGTGCAGCGGAACTTCGCTCGGACCGGGGGGGTCCACGCCGCCCTGGCGCTCGACGCCCAGGGGCAGCTGCTGGCCGCGTACGAGGACGTGGGCCGCCACAACGCCGTCGACAAGGTGGTGGGCGCCCTGCTGCTCTCCGGAGCCCTCCGCGCAGGCCTTGCGTCAGAGGGCGGACTGACGTGTCAGCCCGCAATCCTCGCGGTGAGCGGACGTGTCAGCTTCGAAATCGTCCAGAAGGCCATCATGGCCAGAATCCCAGTCATCGCGGGGGTTTCCGCGGCCAGCACGCTGGCCATCGACCTGGCCCTGCGTTCTGGCGTGACGCTCGCCACGTTCGTCCGGAACGGCCGGTTCAACCTCCACACCCACCCCGAACGCCTGGGCCCGCGCTAACCACGCAAAACTCCTCTCCCGACGACGAATGCATCCACCGGCCCCGCACAGTGCGTAACACTCGCGTCGGACCGGCATCATAGATGCATCCTGTCGCGACCAGGTTGCGACATCCCGGAAAGTCCGGATGTCCTGCCGGGTGTTCGATGGGCCCCATGAGATGGGACGAGAGTCGGATGATCCAAAGATTTCACACCATGTCACGTCTTAGTCGCCGTGCCGGGGCTTGCTACGCACCGCACAAACATGGCAAAAAGCAGTTCTTTCCGACTTGAAGTTTTTCAGCCTCAACGGCAGCCTCTATCACCACAACTGCACATCACAGTGGGCAGGTAGAGGGGGGTGGACACGATGAGCAGCGCAAGTACTGGTGCGGCGGTCGGGAGTCCTGGGTCGGTATCCGCTCAGGCAAACGCGATGGACTCCGCGGTGGAGGAGCAGGTCCCTGGCCCCAAGCTGGCGCCGGGCTTCGCCGCGAAGCTGAACCTCACGGTGGACCTGGCGCTCATGTCCGTGGTGCTGACGGCCTCGGCGTGGCTGGACGGGCTGCTGTTCGCGCAGCCCGGCTGGCTGTTGCCGGCGATCATCCTCGCGGCGCTGGTCGTGTGGATCATCACGGGCACCGCGCTGTGCCTCTACGACTCGCGCTTCGCGGAGCGCAGCAAGCTGGACCACGTGGCGCTGGTCTCCGTGACGACGCTGGCGGTCGTGACCGTCCTTGCCGCGGTGAACCTGGCGATGCCGGAGACCTTGAAGGTGCCGGGCCTGGTGCCGCTGCTGGTGCTCTTCTGGCCGGTGGCGCTGCTCTTGCGCCTGTTCGTCTTCCGTCAGGTGGCCTCGCAGGAGCGCCCCACCAACTCGGTGCTCATCGTCGGCACGGGTGCGTTCGGCCGCTACTCCGGCGAGGACCTGGCACGCCGCGGCCGCAGCGAGCTGTTGGGCTACATCCGCTTCAACGACGACACGGGATCCATCGGCGAGCTGCCCGCGAAGGTGCTGGGCACGGTGGATGACCTGGAGCACATCCTGCGCAACACGGCGGTGGACGAGGTCTACATCGCGGGCAACACGCTCAAGCAGGGCGAGGCGATGCAGGCGGCCATCAAGCTGGCGGAGCGCTTCGGCGTGCCGTTCGCGCTGCCCGCGCACACCTTCCGCTTGGACCGCGCGCGCCCCGTCAACGTCGCCGCGGTGGCGGACGGCTTCCTGCACTTCGCGGCGGTGAGCCCCAAGCCGCACCAGATGGCGATGAAGCGCCTGTTCGACATCTGCGTGTCCGCGGTGGCGCTGTGGATGCTCCTGCCGCTGCTCGCCTTCGTCGCGCTGGCGGTGAAGCTCACGTCGAAGGGGCCCATCTTCTTCAAGCAGTACCGCGTCGGGCAGAACGGCAAGCCGTTCTACATGCTCAAGTTCCGCTCCATGGTGGTGAACGCGGAGGAGCTGAAGGAGAAGCTGGCCGCGCTCAACGAGCAGTCGGGCCCCGTCTTCAAGATGAAGAACGACCCGCGCATCACCGGCATCGGCCGCTTCATCCGCAAGTTCTCCATTGATGAGCTGCCCCAGTTCATCAACGTGCTCCGCGGCGAGATGAGCATCGTCGGGCCGCGGCCTCCCGTGCCCACCGAGGTCGCCAAGTACGAAACCTGGCAGCGCCGTCGCCTCTCGGTGCGCCCGGGCCTCACCTGCATCTGGCAGGTGTCTGGCCGCAATCAGATTTCCTTCGAAGAGTGGATGTACCTGGACATGCAGTACATCGATCACTGGACGCTCACCAGCGACCTGCGTCTCTTGCTCCAGACAGTGCCAGTGGTGATTACTGGGCGAGGCGCCAGCTAGGCTGTCCAGCATCCTGACTTCCGCGGGGGCGGCATTGACGTGCCGCCCCCGCTCGTCTTCTATGCACCCGGGCTGTCCGGCCGACGCCCGGGGGGCCATCCACCGTGACTACCCACAGCGAATCCACTCAGCAGGACGCCCAGGAGCATGAGCGCTCCCAGGAGGCGATGGGCGCCGTCCGCAACGGCTTGCAGCTCGGCGGTTCGCTGCTGGTGACGTATGCGATTGCCTTCGGCATCCGTCCCCTGCTGACGCACTACCTGTCGCCGGAGGACTTCGGCCGTTTCAACTGGGCGGACAGCTTCTCCGCCATCTTCTTCATCGCCACCAACCTCGGCCTGGAGATGTACATCCGCAAGGAGGTGTCGCGCCGGCCCGAGCACGCCAGCGACTTCTTCGGCACCTCCCTGCTCGTGCGGCTGGGCCTCACCGTGGTGTTGATGGGCGCGCTGACGCTCGTCATGTCCTACCGGGGCGACTCGCCGGAGATGCGCGCGCTGGTGCTCGTCTTCGGCGCGGCGCAGCTGCTCGTCATGCTCAACGCCTCCATGGCGGCCTTGCTGCACGCCAAGGGCAAGGTGGCGGGGCTGTCCATCTCCAACGTCGTCACCAAGGTGGTGTGGGGCGGAGGGCTGTTGGCCGTCGGCGTGCTGCGGCTCCCGCTGCCGTGGCTGGCGGTGCCCGTCGTCGCGTCGGAGGCCATCAAGTTCGTGGTGGGCTGGCACCTGGCGCGTCAGCACATCGGCCTGGTGTTCCGCGTGGACCTGGCCGCCACGTGGAAGGTGCTCAAGGCGGGCCTGCCCTACTTCCTCACCGCCGCGGCGCTCGCCACCAACGGGCGCCTGGACATCATGATTCTGGGGATGCTGGGCAGCCACGAAGAGGTGGGCTGGTACAGCGCCGCGTGGAGCATCTCCAACATCACCTTCGCGCTGAACCCCGTCATGGGCTGGGTGCTCTTGCCGCTGATGTCCCGCGCGGCCGCGCGCTCCGAGGAGGAGGTCAGCGTCATCGCCCGCCGCGCGCTGGAGGGCACGCTCGCCGTCACCGTGCCCATGATGATGCTCATCGTCATGGGCGCGCCGCTGTGGATTGGCCTGCTCGGCCGCGACTACTCGCTCGCCGTCAACCTGCTGCGGCTCCAGTCGCCGCTGTTCGTCCTGGCCTTCGTGACGATGACGTGTGGTTCGTGGCTCACCATGACGAACCGCGAGTGGTGGGTGACGGGCACCAGCATCTTCGGCAGCCTGCTGCTCAACCCCTTGCTCAACCTGTTCCTCGTGCCGCGCATGTACGCCGCCTATGGCCATGGCGGTGGCGCCGCGGGCACCGCGCTGTCCATGCTCCTGATGGAGGTGGCCATCACCATCATCATGTTGAGCCGCATGGGCCGCTCCGCGGTGGACCGGCGGCTGTTGGTCATGGTCGCCAAGACGGCGGTGGTCTGCGTGGGCGTCGTCGCGATGGACCGCACGGTGCTCGCCCCCTTGGAGGACTGGCCGAGGCTGGGCGTGGAGGCGATGTTGTATGTCATGGGTGTGCTCGTGCTGGGCGCGGTGCGGCCCGGTGAAGTCCTCGCGGTGGTGAAGCTGGCGCGCCGCCGTGGCAACCCCGAACCGGAGCCGGCGCCCATCGCCGTGGCTCCCACTCCCTGAAGGAACCCGCGCTCCATGCCGTCCTCGCTCCACGCCCGACGCCCCGAGCCCCGCTTCGCGGCGCGGGTGCTCGCCTGCGCCGCGCTCCTGCTCGTGACTTCCGCGTGTGGAGGGCTTGGCAAGTACACCTGGGTGGATGACTACCAGGAGAAGCCGCCTCCGCTGGACGCCAGCTACCGCATCGCCTCCGGCGACCTGCTCAACATCCGCGTGTGGAACCAGGAGTCGCTCACCACGCAGGCGCGCGTGCGCGATGACGGGCGCATCAGCCTGCTCTTCCTGGATGACGTGGAGGCCGCCGGCCACAGCCCAGCCATGCTGTCGCAGCAAATCCAGACGCGGCTGAAGGACTACATCAATCACCCCGTCGTCACCGTGGCGCTGGAGATGGCGCGCCCCATCAAGGTGACGATGATGGGTGAGGTCAACCGCATCGGACCGCTGGAAATCGAGGTGGGTGCAAGCCTTCTCCAAGCGCTGGCGGGCGCGGGCGGCTTCACCGAGTACGCCCACGACGACCGCATCTTCGTCATGCGCCAGGAGGACGGACAGGCCGCCCTGCGCATCCGCTTCCGCTACAAGGACCTCATCCACGCCGAGGGGCGCGCGCCCACGTTCCGCCTGCGCCCTGGTGACGTGGTGGTGGTGGAGTAGCCCGTGCTGGGGTCCGCGCTCACCGCGCTGTGGCTGGAGCTCTCCGCCTCCGCCATCACCTACTCCGCCTCCGTGCGGGTGGACTCGCGTGTGCGCTCCAACGAAGACCCCACCGAGGGCGCGCCCTCCATCGCCGGCGACACGGACTTCACGCCCATCCTCGGCCTGGAGCGGGCCGAGGGGAACACCCGCCTGGAGCTCAACTACGCGCCGCGCATCAGCCTGCGCGAAGTCACCGCCGAGCCTCGCACCGAGGTGCAGCACGTGGGCCGCTTCGCCGCCCGCTGGCGCCCGGAGCGCGGCCTGTCGTTCCGGCTGAGCGAGGAGCTGGTGCTCGGCAGCGTCAACCTGCTCACCACGGACTCGCTGCCCATCCTGCAGCCGGACCCGGATGACCCGGACGGTCCGCTGCGCCCTCCTCCCGGAGGCGGGCCGCTCCAGCCGCTCCCCGACGCGGACACCGTCTACTTCCTCTCCTCGGCCACCTCCCTCACCGGTGAGACGAGCCAGTTGGGACGGCGCTGGCAGCTCTCCGGCACCGCGGGCTTCTCCGTCAGCGGAGGACTGGATGGCCCCGCGCGCGAGGCCGTGCCCATGCAGTACGGCCCGCGCATGGATGTCTCGCTCAGCCACGCGCTGTCGGAGCTCAGCGCCATCACCACCTCCGCCTCCGCCACGCACGCGCGCTTCTCCACCGGCGCGAGGAACACCGTCGTGACGCTCACGGAGAGCTGGACGCGCCGCATGTCCCGTCGCACGTCATTGGAGGCGGGCGCGGGCGCCAGCGTCGTCCACTCCATTGAAGCAACGGGCGGAGTCGCGCCAGACCCGGAGCCGGGTACGCCCTCGGGCACGCCTCGCACGGAGCTGTTGCCCAACCTCACGCTCGCGGTGGGGCACCGCATCCCCTCTCGCACGGCGGACTTCGACGGGCGCCTGGGTCTGCGCGTGTCTCCCTTCACCGACCGGCTGACGGCGCGCGTCTATCCTCGAGCGGACCTGACGGCGACGGGGACGTGGGTGCTGGGACCTCGCGTGCGCGTGGCGGCCACGGCGGGCACGGCCTTCGCGGTGGGCGGCGCCACGGGAGACCGGTTGGTATCCGGCGGGTTGACGGCATCCTGGATTCTCAACAGTTGGATGTCGGTGGATGCCGACACGCGAGGCACGTGGAGCCGCTCGCCCGAGCTGCCAGCGGCCCGCTTCCAGTGGGCGGCGGCGTTGGGCCTGTCCTTGCGGCAAACTGGTATCCTCTGAGCGAAGCAAAAGCCCATGGCGAAGCTCATCCTGATGTCCGTCCTCATCCTCACCGTGGCCCTTCCCGCGAAAGCGGCGAGGGACCCGAATCCGATGCGAGGACTGAAGAAAGCCATCCTGTGGGTGATCCTCTTCAACGCGGCATACACCTACGGCGTCATCGTCTGGGTGCCACGGCTCGGCTTCCACTGAGCGTGTCTGAGAAGAAAGGCTGACGACGGATGGAACCCCAACTGCACAAGGTCCTCCTGGTGGAGGACGCGCCCTTCTTTCGGAAGATGCTGGGCGACTATCTGCGTGCCATGGGATTCAAGGACGTGGTGGAGCTGCCCAACGGGCAGGCCGCGCTCAAGTACCTGGCGGGCTCCACGCGTCCGGACCTCGTGTGCCTGGACCTGACGCTGCCGGATATCTCTGGCTATGACTTGTGCGAGCACATCCGCCGCACCGCGGGCATGGCGGACGTGCCGGTGCTGGTGGTGAGCGCCAGGGATTTGCCGGAGGACAAGGCCCACGCGGAGGAGGCGGGCGCCAATGGCTATCTGGGCAAGCCCTTCACGCAAGAGGAGTTCGCGCGCCGGGTGGGGCAGCTGTTGAAGAATGCCGCGGCGAGGAGGCCGTCGTGACGGCTCCGGCGCCCGGGCCCCGGCCGGGCCCGCACGCCCCCCCCGCATTCACTCCGGAGCGCGTGGAGACGAACGCGCCGGCGGACCTCATCGACTGGGGGTTCGCCATCGACTCGGTCTTCTATTTGAAGAACGCGGTGCTGCGGCACTGGTTCCTCGCGCTGGTGGTGATGGTCCTGGTGTCGGGGCTGGCCGCGGGCGTCAGCAAAATCATGCCGCGCAAGTATCACGTTGAAACGCGGATGCTGACGCAACGCAATTTCATCATCGCCTCGTTGGCGAACCCGGGGCGCTCCATCCCCGTGGACGCGGACCAGCCCACGCGCGCGGCGTGGGAGATGGTGATGAAGAGCGACAACCTCAAGGCCATCATCCGTGACGCGAAGCTGGTGGAGTACTGGGAGCTGCAGCGCTCGCCCATCAGCCACCTGAAGGAGAAGGTGCTGCGCAAGGCGCCGCCGCACATGTCGGACGACGACAAGCGCGACGCGCTCACCGCCATGTTGGAGCAGGCCATGCTCGTCATGGTGGAGGGCGGCACGGGCACCGTCACCATCGGCGTGGACTGGAGCGACCCGCAGCTGGCGCTCAACATCGTGGAGGCCGCGCAGAAGAACTTCCTGGAGATGCGGCAGGCCGCGGAGATGGGCGCGGTGGCGGAGGCCATCACCATCCTCGACAAGCAGGTGGTGGAGGAGGCGGAGGGCATCCAGCAGGCCATCGCGGCGCTGGACGCCACGGTGAAGCGCGTGGAGGCCAAGCGCAAGCGCGAGGAGGCCCGGCAGGCGCAGCGGGGGGCTCGCGGAGCGCCAGGGCAGACGCAGGGCGCCGGGCTGGGCATCAACACCAACCACCTGCTGGCGCAGATGCGGTTCATGGTGCAGACCAAGCGCCGGGCCATCTCCGACGTGGAGGAGTTCCGCGCGCGGCGCCTCACGGAGCTGCGCAACCAGTTGTCCGAGCAGCGGGTCATCTACTCGCCGCAGCACCCGCTCATCACGGACCTGGAGCAGCGCATCGTCGCGCTCCAGGAGGACTCGCCGCAGTTGGTGGCGCTGCGCTCGGAGCTCAACGAGCTCATCGGCGAGTACATGCGCAACGGCGGGGACCCGGGTGAGCTGGAGCAGGGCACCACGGGGCCGCTGTTGGGCGCTGCGGGGTTTGGTGGGCCGGCGACGTCGGACAACCCGGAGGTGTCCGTGGCGGCGGACCGGGTGCGCATGCTGGTGATGCGGCACCAGGAGAAGATGCGGCGGTTGGACCAGGCGAAGACGGAGCTGGAGATTTCGCGCGCATCGATGAAGCACCGCTTCAGCGTGCTGGCGCCGCCGACGTTTCCAGAGAAGCCGTCCAAGCCCAAGGTGCAGCTCATCCTCGCCGCGGGCGTGATGGGTGGCATCGCCATGGGCATCTTCGCGGCGGTGGCGCTGGACATCATCCGCCGGCGCATCCTGGAGAAGTGGCAGGTGGAGCGAATCCTGAAGCTCCCGGTGCTGGCGGAGCTGGAGCGGCGCTAGAGGCGCGCTCGGGGGAGAGAGCCGTGACGGTGTGGACCTGGGTGGACCTGGCGCTGTGTGTGGTGCTGCTGCCGGCGACGGTGGCGTGCGGCTATCTGCTGCTCCTGACGCTGTTGTCGTGGCGGCGCGCGGCGCCGGTGCCTCCGGCGCCCACGCGCAAGTTCGACGTGGTGATTCCCTCGCACAACGAGGAGCTGGGCATCGCGCGCACGGTGGCCAACCTGTCCGCGGTGGACTACCCGCCGACGATGCGGCGCATCCTCGTCGTCGCGGACAACTGCTCGGACGCCACGGCGCAGAAGGCGCGGGAGGCGGGCGCCACGGTGCTGGAGCGCCACGACACGGAGAAGCGCGGCAAGGGCTACGCGCTCGCGTATGCCTTCGAGTTCAGCCAGAAGGACGGCTTCGCGGACGCGGTGGTGGTGGTGGACGCGGACACGGTGGTGTCGCCCAACCTGCTGCACGCCTACGCGCGGCGGCTGGAGGACGGCGCGCACGCGGTGCAGGCGCACTACGGCGTGATGAACCCGACGGCCTCATGGCGCACGCGGTTGATGACGATTGCCCTGGGCATGTTCCACAAGGTGCGCTCGCTGGGGCGCGAGGCGCTGGGTGTCTCGTGTGGCCTGCGCGGCAACGGCATGTGCTTCACGCACGCGGTGCTGCGCGAGGTGCCGCACGATGCCTTCAGCGTGGTGGAGGATTTGGAGTACGGCATCCGCCTGGGCCGCAAGGGCCACCGCGTGCACTACGCCTGGGAGGCGGAGGTGCAGGGCGAGATGGTGACGGCGGAGAAGCAGAGCCGCTCGCAGCGCCAGCGTTGGGAGGGTGGACGCGCTCAGATGCGCAAGCTGCACGGGTGGCCGCTCTTGAGTGACGCGCTGAAGCAGAAGAGCGGGCTGCTGCTGGACTTGTCCATGGACGTGCTGGTGCCACCGTTGAGCCAGCTGGTGCTCGCGACGGTGGGCGGCGCGGTGGCGGCGTCGGTGCTGGTGTGGCTGTCGGGAGGCACGGCCGTGGCGGCCTCCGCGATGGCGGGCTTCGGGCTGGCGAGCCTGGGCGCGTATGTGCTGCGCGGGTGGTGGGTGTCCGGCGTGGGACCTCGGGGCCTGGTGGACCTGGCCTGGGCGCCTGTGTACGTGGTGTGGAAGGTGTGGCTGATGTTGCGCGGCCCCGGCGCGGAGAAGCGCGGCGAGTGGGTGCGCACCACGCGCGAGGCCGAGCGGCGCTGACGGTCCATTCGTGACGAACTCATGACGAACTCGGGAGGTGCGCTGGGAGAATCGCGCACGGGTGCTTGGGGATGATGGTGTCCTCTCGCGACCTCCGGGGTTGAACCGTGATGTCCCTCCTCCGCGCCGTGGTGTGTGGACTGTCGTGCCTGAGCGCCTCCGCCTCCTGGGCTCAATCCCTTGAGCGCTTCGACGAACAACTCGGTCCCCCGCTCGAGTCACCCAGCCAAGGCCCCGTCACGGACGTGGGCTTGATGGCGCCAGAGTCCCAGGTGGACAGGGAACTCCTCCAACGCCTTCTCATCACCGAGCTCAAGCCCGCCCCTCATGGTGAGACGCTCGACACCGTGGACCTCCCCGAGGTGATGAAGCAGCGGAACATGCCGCTGCTCACCTTGCGCTTCAGGTTCACCGACACCTCGGCTCCAACCTCCACCCAGAAGTAGCCCCTGGCGCCAGCGCGCCGAGCGCCCCGCGGGCCACGCCAGGCCATGCCGGAATCGTGATGAATCAACGAGCCGCGCGTGCGGCTCGTGTCGGAGCGGCGCGCGAGGATGGAGCCTCTCACCCGAAGGCTCCAACGAGGCAGTCCCCCGTGCTGAAGCTCTTCACGGCCTATTTCGTGTGCATGCTGGTGCTCTTCGTCGCGGTGCCGCTCTTCGCCCGCTCCGAGGACACCGACGAGTACGAACCCCCACCAGGCGTCTTCATGGGCACGGTCATCGACGCCACGAGCCACGTGCCCATCCCGGACCTGGTGGTCATCGCCACCTCGCCCAGCCTCGGTGAAGCACAGCACACCCGGACGGACGCCTCGGGCCACTACCGCCTGCCCTTGCTCCCGGCGGGCACATACACCCTGCGCTTCGAGCACCCCGGTTATCCCTCACACACGCGCGGGGACCTGCTCTTGCGCTCGAACCAGACGGAGCAACTCCAGGTGGAGCTGCTCCCCCTGTAGAACCGCCAGCGCCTCAGTCCGCCAGCGGCATGCCCCAGTCGGGCTGCCCGCGCTCGCCGAGCACCCAGCGATACACCTCCAGCACCTGCTCCGCCTTCGCCTTCCAGGTGAAGTACTTGAAGATGCGCTGCCGGGCCCGCTCACCCATGGGCCGAATCACCGACGGGTCCGCGACCAGCTTCGTGAGCACCTCGCGCACGCCCGCCACGATTTGCTCCGGCGTCCCCATGGGCACCGCGAAGCCCGTCGCCGGGCTCACGATTTCGCCTGGGCCGCCGTAGTCCATCACGATGGGCACCAGCCCCAACGCCATCGCCTCGCACACCACCGCGCCACCGAACTCACGCACGCTGGGGAAGCCGAACACGTGGTTGCGCGCCAGACGCCCCTGCAGCTCCTGGTGCTTCACCCAGCCGGCGAACGTCACACCCGACTCGATGCCCTCACGCGCCGCCTGGGCCTTCAGGTTGGGCATCTCCTGCCCATCCCCGATGTACTCGAGCACCACCTTGCCCTCGCGGATGAGCGGCGCCGCCGCCTCCATCAGCATGGCCATGCCCTTGTACGGCACGAAGCGCCCCACGAAGGCCACACGCAGCGGCAGCTCCACCGGCCCCTCCGACTTCGCCGTGCCGAAGCGCCGGGTGTCGATGGCGTTCTCCGGCACGTACACCGTCTTGTCCTGCCACGGCGTCCCCACCTGCCCTCGCGTCGCGCGCGAGCCGGTGATGATGGCCGCCGCGTTCTCCCGCGTGGACTTGTAGAAGGGCATCAGCTTGTACGCGTCCCGCACGTAGCTCAGCCACTCCTTCTCCCGCCGCCGCGCGCCGCCGAAGCCCTTGGGCCACGGCAACCCGCCGTTGAGCGGCCCCATCACGAAGGGCACCCCGGCCTTCTTGCAGCGCCGCGCCAACGTGCTCGGCGTGGTGGGGCTGATGGGCGTGTAGCGGTGCACCAAATCAAACTCGCGGGCCTTGATGCGCTGGCCGAAGCGCTGCCACAGCACTTCCTCGAAGTAGTAGTAGGGCAGCACGCTCAACGCCGTGGCTGTCGTCCAGCCAACGCCCGCCGTGCCCCGCATGAACTGCCCCACCTTGTCGAGCGGCTTCTCCACCGGCGTGGAGTCCAACGCGGTGAACTGCGAGCCCTCCTGCACCCCTTGCTTGAGGATGTTCTCCCGGTTGCGCACCTGGGTGACCAGATGCACGTCCGCCACCTCGGCGAGTGCGCGGTAGAGCGACCAGCCCTCCAGCGGGACACTCACCCAGTCGGGGTTGCACAGCTCGGCAATCAAGAGGACGCGAGGTCGATGAGCAGGCATACGTGTGCCTTCACATCTATCCCAACCGGCCCTCCAGATGTAGCCTCCGTCCGTCGTGACGTTCGCTCCGGACCGGCCCTCCTACCTGCGCTACCTGGCGCTGCTTGGCTTCCTGGTGTTGGCCACCGTGGGGGGGGCCGTGTTGCACCCCGTGGTCGCTTTGGCCCCAGCCCTGGCGGTGGGCGTGTTGTGGGTCGTCGTCAAAGTCCCCCTGCGCTATCCGGTGCTGGGCCTCACCTACCTGGTCCTCGCCGTGGACTTCGTCCCCGAGCGCCCCCAGTCCGGTTTCTGGCCTTCTCCGCTGTTCCCCATCGGTGAGCTGCTCTTCACGCAATTGAGCGCCATCACCAAGATTGGCGCCCTGCGGTTTCCCCTCGTGGACCTGCTCATCATGGGGCTCTTGGGGATTGCGCTCTACCGGCGCATGACGAAGTCCACCATCGACCCGCCGGTGCTGCCCATGCCCCGGCCGCTCATCGCCGTGGTGGCGCTGTCCTTCTTCGCCATCATGTTCATGGAGGTGCGCGGGGTGATGCGCGGCGGGGACTTCCGCAACTCGCTGTGGCAGTGGCACCAGGCCGCGATGCTGCCGTTCATCGTCGCGATTTATCACTACGCCATGCGAGGGCCGGAGGACTGGCCCATCTTCGCGCGGACGGTCATCGCCGCGGGGCTCACCAAGGCCGCCGTCAGCGTCTACTTCGGCGCCGTCGTCGTGCCCGCCATGGGCGTCTTCGTCGAGTACACCACGTGCCACTCGGACTCGATGACGTTCAACTTCGCCCTGCTGGTGGCGACCATGCGCTTCATGGAGAAGCCCAAGGGTGCTCACGCCCTGAGAGGACTGCTGCTCATCTTCTGCATCTTCATGGGCATGATGTACAACGACCGCCGGCTGGCCTACGTCAGCTTCGTGGGCTGTCTGTTGGCCGGCTACCTCATCACGCCCTGGCCCGCCATCAAGCGCACCTTCACCCGCGCGCTCGTGCTGCTGGCCCCGCTGATGGTCGTCTACTTCGCGGTGGGGTGGAACGCGCGCGGCGGCGCCTTCGCGCCCGTGCACAAGGTCCGCTCACTCATCGACGGCGAGGGCGGTGAGGGCAACCTGGATTATCGAGACATCGAGAACCTGGACCTCATCGCGACCTGGACCCAGTTCCCCATCCTGGGCACCGGCTACGGGCACGAGTTCCTGGAGCCGATTCCCCTGCCCAACATCGCCTTCGTGTTCCCGACGTACCGCTTCCATCCGCACAACTCCCTCCTGGGGTTGCTCGCCTTCGGAGGGTTCGCTGGCTACACCGGCATCTGGATGTTCCTGACGGTCACCCTCTACCTGGCCGTGCGCGCCTACCATCGCTCGAACATCTCCGAGCATCGTGCCGCCTCGATGGTCATCGTGGGCGCCGTCATCTGCTACATCAACCAGGTGTTCGGGGACATGGGCATCATCTCGTACATCTGCACGTTCCTGCTGTCCCTGTGCGTGGTGGTCTCCGGCAAGCTGGCCGTGTTCACCGGCGCGTGGCCCATGCCGAAGAGCACGCTGGTGCCCTCCGCGCCGTCCGCGCCCGTGCCCCCTCCAGGCGCCATCTCCTATCCGAACGCGGAAGAAGCACCGGCCCCGAACGTGGCCAAGACAGGCTGACGCACGGGCCCCCGCGCCCTCATCGCCGGGGGTGCCCGCGAATCTCCGAGCCGTGTCCCGTCCTCGCCAGCGCGGTGGGAGGGAGGACCAGCGTGAAGCCCTCGGAGGTCATCGCCACCGACTCCACGCTGGACAGCTCGTGGTAGGCACAGCCCGCCTGGGCCTCCAGCGCCGCCGCCGCCCTCGCCGCTTCCGGAAACACAGGCTCCCTCGCCGGCATCCCCGCGGACGCCGCGGACAACATCACGAGGACCCGCGCCGCGTTCTCTCCCAGCACCTCGCCATACGCCTCACCCGCGCCGCGGAGCTCCTCGAACGTGCGGGCCGCATCCACCCGGCGCACCAGCACGCCCCACGCGTCCAGCACGCGCCACAGGGACTCCACGCCCAGATATGCCATCGCCGTCGCGGTCATCCGCGCGGGAATCCCTTTCGACAAGGGCTCCGGCAGGGACCACGGCATCAGGTACATGGCCGCCGACGCGGTCAACGTCGCCCGCACCGCCCATGGCGCGGACACGTCCTCCAGCGCGTCCCCCGTCTCTTCCCAGACATCCCCCAGGGCAAAGGCCAACGCCAACGCGTACTTGCCCTCACGCCCCAGCGACGCGCCCCCTTCCAGCAAGCGCAGACAGTCTCCCTCGCCGTCCTCGTCCTCACACCACCGCGCGTAATCCCGCGTCAGCGAGTGCGCTGACTTCGGCTCCTCGCGCGAGGCCCTCGAGCCATCGCCCTCCTCCCCCACCGGGACGAGCCTGCGCCGCTCATACAGAGACATTCCGCCGCGCTCCGGGATGCCCAGGCGATAGCGGGCCTCGCGCAGCGGATGCGCGGAGGGCCTCATGTTCCGGGCCAGATGCTTCACGGCGGTCTTGAAGGAATCTTCATCCAGCTTCACGGGGCCCGCGCCTTCCACCTCGCGCGGCGTGTGGAGGACGGGCTCGCCCATGCCCATGTCCAGACGGACCACTCGCGTCGTCGAGCAGCCCGCCATCATTCCCAATGCAAACAAACACAACACCACGGCCCTGCCACGACCCATCACAGCCCTCCGGCCTGGGGCGCAAAACCACCTGAGTGGTCTTCATCCTTATCAACGGGCTCCGACATTTTTTCCTGAGAGCACCGCCGCGCGGGACGTGCGCGAGCACGTCACCGCGAGGACTTCGGCAGCAGGATGTGGAAGGTGCTTCCTTCCCCTCCGCGCCCCGAGGACTCCGCCCAGATGCGTCCACCGTGGCGCTCGACGATGCCTCGCGCGATGGACAGCCCCAGGCCCAGGCCGCCGTAGGAGACGCCATGTGCCCGGCCGAAGCGCTCGAAGATGCTCTCCAGCCGGTCGCCGGGAATCCCCAGGCCTTGGTCTCTCACCTGAACGTGGGTCCACCCCTCTTCCTCGCGTGCGCGCAGGTGGATGTCTCCTCCGTCCGGCGAGTAGCGCAGGGCGTTGGACACCAGGTTGCTGAACACCTGGTCCAACCGCTCCCCATCCGCCTTCACGACCAGGCCTCGAGGGGCATCCACGCGGATGAAGCGGTTCTCGGGCAGGGGCTCGAAGTGCTCCGCCACGTCGCTCAGGAGCGCGCCCACGTCCACGTCGCCGGGCTTCAGGCGCAGCTCGCCGCGCTCCAGTCGCCCCACGTCGAGCAGGTTCTCCACCAGCCTCGCCATGCGGTTGACGCTGCGCTGGACGCCCTCGAGCGCTCGCCCCACTCGCGGCGTCAGCTCCTCTCCGGCCTTCACCCTCGCCAGGTCCGTGTAGCTGCGCGCGGCCTGGAGTGGCGTGCGCAGCTCGTGCGCGGCCATGGTGAGGAACATGTCCTTGGCTTCACTCGCGGCCCGCAAGGCCTCCGCCGCGTGGCGGGCGTCGTCGACATCCGTCGCGGTGGATATCCAGCCCACGAGCCGGCCTACCTCGTCGTGTTCCGGCAGCGTGCGGAAGAGGAACCACCGGAACTCACCATCCCTCGCGCGCCGCAGCCGCAGCTCCTGTTGCCCGGGGCTCCTCGCGCGGCGGAGTCCGCGCCAGGTCTCCTCGATTCGAGCCACGTCCTCGGGATGGCAGCAGCGCAGGTTCGCCTCGCGGTGACGGCCCTGCTCGGGCGTGAGTCCCGCGTAGTCCAGCCAGCCCCGGTTCGCGTAGCTGATGGTGCCGTCCGCCAGGAGGGCCCAGACGAACTGGGGCATGGAGTCCACCAGCCGCCGGAAGCGCTGCTCGCCCTGCCGCTCGAGCATCCGCCGCTCGCGCTCCCACAAGGTGGCTTCGTGTTGCTGCACGGCGCGCTGGCGCACGTACAGCGAGACGAACGCCTCCACCTTCCAGCGCAGGACGTCCGGGTGGAAGGGCTTCACGACATAGTCGGCCGCGCCGGACGCGTAGCCGTGGACCAGGTTCGCCTCGTCGCGCCCGTGCGCGGTGAGGAAGATGATGGGCGTGTAGCGGGAGCGCTCCCGCTGCCGGATGATGCGGGCCGTCTCGAAGCCGTCCATGCCCGGCATCCGCACGTCCAGGAGGATGAGCGCGAAGTCCTCTCGCAGCAGCCACCGCAGTGCTTCCGCCCCGGAAGAGGCCCTCACCAACCGCTGCCCCATGGGCTCCAGGATGGCCTCCAGGGCCAGCAGGTTCGAGGCCTGGTCGTCCACCAGGAGGATGCTCGTGCTGAGTGGCTCCACCTGAACGGGAGCATGGGGGGTGTGCTGCTCGGTGCCTTCCAAGGCAAAGCCTCCCTTCTCTCCGTCAGACCCCATCGCATAATCAGCGCGGCGCCAACGGTCAGCCTCCCATGGCCCCTCGGCCTGTCCCTCCCCCAGGGACACATGGCCCGGACGCCCGGCCGTCCTGCGTACTGCGAGACACGGAAGGACTCCATCGCGCATCAACGTAGGGAGTCAGGGACGCGATGGCATGTCCTCCCGTTCGCGCACCGAGCCCCAAAGCCCGCTCCGCACGCGCGGCACCAATGAGGCGGCTGCTCGCCTTGAGTGCCGCCAGGCGTCATGCGGCGCATGGGCACATCGCCACACGGCGCGTCGTTGCTCAGTGCGCGACGACTACTCGCGGATGAGCCGCGTCACCTGGGCGTACAGCCGTTCCCGCACCTCCGCCGCATCGCGCCCCAGGTGCAATCGGCGGTGGCAGTTGGGGCAGAGGGCCACGGTGTTCTCGGGACGGTCGCTTCCCCCCTTCGCCAAGAGGCGCACGTGGTGGACTTCCAGGTATGGCACCCCATCGGCGGTCATGAAGGGAGCCGGCCCACGGCATGCGTCACAATGCCCGTTGGCCTCCTGGAGCACGAAGGCCCGCACCTGCGAATCCCGCAGGAAGACGCGCTGTCCTAATATCTCGGTGGTGCGAGGAACTGCATGCCCCGCGGGCCGAGGGACGGGGCCTGACTTGAGAATGCGGACCGTGCGCTCCTCGAGAACATCGCGCTCGGCGGTCGGCTCGGCCAGCGCGCTGAGTTCGAGTTGGAGAACTCGCTCAACCTCGAGCTTCAGCGGTGCCGCATAGGAGCCGCGCCCTGGAGCGTACCCTTCAAGCCAGGGCCGCCCCATCTCGTGGAGAATGTGTGAGATGTTTTGAAACTTGAACTCGATGGACCCATTGGTCCGAGCGCTCAGCGGCCCCGCTAGTAGCAACCGCCTCTCGGCGGCCTTGTTGAAGGCCTGCCCCGTCTGATGCTGGGCGAGCATGGAGAAGTAGCTCGCCACCGCGGCTCGCGTCTCCTCCTCCGTCCAATCTCCACCTTGGGTGCTCATGCGCCGCCGCGCTCAGACCACCGCGCGCTGAAGCATCAACG
This sequence comes from Myxococcus stipitatus, assembly GCF_037414475.1. Next base: position 4,602,870 of record NZ_CP147913.1, on the reverse strand, counting down.
CCAGCATGTCCGCGCTGCGCTCGCTGCTGAACTGCGTCTCCACCTTGCGACGGCCCGCCTCGCCCAGGCGCTCTGCCTCGGCGGGATTCCGGGCCAGCTTCTCCAACTTCTCCGCCAACACGAGCGGCGCCTGCGGCGGCACGAGCAACCCGTCCACGCCGTCATCCACCAACTCCTTCACCCCGCCCGCCCCCGTCACCACCACCGGCGCGCGCATGGCCATGGCCTCCATGATGGCCACACCCAGCGGTTCCTGAAGACTCGCCAGCGAGAAGATGTGCGCGCGCTCGATTTCGCCCCGCACCTTGTCCTCGCTCACCGCGCCCAGCAACGTCACCGCGTCACCCAGCTTCGTCTCCGCGAGCTTCGCCTCCAGCACCTTGCGGTACGTCGTGCCGCCCGCCTCGTCCTCACCCGCGATGGCCAGCCGCGCGTCGATGCCCTTCGCACGCAAGACCCCCACCGCGTCGATGAGGTCCGCGTGCCCCTTGCACGGATTGAGTCGGCCACACGAGAAGATGCGCAGCGGCCCCTCCCCCGTCCACGCCGCGTACGGCACCGAGCGGTTGAACTTGCTCAGCTCCACCCCCATCGGCGCCAGTTCGATGCTCGCGGGCAGATGCCCCGCCAGCTCCTGGTTCACCTCGCCCAGGAGCTTCTTCGTGATGACAAATGCAAACTTCGCGTGACGCCACTTCTCCTTCTGGTTCGGCCCGTAGTCGTCCAGCGGCCCGTGCAGCGTCATGCTGTACGTCAGCCCCGACAACAGGTTCGCGAACAGCGCCACGTGCGCCGCGTTGGCGCACGAATGCACATGCACGTGAGACCACCCACGCTCACGCGCCAGCGACGCCAACCTCCCGCCCATCACCGCGAAGCCCAGCAGTTGCGCGCGACCCTTCGCGTCCAACCCCTCCGCCCGAGCAATGGACGCCAGGCAACGCGCCCACCCCGTGGGCATCGCGCGCGCAACCTCCGCCGCCGCCTTCACCATGCCCAGCGGGCCCGGCGGCGCAAGGTACTCCGTGCGCGACATCGCCTCGCGCGCCCAGCTGTGGGAGATGATTCGCGCGGGCGGCGGCCGCGTGGAGACCAGCTCTGGAGCCACCCCCTTGCCTGGCAGCGCCTGCAGCTCACGCCAGAAAAAGATGTGCGTCTGTCCAGGGAACTCGGGGATGAGATAGCCAATTTTCCGCACGGCCATTCCATAACACGCTCGCCCCCACAACACGCTCGCCCCCACGCCCCCCATGTCCCTGATGGAGAACACAGGGAGTCCTGAGGCCAGGTCGAATGTCACCCTCTCTTCTTTCCGTCCGGCCAGGTCGTTGGGAGGTCGCCACGCGTTGCGCTATACCGGGCAGCGCTCCATGGCCGCCGATTCCAGTGCACCTCCCAGTTCCTCGAGCGCCGAGGGTTCCGACAGCACCGTGCCCGCTCCGGCACTGCAACGGTTGTGGTTCGCCCTGGAACGCCGCGGCTGGGCCTACCTCACCGTGGTCCCCGCGCACCCAGGCGCCCCCGCCCTGGAGGCGGCCACCGCCATCCTCGAGGCCGGCGCCCCCTATGCGGCCACGCAGAAGATTCACCTGGAAGACGCCACCGGAATCGCCCCCGCCGAGGCACCTCGTCGCGTGCTGGAGCTGCGCGAGCGCGTGAGCCGGGGCGAGCGTGTCGTCGTCATCATCGACTCCGTCCTCACCCGCCCCGCCAGCCTGCCCCTGGCGCTCGCCGCCGATGGCGTCCTCCTGTGTGTCACCCTGGGAGAGACGGACTTCGGCTCGGCGAACAAGACGATGGAGTTCATCGGCGCGGATCGCTTCGTGGGCAGCGTCACCTTTCCCCAGCTCAAGAAGAAGGGCTGGCTGCCCTCCTTCAGGAAGAAGAAGAAGCCATGACGCCCTCGGACGCCCCCACGCCCCGCCTCAGCGTCGTTGTCGCCACCTTCAACCGGCTGCCGCTCATCTCCCGGCTGCTGGAGCAGTTCGACGGACAGACGCTGACACCCGACGAGTTCGAAGTCGTCGTGGTGGATGATGGCTCCAAGGAGCCCGTCCGCGAGCCACTGCTCGCTCAATCGCACCCCTTCACCTTGCGAGTGGAGGTGCAGGCCAACGCGGGCGCCGCCGCCGCACGGCACCGGGGCGTGCTCGCCGCCCGGGGTGAGGTGGTCCTCGTCACCGACGACGACATGCAGGTGGCCCCCGACTTCCTCGAACGGCACCTGGAGCAGCATCCCCCGGGCTCGCGGAACGTGGTGCTCGGCCGCATCCGGCCGGACCCGTCCATCGGCGACATGCCGCTGTTCGAGCGCTGGTACGCGTACCTCAACCACCGCATGGCGGAGGAGCTCTCCGCCCCCGGCGCTCGCGCCTGCGGCAATCACCTGTACACCGGCAACGTGTCCTTCCGCCGCCAGGACTACGTGGGCGTGGGCGGCTTCGACAAGTCGCTGGGCCAGTCCGAGGACGTGGAGCTGGGCGTGCGCCTGGAGAAGGCGGGCTGCTCATTCGTCTTCGCCAGCGACGCGTATGTGTTGCATGGAAGCGACCACGTCTCCTTCGAGCGCTGGCTCAAGCGCGCCAACCGCTACGGCATGTTCGACACGCAGGTGGCGCGCAAGCACCCGGACGTGCGCGGCGTCAATCCGTGGCGGCTCTTGTTCGAGACCCATCCGCTCGCGCGCCCGCTGCTCGCGGCGACCGTGGTGGCGCCTCAGGCCACGCGGCTGCTCACGGGCGCGGTGATGCACGCGGCGAAGGCCGCTGACAACCTGGGCCTGGAGAAGGCCGCGTTCGCGGGCACGTCCGTGGTGTACGGCATGGAATACCTCCGCGGCGCGCGCAGCGAGGCCGGCGGATGGACGGGCATCGCCCGGGAAGTGGCCCGCTACCTCCAGGGCCAGAGGGGGAGATGAACATCATGAAGGAAAAGCGCTCGCTCCTCGGTTCGCTCGTCTCCGACGCACGCGAGCTGGCCAGGGCCGCCGGTGGCGGCATGGACGCGAAGGCCATCGCCAAGGTGGTGCTGAGCAGTGACTCGTACCGCATCACCGCGCTCAATCGCGCCCGTGAGGCCGCGCTCGACTACCACATCCCCCTGGTCAACCACGTGCTGCGCGTGGCGCAGACGGCGGTGATGGGGATTGAGATTGGCAAGGAGGTCACGCTCGGCAAGGGCGTGTACTTCGTGCACAGCCTGGGCGTCGTCATCGGCGGCGATGCGCGCATCGGCGACCGGGTGCGCTTCTACGGCAACAACACCGTGGGCACCGCCAAGGACAACGGCTACCCCACCATCGAGGACGACGTCTGGATTGGCGCCGGAGCCCGCATCCTGGGGCCGGTGCGCATCGGCGCGCGCTCGCGCATCGGCGCGAACGCCGTGGTGCTCCAGGACGTCCCACCCGACAGCGTGGCCGTGGGCATTCCCGCTCGCATCTTTCCGCGCAAGGACACCGACGACGTGGTGCTGTGAGGCTCGCCTCACACTCGCATCGGGGGAGATGAGCACATGGAGGATGGTGTGAAGGGTGCGCGAAGCAAGACGGGCGCGGCCGTGGTGACGTGCGCGTTGCTCGCCGGCGGCGCGGTGGCGATGGCCGCGGAGCCGGCTGTCTCCGCGACGAAGAAGGCGAATGCCCCCGCAGCGACGAAGGCCGCTGACTCGGAGAAGGACTCCAGCGCCGCGAAGTCGGCTGATGCGCAAAAGTCCTCCGCCGCTGACTCGGAGAAGGACTCCAGCGCCGCGAAGTCGCCTGATGCGCAAAAGTCCTCCGCGGCGAAGCCGGCCGCTGACTCGGAGAAGGACTCCGCCACGCAGAAGGCGTCGGACACGGTGGAGAAGACCGCCGCCGCCACGTTGATGTCGCTCTACGACGGCGGCCTGTCCTCCGGGTGGCGCGATATCGGCTGGGCACCGCGCGAGCTGCCTCGGGGCGCTCCAGCGCGCATGCGCCTGTTCAACTACGGCGGCTGGATTCTGTACCGCCCCAAGCTGGAGGGGACGTTCGGAGCGCTGTCCCTGCGCCTGAGCGCGCCCGCGTCCTACGGCGAGTTCCTGGAGGTGCGGCTGGACGCGCAGGGCGCCACGTCCTTCCCGCGCATCCCCATCACCTCCGAGCTCCAGGTCCGCAAGGATGGCGAGTGGTCTGAAATCCTCATCCCCATGGAGCTGCTCAACCCGAACGGTCATGCGTTCGACCGCGTGGTGCTGCGCGCGTCCAAGGACGTGGGCCGGGACTGGGTGCTCTTCGACAAAGTGTCGCTCGTGCCGCTGCCTCCCGACGTCGCCGCCGCGCTGGCCGCGGGCGGTGGGCGCATGGGCAAGGGCAGCGGGCGCGACACGAAGCTGACCATCGACTGCACCGCGCCCGGCCATCGCATCAGCCCGCTCATCTACGGCATCGCCCTGGATGGCCTGCGCGAGAAGAAGGACCAGCACCAGTACAAGATGGGCGCGACCACGCGCCGCTGGGGCGGCAACCCCACGTCCCGCTACAACTGGAAGCTGGGCGGCGCCTGGAACACGGCCAACGACTGGTACTTCCAGAACGTGGACATCGGCCTGTCCTACGAGGACTTCCTCAACGCCAACCAGAAGCACGGCATGTCCTCCGCGCTCACCGTGCCGATGCTGGGCTGGGTGGCCAAGGACACGTCGTCCGTGGGCTTCCCCGTGGCCCGCTTCGGCGCCCAGAAGGGCGAGGACAACGGCGCCGGCAGCGGCCTCACCCGCGATGGGACCGCGCTGAAGCCCAGCTCGCCCTCACAGACGAGCACCGAGGCCTCCCCCGAGTTCGTCGCCGAGTGGATTCGCGCCATCCGCGAGCGAGACAAGACTCGCGGCGAGCGCGGCGTGCACATGTACATCCTCGACAACGAGCCCATGCTCTGGAACACGACCCACCGGGACGTGTTCCCCGAGCCGCTGTCGTACGACGGGCTGATGTCGCGCACCATCGCGTACGGCACCGCGGTGCGGAAGGCGGACCCGGAGGCGCTCATCGCGGGCCCCGCCGAGTGGGGCTGGACGAACTACCTCTGGTCCGCGGCGGACTTCGCCCCGGGCCGCGCGCCGCACTCGGACCGCCGCGCGCATGGGGACGTGCCGCTGCTCGCGTGGTACCTGCGCCAGTTGCGAGACCACGAGAAGCAGACGGGGGTGCGCATCCTCGACGTGCTGGACGTGCACTTCTATCCGCAGACGAACGTGGGCGTGGGGCTGGAGGGGAACACGGACCCGGAGACCAACGCCCGGCGCATCCGCTCCACGCGGGCCCTGTGGGACCCGACGTACAAGGACGAGTCGTGGATTGGCGAGCCCGTGCGGCTCCTGCCGCGCCTCAAGGAGTGGATTGCGCAGAACTACCCGGGCCGGCTCATCTCCATCGGCGAATACAACTTCGGCGCGTTCGGCCACATGAGCGGCGGACTCGCTCAGGCCGAGGCCCTGGGCCGCTTCGCGCAGGAGAACATCTACTCCGCCTACTTCTGGCAGTACCCCACCAACGGCAGCCCGGTGTACTGGGCGTTCCGAGCGTTCAGGGACTTCGACGGGCGCGGCGGCCGCTTCCAGGACTACTGGGTGCCAGCGAAGGCGGACGAGGGCGCCAGCGTGTTCGCCTCGCGTGACGAGTCGGGGACGAAGCTGGTGGCGGTGGTGCTGAACCTGGACCCGGACCAGGCCGCGCAGGCGCGGGTGGAGTTGAAGGGCTGCGGGACGCTCACGGGAGCGAAGGTGATGGGGTACTCGGGCGCGCCCGGGGGCTTCCTCCCGCAGACGACAGGGACGCAGACGGCGGGGTCGCTCGTCCAGCGGCTGCCGCCCTATTCGATGACAGTGTTTGATTTGACGGTGAAGAAGCCATGAGTGTCGCGACTCCGGAGTCTCCCCAGTCCACGCCGTTCACCACGGGCCGTCCGCGCTTGCACATCGGACAGCTCGCCATCGACCAGCTCACGTTCGAGGACGCGGTGCTGGAGATTGGCCGCCTGGTGGACTCGCGCCAGGGCGGGTACGTCTTCACGGCCAACGTGGACCACGTGGTGCTGGCCGAGGACAACGCGCAGTTCCGCGAGGCGTACTCGCGCGCCACCATTTCGGTGGTGGATGGGATGCCCATCGTCTGGGCGTCGAAGGCGATGGACGTCACGCTGCCCGAGCGCATCGCGGGCTCGGACCTGATTCTCCCGCTGATGAAGCTGGGCGCGGAGCGCAAGTGGCGGGTGTTCCTGTTGGGCGCGGGGCCGGGAGTGGCGGAGAAGGTGGCGAAGCTCGTGGGCGAGAAGTTCGGCGTGGAGGTGGTGGGCTGGGATTCGCCCATGGTCCGCACCGACGGGGGGGACGCGCAGAACGACCCGATTGTCGCCAGGATTCGGGAGAAGGACCCGCACCTGCTCTTCGTCGCGCTGGGCAGTCCGAAGCAGGAGGTGTGGATTTCGCAGGTGACGGCGAAGCTGGGGCCCACGGTGGCCATCGGCGTGGGCGCCGGGTTCGACTTCATCGCTGGCACGGCGAAGCGCGCACCCCCCTGGATTTCCAAGGCCGGCTTCGAGTGGCTGTACCGCCTGGTCAATGAGCCCAAGCGGCTGTGGCGCCGGTACATCCTCAATGACTCACGCTTCGCCACCATCCTGCTGCGCGAGTTCTGGAAGCGCACGGGCGGCTGAGCCAGGCCCTGGCTTTCCACGAGAGGCAGCCACTGCCAATGCCTCTCTTCTTCACCACCCCTAGCGGCCCTCGTGCGCTTGATGCCACTGGGCCGCGAGTGCGTCCCGCGCACGCCCATGCAATCATCGACGAAGAGATTCGTAGGACATTTCGCGACGCAGCCACCTCCTCCAGGACCACGCCATGCGACCACTCCTGTCCTCCCGCGTTCTCTCCGTAGCCCTCTCGGGCGTCACGGCCGTTGGACTCCTCACCGGCGCGGACACGCGCAAACCCACCACCCAGTGGCTGGCCCGCCCTTCAGAGGCCGCTCGCATCACCCGCGTGGAGCAAGGCTTCCCCGCCCTGTCCATCGCCGGAGAAGCCCCGCTCCGCATGTCCCTCCAGGAGTGGATGGCCCTGTATGAAATCCCCGGGCTGAGCGTCGCCGTGTTCGACCGGGGCTCGCTCGTCTGGGCCAAGGGCTACGGCGTGAAAGAGGCCGGAGGCTCCGAGCCCATCGCCATCGACACCCTCTTCCAGGCCGCGTCCATCAGCAAGCCGGTGACGGCGCTCGCCACGATGCACCACGCCGAGAAGCGCAAGTGGTCGCTCGACGAGAACATCAACGACAAGCTCGTGTCCTGGAAGCTCCCCGACAACGAGTCCACGAAGGACCAGAAGGTCACCCTGCGCCGGCTGCTCTCCCACAGCGCCGGCACCACGGTGCATGGCTTCCGGGGCTACTCGGCCCAGGAACCTGTTCCCACGCTGCAACAGATTCTGGATGGCGAGAAGCCCGCCAACTCCAGCCCCGTCCGCGTGGACACCGTCCCCGGCACCCTCACCCGCTACAGCGGCGGCGGCACCACCATCGTCCAGCAGATGCTCGTGGACCAACTCCAGAAGCCGTTCGCTCAAATCATGAAGGAGACGGTGCTGTCACCGCTGGGCCTCAAGAACAGCACCTACGAGCAGCCCCTGCCCAAGTCGCTGGAGCCCCTCGCCGCCGTCGGCACTCGCTCGGGCGGCAAGGGCGTGGAGGGACGCTGGCACACCTACCCGGAGCAGGCCGCCGCCGGTCTGTGGACCACCCCCTCCGACCTCGCGCGCATCGCGCTGGAGGTCTCCAAGGCATCCCAGGGCAAGTCCCAGCGCGTGGTCTCCAAGGCCATGGCGCAGCAGATGCTCACCCGCCAGTCGGAGGCCTTCGGCATCGGCTTCATGCGCCGCCCGGACACGGTCTGGTTCGGCCACGGCGGCTCGAACGAGGGCTACCGCTGCGTCCTCGTGGCCTTCGCCGAACCCGGAAGCGGCATCGCCATCATGACCAACTCGGATGATGGCTCGTTCCTCTTCGACCGCCTCATCGAGAGCGTGGCCGCCGAGTACGGCTGGAAGGGCTTCACCGGCGACCCCGAGACGGCCTTCTTCACCACGGACGCCCTGCTGCGCACCAAGGGCACCGACGCCGCCATCGCCTGGTTCACCGCGCACAAGAACGCCGCGTCCACCACGGAGAAGGTGACCTCCGACATCCTCAACTCCCTGGGCTACAAGCTGATGGGCAAGGGCCGCCTCCCCGACGCGGTGAAGTTCTTCGAGGCCAACGTCTCCCTCTTCCCCGAGGACGCCAACACCCACGACAGCCTGGGCGAGGCCTACGCCGCCGCCGGCCGCAAGGACGACGCGGTCCGCAGCTACAAGAAGTCGCTCGAGCTGAACCCGAAGAACACCAACGCCGTGAAGCAGCTGAAGGACCTGGGCGTGGCCGCGGCGGCGCAGTAGCCCCTCTGGGGCCCGCGCTCACCCAAGCGCGGGCCTTGAGCCCCTACGTCCTCGCGTCGTTCAGCCGCGCGGCCTGGGTCAGCAGGTAGTTGCGCTCCGGGAGGCTGGTGGTGCGCTCGGCCGCCTTGCGGTAGTGCGCCACCGCCTCCGCGTTCCTCCCCGCCCGCTCCAGCAGGTGCGCGCGGACCGCGTCGAGCCGATGGCTCTCCTCCAGCCGTCCCTCCGCGTCCAGCGCCTCCAGCAGCTCCAGCCCCACCTCCGGCCCGTGCACCATCGCCGTCGCGATGGCGTGGTTGAGCGCCACCATCGGACTGTCGGCCAGCCCCATCAACACGCCATAGAGCGCGAGGATTTGAGGCCAGTCCGTGTCCTCCGCCCGCGCGGCCTCGTCGTGCACCGCCGCGATGGCCGCCTGCACCTGGTACATCCCCAGCGAGCCCTTCGACAGCGTCGCGGAGATGAGCGCGACGCCCTCTTCAATCATCCCCGCGCTCCACAGGCTCCGGTCCTGCATGTCGAGCGGAATGAGCTCCCCCTCCGGCCCCGTCCTCGCCGCCCGCCGCGCGTCCGTGAGCAGCATCAGCGCCAGCAGCCCCGCCACCTCGCCATCGTCCGGCAAGAGCGCGTGCAACATCCGCGTGAGGCGAATCGCCTCGCCCGACAGGTCCGTGCGGTGCAACTCCGGCCCGGAGCTCGCCGTGTAGCCCTCGTTGAAGATGAGGTAGAGCACATGCAGCACCGCGCCCAGCCGCTGCGCGGTCTCCTCCGGCGTCGGCTTCTGGAAAGGCACCCCGGAGCTCTTGATGCTCTGCTTCGCCCGGCTGATCCGCTGCGCCATCGTCGACTCGGGCACGAGGAACGCCTTGGCGATCTCCCCCGTCGTCAACCCGCCCACCGCCCGCAGCGTCAGCGCAACCGCGGTGGCCGTGGACAACGCGGGGTGACAGCACATGAACAACAACACGAGCGCGTCATCCCGCCCCACCAGCTCGTCACCCTCCCGGGGCATCACGAGCTGGAACTCCGGCGGCACCAGGCTGACCACCAGCTCCTCGCGGTGGCGGCGCGCGGCGTCGGCTCGCACGTGGTCCGTCAATCGCCGCGAGGCGACTTGAATCAACCACGCACGCGGGTCCTCCGGAACGCCGTCGCGCGGCCACTGCATGGCCGCCGCGAGCAGCGCCTCCTGCACCGCGTCCTCCGAGGCTCCGAAGTCCCGAAACTTCCGGAGGACCGCGCCCAGCACCCGCGGCGCATGCTCCCGCAGCAGGTGCTCGATGCGTCTGTCGCTCGGCTCCGTCATCACATCATGTCGGGCGGAGGACCACTCATCACCTGCCGCACTTCAATGTCCATGTTGAGCGGCGCGCCTCCTCGTCCAGGCGCGGCGGAGGCCTCCGCGGCGATGGCATAGGCCCGCTCCGGGCTGTCCACTTCGACAATCCAGTAGCCCGCGAGGAACTCCTTCGACTCCGGGAAGACACCATCGGTGATGGGCTTGCCGTCCGCGCCCGCCCGGACCCGCTTCGCCTGGTCTGGGAACGCCAGCCCCTCGGCCGTCAGCAGCTCCCCCGTCCCGGCCAGCTTCTTCGCGAAGCCCACCATGAACGCGATGTGCGCCCGGACGTCCTCCTTGGGCCAGTGGATGATGGAGCCGGCCCCTTCGCGAGGGGAGTTCATCATCAGCATGTATTTCATCTTCATGGGGTGGCTCTCTCTTCTCTTGGGTCACCCGCGCCCCGGGATTGGGTGCGCGTTCATCCGGATGTCGGAGCCACGCGCGAGGTCTCGACATCGCCCGATAAAATAATCGACCGGCCTCGCAAGCTGGCGGAACAACTGGATTCCTCCGGTGAAAATACCCACCTGGGCGCCGGCGGGATTCAGCAGACCTTGCCCGGATTGAGGATGCCCAGGGGGTCCATCGCTCCCTTGATGCGCCGGTGCAGCCGCATCGCCTCCTCGCCCAGCTGCCGCCCCAGGAAGGGCTGCTTCAGCGCCCCCACCCCGTGCTCCCCGGTGATGGTGCCCCCCAACGCGAGCGCCGCCTCCAGGATGTCGTCGAACGCCGCGCGGGCCCTCGACAGCGCCTCCGGGTCCTTGCGGTCGAAGACGACGGTGGGGTGCATGTTGCCGTCCCCCGCGTGCCCGAAGGTGCCCACCAGGACCTCCCTCCGCGAGGCGATGTGCTCCACCGCGGCGAGCAGCTCCGGGATTCGCGACAGCGGCACCCCCACGTCATCCAGCAGCGTCGCCCCCTGCCGCTCCAGCGCGGGGTAGGCCAGCCTGCGCGCGGTGAGGAGCAGCTCCCCCTCCGCCGCATCCGCGGAGTGGGTGACGAAGGTGGCCCCCGCCGCTTCGCAGCAGCGCGCCATCGTCTCGATTTCCGCCACGCCCTGTTCACCTCCCGCGTCGGAGCGCGCCAGCAGGAAGGCCGCGGCCTCCACGTCCAATCCCAGGGGCTTGTATGCCTCCACGGCCCGGCACGTGGCCCGGTCCATCAGCTCCAGCAGGGAAGGACGCGTGCGCGCCATGATGTCCGTGACGGCGGTGCCCGCGCCCGACAGCAGGGGGAAGGTCGCCACCAGCGTCGTCGCGCGCGGCGGCGTGGGGCGCAGCTTCAACGTCGCCTCGGTGATGACCCCCAGCGTTCCCTCCGAGCCGACGAACAGCCGCGTCAGGTCATACCCCGCGACGTTCTTCATCGTGCGCCCGCCCGTGCGCACGACGGAGCCATCCGCCAGGACGACCTCCAACCCCAGCACCGCGTCCCCGGTGACGCCGTACTTCACGCAGCACAGGCCCCCCGCGTTCGTGGCGAGGTTGCCGCCCAGGCTGGAGAACTCCCAGCTCGCCGGGTCCGGCGCATACCAGAGGCCCTGAGCGGCCGCCGCGGCCTTCACCTCCGCGTTCAACACCCCAGGTTGAACGACCATGAGCATACCTCGGGGGTCCACCTCCAACACCCGGTTCATCCGCATCAACGACAGCACGATGCACCCGTCCATCGCGTTCGCCCCACCGGACAACCCGGAGCCCGCCCCGCGAGGCACCACCGGCACCCGCATCGCGGAGGCGACGCGCATCACCGCGCGCACATCGTCCGTGCACGTCGCGCGCACCAGGACCCTCGGTTGCCCCGAGGGCGCCCACTCGGCCTGGTCCCGGCGGTGCGCCTCCAGCACGTCCACATCCGTGACCAGCGCCTCCGCTGGAAGCACCGCCGCCAACTCACGCAACAAGACCGCGGTCATGACCCGTGCTCTCCCACTCGCGCGAACCTCACCGGTGCAGGGCCCGAGTATCCGACGCCGCGGCCGGCTCGATGGGAAAATGCGCGGAAGCGGCGGAGGACGGACCGCCCTGCTCGAAGTGTTCTCCTGACAACCCTGCCCGGCTCTCCCGACTCCCGGATTGACGGAGGGACACAGCCCTCACGAGGATGCGCGCGCTGTTCGGTGCGAACCCATCGGAGGCGATCAGCATGGCCAAGGTCCTGATTCTGGCTGGAGACGCGGCGGAGTCCCTCGAGGTGATGTACCCGTACCAACGGCTGCTGGAGGAGGGCTACGAGGTCCACCTCGCGGCCCCGTCGAAGAAGAAGCTCCAGTTCGTGGTGCACGACTTCGTGGACGGCTTCGACACGTACACGGAGAAGCCCGGCTACACGTGGCAGGCGGACCTGGCCTTCTCCGAGGTGAAGCCCTCCGACTACGTCGCCCTGGTCATCCCCGGTGGCCGCGCCCCTGAGTACCTCCGCAACAACGCCGACTGCCAGCGCATCGTCCGACACTTCTTCGAGCAGAACCGCCCCGTGGCCCACATCTGCCACGGCCCGCTGCTGCTCACCGCCGCCGGTGTCCTCAAGGGCCGCAAGAGCGCCGCCTATCCCGCGCTGAAGCTCGACGTGCAGGGCGCGGGCGCGGAGTTCGTCGACTCCGCCGCCGTCATCGACGGGAACATGGTCTCCGCCCGCGCCTGGCCGGACCACCCCGCCTGGATGCGCGAGTTCATGAAGATGCTGCGCGCCAAGGCCCCCGCGGCCTGAGGGCTCGACGCCGTGGGGCCCCCCGAGTGGGCCCCGGCGGCGGTCCGCTCCACCATGTCCGAGGACTCCCCCACCCCCCCGAGGAGGACGCCGCTCGATACGTCGGTCCCCGACTTCGACATGCCCCTCCCCCAGATGATCGCCGTGCGCATCTGGAGCGTGCTGCTCGAGATCATCACCCGGCTGGGCGACCTGTTGATCATCGTCTGGCGCCCGCGCCTCGTCCCTCCCTACCTGAGCCTCTGGCTGCGGGAGGCCCTCGCGTCGCCCTACCGCGCGCGCCGCTCCTTCGACGTGGTCCGCGCCCTCCACGCCAGCGGCCAGCACTTCCGCGAGCTCATCTACGGGGAGACCCCCGTCCACACCGCCGTGTGGCTCTTCAAGCAGGCGGGCCTCGACGCCACCTCCCTCCTGGTCGACCTGGGCGCGGGCCGAGGACGCGTGCTCCTCGCCGCGCGCTGGCTGGGCGCCAGGGCCCGGGGCGTCGAGCTCCTGGAGCAACACGTGTCGCTCGCCTCGGGACTGGTGAGCCGCGCGGGCGCGGAGCTGCTCCTGGGGGATGCCACCCAGGCCGACCTGAGCGACGCCACCCACGTCTTCATCAACTGGACCGCGCTGGCCCCCGAGACGCGGGAGCGCCTCGTCGAGCGGCTGCGCACCTGCCGCCCCGGCACCCGGGTCCTCACCGTCACCCGCCCCGTGGAGGGCCCCGGCTTCACCCTCCTCTCCCGGCACTGGCTCCTCTTCACCTGGGGCCCGGAGCACGTCTGGATTCACGAGCGGAGTGCCCCCGGGGATGCTCTTTGAGATGCAAGCACTCCAGTCCGGGCGCGGGTGGACCCGACTCTCCCGTGGCTTCCTCTCGTGGCGGCTCCATGCCTAGGCTCGCCGGCTCGATGCCGGTTGGACGGGCCCGGCTCCCCCCGGGGCGCGCCCTCCTCTCTTCCGGATGACTCAGGTCCCCGGGCCCATGGGCCTTGGGACACACAGGAGCAGGCTCACATGAAGGCATGGATGGCCGTGGCGATGCTGGCGGTGGTTCCCCTGGTCGGATGCGGTGGCTCGCGCGAGCTCAACCGCGCTCGCGCCGAGGCGAACGTGCTGCGCAAGGACACCGAGTCGCTGCGCGCGGAGAACGAGGCGCTGAAGACCAAGGTGTCCGAGCTGGAGGGGGAGCTGGCCAACGTGTCCAAGGAGCGCGACGAGCTGAAGGTCGCCGCCGAGCAGGCCGCCGCCGCGCCCGCCGTGGTCCCCGCCGCGGGTGGCAAGAAGCGCAAGAAGTAGTCCCCTGGCGGTCCAGGGAGCATCCGGCGTGTCGGAGCGTTCCGCCCGACACGTCGGAGGCCCTGCCGGCGGCGCCCCTCGTGAGGCGCTCCCAGGGCACCTCGGGGACTCGAGGACTCCGGCACACCCACTGCACTGCGAGGACTGTCACCCCAGGGGCAATGAAGCCCCTGACGCAGCGGTGACCGTCCCGCTTCCGCAGGAGTGCGCCATGCCTGAAGTGACCATCGACAAGCCCGCCCATCCGCAAGCCTCTCCGCAGACGACGGAGAGCCTGTCCGCCACGCTCGTCAACCAGACCCCGGGCGACCTGGTGCTCGTGAAGTCGAGCAGCGGGATGCAGTGGACCCGCCCACCCCCGAGCACCCTCTCCCCGGGCCAGTCCGGGCAGTTCTCCAGCCCTGGAAACTTCAGCACCCCCGCCTCGGGCTACGTCGTCTACCAGTCGGCGGCGGTGAACAACGCGACCTTCACCCTGAGCTGGGACATCCCCTCCATGGGCGCCAACAGCATCCGGTGGCAGACGACGGAGGGGCTCACCGCGCAGGAGAGCGGCTCGCTGAGCGGATGGAACCTCTCCGCGTCCTGGTTCATCGGGGGGTGAGGCCATGCCGGTGAGCGCCGGGTTCCCCTTCGTCCCTCACAGCCAGGCTAGAATCGCGAAGCCCAGGCCCACCATGTCCCCCACGCTCGCCGATGTGTCCACCGCCGCCGTGCTGGAGCGGGGCGGCGGCCCGAAGGGACCACACCCGGTCCCCGCCCTCACCGTCATCTCCCACCCCATCCCCAGCCGCGTCGGTGAGCGGCTGCGGCTCGATGCGCTCGCGGAGGGACGTGAGGTGGCCTTGTCCCGCAACGGGCCGGACTTCCACCCGCCCGGCGCCGGCGCCTCGCGGGGACAAGCGCTGAACGACCCGTTCATCAGCCGCAAGCCCCTGGTGTTCGCCCCGGGCTCGCGCGCTGGAAGCGTGAGGCTGACGTGCCAGGACGGAGGCACACGGGTGGCCATCGCCGGCTCCGCGATGGAGGGCACGTGGGAGCTGTCCGAGAGCGAGCTGGCCGCGGGAGTCCCGCTGGAGCTGGGCCAGCGCGTGGTGCTGTTGCTCCACGTGGTGGAGGGCGGCGACGAGGCCCCCACCGTCGACACGCTGGGCATGGTGGGGGAGAGCACCGGCGTGCGGCGCCTGCGCAGACACATCGAGCGCGTGGCGGACCTGGACGTGCCCGTGCTCATCCGAGGAGAGACGGGCACGGGCAAGGAGCACGTGGCCCAGGCCATCCATCAGCGCAGCCGCCGGCGCTCGGGCCGCTTCCTCTCCGTCAACCTGGGCGCCATCCCCAAGGAGCTCGCCGCCGCCGAGCTGTTCGGCGCCCAGAAGGGCGCGTACACGGGCGCGACGCAGGGGCGCGAGGGCTTCTTCCGCGCCGCGCACGGAGGCACCCTCTTCCTGGATGAAGTGGGCGAGGCCCCGCCCGAGGTGCAGGTGATGCTCCTTCGGGTGCTGGAGACCGGGGAGCTGTACCCCGTCGGAGGCTCCACGCCCATCGCCGTGGACGTGCGGCTGCTCGCGGCGACGGACGCGGACCTGGACGAGCGCATCCGCGACGGGCGCTTCAAGGCGCCGCTCCTGCACCGGCTCGCGGGCTATGACCTCCATGTCCCCCCGCTGCGCGAGCGGCGCGAGGACGTGGGGCGCCTCTTCTTCCACTTCGCCCGCGAGGAGCTGGAGACGCTGGGCGAGGCGCACCGGTTGGACAACGAGGATGCCTACGCGGAGCCCTGGCTGCCCTCGCCGCTCGCGACGCGGCTGGTCCGCTTCCAGTGGCCCGGCAACATCCGGCAGCTTCGCAACCTTGCGCGGCAGCTCGTCATCGGCAGCCGGGGACAGTCGAGTCTCCAGGCCGAGCCGCGGTTGGAGCATGAGCTGGAGCTCGCCGCCGCCGCCCGGCCTGGTGCCGCGGTGACGACCGAGCCCCTCCTCGTCGCGGCCCACACCGAAGCGCCCCTGGAGGCGCGCGTGTCGCCGCGGCGCAAGGCCTCCCAGGTGACGGAGCAGGAGCTGCTCGCGGCGCTGCGGGAGCATGCCTGGGACTTGAAGGCCACCGCCGAGGCGCTGGGCATCCCCCGGCCCTCGCTCTACGACCTCATCGACAAGAGCCCCAACCTGCGCACCGCGGGGGACTTGAGCTCGGAGGAGATTGCCGGCGCCTTCGAAGCACACGCGGGGGATTTGGATGCGATGGCGCGCGGGCTCGAGGTGTCTCGCCGGGCCCTGGGCCGGCGATTGAAGGAGCTGGGCCTCACGCCTCGCGCGGAGTGATTCGCCTCCCGCGAACGTGAGTGCGCAGGTGCTCCACTCACGGCCTCATGGCATGACACATGCTCATGCGGACACGGGTCAATCCGTGTCACTGGGAAGGTGAAACATGAGGAAGGTCATTGGGGTCTTGGTCGTGTTGGCGGTCTCGGGCTGGGTGGCGTGCGCGGCACGGACACGAGGGACGGAGGACTCGGCGAGACCGGGCGGGGCGGCCGGGAAGCAAGACGTTCTCGCGGACACTTCGCAGTGCGCGGACGACCCCTGCCCGGGCGGAAGCGGCACGAATTGCCTGGACCTCGCCGTGCAGCTCAACTCCTCGGGCAAGAAGAGCTTCAATCCGCCCTCTGGCAACAAGGGATGGCGCATGTGTCCGGGCCAGGAGCTGGTCGTCGCATCCCAGCTGAATCAAGGGCTCTGCGTCGAGCTGCGAGACCTCCAGTCTTCCGCGGATGGAGGCGTGGTGGCCCTTCAGCCCCTGACGGGCGGGAGCAGTTGGGCACTCCCCTCGCTGAGCTCCGGCGCGTACTGCCTGAGCATCTGCAACGACGACAACAACCACTGTACCCAGGGCTGCCAGCAGTCGGACTGTACGTCCGACGACCAGACCATCCGAGGCAACCTGGACGTCGGCACCAAGGGCCCCACCGACCCCGACGACAAGCACTGAGCCCCGGCGCTCCTACCGCGAGACAGCGGAGCCCCCGCTCGAGGCGGAGAGCCAGCGACTCCACTCGCGCTTGAGGCGCGGGTTGTCATCGAGCGCGCGGGACAACAGCTCCCGCGCGTGACGACGTGGCTCGGGCTCTCCGAGTCCCGCCTCTGGAGTGGACGCCAGCAGCAGCCCGGCTCGAAGCGCCTGGGCGCGAGGCCATCCACCTCGAAGGGCCAGGGCCTTGTCCACGAGCGACAGCCCTCGCTCCAGCACTGGCGTCCCACCTGGGGACCCAAGCCACCGCCCCCACGCCAGACACACGTTCCCGAGCGCCACGAGGTGCTCGGGTTGCGTGGGCTCCAGCTCGACAGCGCGCTGAAGCGCCTGCTCCGCGTCCATGAAGCCCTTGTCCCCAGGCCGTGCCTTCACGAGGGCCTCGACGGCCAGCGTCTCCCCCAGCACCCGCCACGCCTGCGCCTGTTTGGGATGGAGCTCCAGCGCGCGGCGCAGGGACTTCAAGGACTCCTCCAGCGCGGGGCCCGGAGAGCGGCCTTGCTTCATGGCCCACACGGCCTCCGCCTGGAGCGCGGTGCCCAGGTTCATCCACGGCTGCGGCAGGTCCGGCACACGGGCCAACGCGTCCTTCAGGGCCACGCGCGCGGCGCGGACCTCCTCGTCCGGGGACTGGCCTTCCAGCACGAGCATGGTCGCACGCCAGGCGTGGACCTCCCCCACGTTGTTCTGCCCATACCCCTGCGCGGGAGCCAGGGCGATGGCCGCGTCAAAGGCCTTCAAGGCTTCGCGCAGCGCGGGCTCCACGTCCTCTCCTCGCTCCCAGGCGTCCTTGGCGCGCTCGAACCAGATTGTGCCCAGGCCGTTGTGCAGCGGCGGCAGTTTCGGGTTGATGGACACGCCCTTCTGGTAGGCCTCCTCGGCGAGCTTCAGCGCGGGGCGCGGGTCCATGCCCGCGTCGCGGTGCCGCGAGGCGCGGGCCAGGTGGACCTCTCCCGCGTAGAACCACGGCACCACGTGGCCGGGGTTGATGGACTGGGCCCGAGCCAACGACGCCGCGGCCTTGTCCAAATCCTCCGAGGGATGCTCGGCGCGGGGATGTGAAGCGCGGGAGAGGTACTCCGTGCCCAGGTTCATCCACGCCTCGGGCCTCTTCGCGTCGATGAGGGTGGCGCGTTCGTGCTCGGCGATGGCCTTCTCCCGGAAGGGCAGCGGGTCCCCACCTCCGCCCTCCTCATGGTCCGCCCAGACGCGGAAGACCTGGCCCAGGTCGGCGTGGAAGTCATAGTCACGGGCCTCGGCGGGAACACGCTCGAAGGTGGCGGCGGCCTCGCGCAGGGCGTCGCGGGGGTCCAACCCCTTCTCCTGTCGAAAGCGCGCGCGCTGCCAATGGACCATGGCCAGCTCGTGAAGCGCGCGAGACCGCTCCGGCCGCGACTCCACCGCGCGACGGGCCGACAGCAGGGCCTGCTCCAGCAGGGGCTCCACCTCGCCCCCCTGGCGCGCGCGGTGCTCCGCGAGGCGGCGGTGGAAGTGCGCCAACAGCTCGTGTGCTTCCGCGTCGTCGGGGGCCAACGCCAGTGCCTTCGACGCGGCCTCCACGCCCTTGGCGTGATGGAGCGGGACATCCCCTTGTCCGTAGAGCGCGACCAGGAGCGACCAGCCCTCCAACTGAGCCAGGGCGCGATACACCGCGGGGACACTGCGCCCGATGTCCGCCGCGCGTGTATACGCTCGCCGGCCCTCATCGAAGTCCGCGAGCGCACCCTCGCGGTTGCCCGTGTTCCACCGGCCCGTGCCGCGCGTCAGCAGGATGTCGCCGCGAAGCAGCGGGGCCTCGTGAAACCAGGGCAGGCGTGAGCCCAGCATGTCCAGCTTCGCCAGCGCCTCGTCGGGACGATTCTCGAGGAAGGCGAGCAGCGCGGCGACGTACTCGGGAGCGGGGACCTCCGCGCCCTCGCTCTTGCGAAGGAAGTCCCGGGCTGGCTCGCCATAGCGCAGGGATGCTTCACGCAGCCGGGCCTCACGCGTCACCCCGTCCTGTTGCCGCTCCGCCTCCAATCGGGCTTGTTGGTAGAGGTGCACCAGGGCCAGGGCCAGCGAGTACGCCACGCGAGGCTCCGTGGCTCCCGCCTTCCACGCGGCCTCCAGGTGTGTCCTCGCCCTCGCGTCATCATCGAGCGCGAGATAACCGCGCCCCAGCGCATAATGGCCCGAGCCCTCCGCCATGGGGCCGGCGTCACGCATCGCGGTCTCCAGCTCGCGCATCCGGGCGCCGAGGTCCTCGCGGTCCTGACGCGTGTCATGCATGGGAGAGGTGCCGGAGTAGCGGGCCTGGGCCTCGATTCGCTCCACCTGTTCGGTGAAACGGCGGGCCAGGGCCTCGCGTTGGGAGACCTCCCTGCGCGCGAGCACCGCTTGTCCCAACGCGAGCGACACCACGGTCAGCGCACCGGTCCCCACGGCGACGGCGCGGCGGTGTTTGCGCAGCCACTTGCGCGCGCGATAGCCAGGACCCGTGCGAGCGAGCACCGGCGCACCGTCGAGGAAGCGGCCCAGGTCCTCCGCCAGCTCGCGCGCCGAGCCGTAGCGCGCGGAGCGGTCCTTCTCCAGGCACTTGAGGGTGATGGCCTCCAGGTCCACGGGGATATCGCGGTCCAACGCGCGAGGTGGACGCGGCTCCACCGTGGCGATGTTGCCCAGCACCTCCAGGCCATTCTCGCCGGGGATGGGCGGCGCCCCGGTCAACAGCGCATAGAGCGTGGCCCCCAGGCTGTAGACATCCGCGCGCCTGTCCAATCGGGCCACCTCTCCGCGAGCCTGCTCGGGAGACATGTAGTGCGGCGTGCCGAGCACGGTGCCCGTCGCGGTGACCCCCTCCTTCCAGTCGCGAGCGAGCCCGAAGTCCATGACGAAGGGAGACAGCTCACCGTCAGCGGACCGCTCCACCAGGATGTTGGAGGGCTTGATGTCTCGATGGATGAGCCCCACGCGATGGGCGGCGTGCACACCCTCCGCGGCCTCGCGCAGCACGCGGGCCTTCTGCTCGACGCTGAGCGTCTCCACCAGCGCCTGGAGCGGCTGTCCCTCCACGTACCGCATGGCGATGTAGAAGCGCCCTTGGACCTCGCCCACTTCGTACACCTCGCAGACGCGAAGGTGTGTCACTCGCGCCTGGGCGCGAGCCTCCGAGACGAACCGGCGCACGAGCTCCGGCTCATCACCGCGCACGAACTTGAGCGCGACCTGACGATGCAGCCGGGTGTCCCAGGCGAGGAACACGCGGCCCATGCCGCCCTGCCCCAGGAAGCGGACGGGGGTGTAGTGCTCCCAACCCGGGATGGGGAAGGCAGGGGTCTCCACGGCGGATGCGGGAGAAGCGCGGGCCGGGTCCTTCTCCAGCGTCAGCGTCGCATCCACGTTGGGGGGCGTGGCGTCCTCGCGCTGACGGCCCGTGTCCACCATCACCGGGCCTGGGGCGTCGGGACGAGGAGCTGCCGGGGCCATGGGGCCTCGCGTGTCCTCCTCGCGCAGCATCAGCCGGAGGATGGAGGCATGGGTGTCCTCGGAGAGCCGGCCCCGCTCCTTCAGCAGCTCCAGGGGACGGCGCCCCAGACGCGCCGCCTCCTCGCGCAGGGCTTCACACTCTTCACGCGAGAGGAGGCCCTCCGCGAGTGCATGGCGCAGCTCGACCTCATCGTGGTCGCTCATCTTCGTCCTCGGACTCGGACCCGCGGCGCGGAGCGTATCGAAGCCTCTTCACGCCGTCGAAGCCCGCGAGCAGATGGCCTGACACGTCGGGCGACACGTCGCCACGACTTCGCGTCGCGAGACATGCGGGCCCAAGTCCGCGCCGTCACTTGAACACCATCCTACGTCCAGGCGCTGGCGAACGCGGGCTACACGCAGCAGATCACCATCAGCCCTCCTTCGGGGAGCGCGGCGGTGTTCCAAGGCTCCGGCGAGGGGAACGTGACGATGCCGCTCACCACGCAGGGCTTCATCACCCCGGGCAGCAACGGGGGACAGGCGTCCTTCACGGTGCCCGGCTCGGGCAGCCAGCTCAGCACCTACAAGGTCGCCGTCTCGTACAACAAGGGCAACGGGCTCCAGCCCAGCAACGTGGAGGGCAACAGCAGCACCTTCACCACGCCCGCGGGCGGGCAGCTCGTCGTCGGCGTGGTGTGCTCCGAGGACGCCACGGACAACGACTACAACGACGG
Source organism: Myxococcus stipitatus (assembly GCF_037414475.1). The sequence goes on along the minus strand of NZ_CP147913.1, from coordinate 4,581,891 downwards.
CGTGGTGTACTTCACGCTCTACCCCTCGCTGTGATGTCCCCCTGGGTGACACGGCTCCCTCCGTGTCACACCGGGATGTCCACCCAGGGCCGGATGGAGCGCGAGGCGCGGAACGCCTCGCTGATGAGGTGCATCTGCGCCTGTTATATAGCGCCGCCATGTCCACCCTCATCCTCAGCGCCAAGGAGCTGCGCGGCCTCTACACCGTCCAGCTTGGCCTCGACGCCGTCGAGCGGGCCTTCCGAGCCCACGGCCGCGGCGAGTCCCTCATGCCTCCCAAGGTGTACCTCTCGCTGCCGCAGTACGACGGCGACTTCCGCGCCATGCCCGCGTTCCTCGACGGCGCCGCCGGAGTGAAGTGGGTCAACGCCCATCCGCGGAACCCCAAGAAGCACGGCCTGCCCACCGTGCGCGCCCTCTACATCCTCAGCGACCCCGACACCGCGTCGCCCCTGGCCATCCTCGACGGCACCCTCCTCACGGCCTGGCGCACCGGCTGCGCGGGCGGCATCGCCTCCAAGTACCTGGCGAAGCCCAAGCCCCGCACCCTCGGGCTCGTCGGCTGCGGCGTCCAGGCCCGCGTCCTCATCGACGCCCACCGCGCCCTCTTCGGCGAAATGGAGCTGCTCCTCGCCGACACCTCCGAGTCCGCCGCCAAGGCCCTCCAGGCCGAGAAGGGCGGCCGGGTCGTCAGCCTCCAGGAAGCCTCCGGCGCGGACATCGTCTGCACCTCCACCCCCTCGCGCACCCCCGTCGTGAAGCGCGAGTGGCTCAAGGCCGGCGCTCACATCAACGCGATGGGCGCGGATGCCCCCGGCAAGCAGGAGCTGGATGCGCGCATCCTCACCGAGGGCCGCGTCTTCATCGACGACACCGAGCAGGCCCTCCACTCCGGCGAGGTCAACGTCCCCCTCCACGACGGCCTGCTCAAGCCCGAGCACATCGCCGGGACCCTGGGCGAAGTCGTCGCTGGCAAGAAGCCCGGACGCGCCGGTGACGAGGTCACCGTCTTCGACTCCACCGGCCTCGCCCTCCAGGACGTCGCGCTCGCCCGCGCCCTCTACGACGTCGCCCGCGCCAAGGGCGTCGGCCAGTCGCTCGACATCGTCGGCGGCTGAGCGGCACAACGGAAGTCGAGCCCTCGGCGCCACTCCCCGCGCCGAGGGCTCCTCCGAACACGGCGCGCACGCCGCACATGATGCAACCGTGAGACTGCTGTGATGATGGTCACAACAGTCCATCGCTACCTTCAGGGCCATCCAACCCGAAGGGAGCCGGACCGTGGAGCATCAGCGGAAGTCGTGTGTCTTCAGAAACCTCATCCTGCGCGGTGTGCTGTCCCTGGGCCTGCTCTGCGGCCTCTTGAGCCCCGGCACCTCGTCCGCGGAGGTGCCCCTGATGTCGCTGCCCACCTTCCAGGACCGCTGGATTCAAGTCGACGTGCTCATCGGCACGGAGGAGATGGGGACCGGCGCCTTCCTCCCTTTCGGCTGCACCAACGAGCAGGATGGCCTCGCGCTCGAGGCACGCCAGCGCTACAAGAATGGCGCGGTCAGCGTCGAAGCCGCCTACCGGTTGAGCGCCGTCGACGACTGGCAGGAGACCCGAGGCGCCATCCACAACCTGGCCACCCAAGTGGGCCTCCACGTGCGGACCGCCTCACGCACCAGCGAGGACGCCGCGCTCGGCCCCACCCTGGGATTGACCATCAACCACTGGCTCGTGCCCATGGGCCACAGGACCTGGTTGGAGGTCTTCGCCGGGTTGCAGGGCGCCGCGCTCATGGTGCCGCAGACGGGGCAGCTCGAGGTCCCCGTGCGCGCCAGCATCGGCATCCAGGGCAACTGCCCCTGCCTCAACTACATGCTCGTCGTGCGCGGCGGCTGGGATGACACACGCAAGGGATTCGACTCTCCCTTCACCGTCGGCGCCACCCTGGCCATCGGCTTCGGGAAGTGGTGACGCCCACGTCACGGCCCCAGGTCCGCGATGTCCCTCCTCCGGGTCATCGCGGACGAGGAATCCACTCCGCGCTCCCACGGAAGGATGGGGTCACCTAAAACCCCGTTATTGCTGAAACTGTCCTGTTTTCGGTGACTGGACATTTTCAGCAGAGTTTAAGTATTTCGTGGATACGCGATACCTGCGGAGAGCTCGCAGCACGTACCGGAATCCCCGTCCCCGCGGGGAGCAGCGGCCCCACACGACCTAAGGCCTCGGAGGTATCGCGTCTGGGCGCCAATGACTGGCGTCCACACCTCACCTCTGGGAGCACCATGTCCACCCGTGTCCTCACGTCGTGGCGGCGCGTGCGTCCACAGGCCTTCGCCGGCCTGTTGGCGTTGTGTGTCGCCGTCCTGTCCACGCCGTCCTCGGCGCAGACCCAAACCAACTCGCAGTCCACCCAGCGCGCCATCAACTTCCTGAGCGCGGACGTCGTCACCTGGGTCAACGCCAACAACTGCGCGGCCTGCCACCGCGTGGGTGCCAGCACCTACGGCCTGGCCGCCGCCCGGGCCAACGGCTACGACATGACCGTCGTCGCGGCCAACGGCCAGACGAACCAGGCCAACCTGGAGGCGCTGGGCCTGCGCATCAAGAACGAGCAGCTGGCCAACGGCTCGTGGATTCACGGCACCAGCGACTTCCGCAACGAGAAGACGTCCTACGCGACCTTCGGCCTCGCCGGGTATGACCAGAACGTCTCCACGCAGTACAGCGCGTCGCTCGTCGCCGCGGCCAACTGGGCGCTGAGCACGCAGGAGGCCAGCGGCCGGTGGGCGTCCGACCACGCCAGCTTCCCGGTGGACCATGGCAGCGTGCCCACCACCGCGCGCATCATGACGGGCATCGCCCAGGCCAAGCAGCGCGTGGACCCCGCGCGCGCCGCGCAGTACCAGACCGCGCTGGACCGCGCGGCGGCCTACCTCCGGGCCAACCTGGACAACGGAGACACCAGCGCCCCCGGCAACGGCATGCCCTACACCTTCCAGGTGGCCTGGGCCGTGGTGGGCCTGAAGGCCGCGGGCCCCGGCCCGAGCAACGCCAACACCGCCGCCATCGACACCCTGGCCAACCGCCTGCTCACGCGCACCTCGCCCGGCAACCCGGGCTGGGGTGACCTGCCCAACGGCGCCGCCAACGACGTGGCCACCGGCAGCGCCATCTACGCGCTGTGCCTCGCGGGCCGCGAGCCCGCCACCGACCCGCGCGTGCGCAGCAGCATCGAGTGGCTCAAGACGCGCCAGGCCGCCGACGGCAGCTGGCGCACCGGCTCCGCCACCTTCGACATCCCCACCACGTTCGCGTCCCTGGGCCTGTCCTGCTACGGCGACTTCAGCGTGCACGTCTCCGTCGTGGGCGAGGCGCGCAAGGAGCTGGCCATCGGCTCGCAGCAGGCGCAGCAGGTCACCTTCACCTTCAACGTGAAGAACCACGGCTACCAGGCGGACACCTATACGCTCAACACCACGGGCGGCCTGCCCGGCTGGGCGTCCTTCCCCACCCCCATCAGCCTCTTCCTGCCCGCGGGTGACGACGCCAATGTCACCGTCACCGTCACCGCGCCCTCGAACCTGATTCCCGCGCTGACGTCGGAGTTCACGCTCGTCGCCAACTCGGGCGGCGCGCCCGGCGTGTCCGGCTCCGCCCGCGCCACCGCGTACACCCCGCCCCTGCCGCCCGTCACCGGTCTGCCCACCACCACCACCATCCAGACGCCGGCCGTCAACGCGACCATCACCATCGGCAACGGCAACGTGTTGTCCGCCCGCGTGCGCGACTCCGCCAACATGCCCGTCACCGGTCCCAACCGGGGCGTCGTCACCTTCTACGTCGCGGGCGTGCCCGTGGGCGGAGACGCGGACGTGGACGGCGATGGCCTGTTCACCTTCAACTGGGTGCCGCCCACCGACACGTGGAACGTCACCGGTCCGCAGGACTTCCGCGCGGTGTACTCGGGCGTGGAGCGCACGCCGCCCCTGGCCAACCTCTTGGGCAGCACCGACTCGCGCACCGTCGTCATCGCCCCGTTCCCGCACCTGACGCCCATGGTCACCATCGGCAACCCGCCGGCCTTCACCCGCGAGACGACGCTGGACATCTGGGGCTACGCCACGCCGCGCGCCCCGGGCGCCGTCGTCACCTACGCGGCCTTCATCATCAACGGCTCCACCACCATCCCGCTCACCCCGGGCAACGGCGGCCTCATCTACACGACCATCACCCTGCAGGAAGGCCCCAACATCATCCAGCTCACCGCGCGCGACAGCTTCGGCGGTGTCACCACCAAGCAGGTCAACCTGACGGTGGACCGCGTGGCGCCCGTCCTCACCATCCTCTCGCCCTCGAACGGCGCCGCGCTGAGCAGCACCAACGTGGTGGTGACGTCGTCGGTGCAGGACCAGACGCCGGTGCGCGTGGAGACGCAGTGGGTGGCCACGTCGCTGCTCGAGTTCGGCAACGGCACGGTGGAGCACACCGTCCCCATGAACACGGGCAACCAGGTCATCCTCGTGCGCGCCACGGACAGCGCCTTCAACGTGACGGAGAAGTTGGTCACCGTCTGGGTGGACCCCGGCCAGCCGACGGTCTCCACCAACCCGGGTGACGGCCAGCTCTACGGGCCGCTCGCCAACCACGCGCTCAACTACACCGTCAACGTCCAGTCCCTGTCCTCGACGACGGTGCGCATCAACGGCGGCGCGCCCATGCCGGTGGCTCGCGGCGGCGGCGCGGTGCAGACGACGCTCACGCTCACCCCCGGCATCAACAACATCAGCATCATCACCACCAGCGAGACGGGCGTCACCTCCACCCTCACGCGCACGGTGCGCTACGACGTGCAGGCCCCCACCGCCACGCTGCTGTCCCCCACCGAGGGCAGCACCGCCGCCGGCACCATCACCCTGCGCGCCCGCGTCACCGACAACCTCACCACCGTGTCCAACGTCGGCTTCAGCCGGGACATGTCCGGCATCCGCGCCGGCACGCTCCAGGGTGACGGCACGTGGACCGCGACGCTCGACACGCGCGAGCTGCTGGATGGCTCGCACACCATCGACGTGTGGATGAGCGACGGCGTGGGCAACTCCACGGTCCAGCGCTTCAACTTCTTCGTCGACAACTGATGAACCGTGGGCTCGGGGTGGCCGCTTGAGCGGGGCCACCCCGGGCCGCGCGGGTGCTTCAGGTTCCGCTCAAGAGCTTCGCCACCGTCGTGTGGCCCTCGGCGCGCGCCCGGTCCTCCGCCGTCTGTCCGTTCGCGTTGCGCGCGCTCTTGTCCGCGCCCGCCTCCAGCAGCAGCTTCACGACGGAGTCGTGGTCGTTCTTCGCGGCGGTGTGCAGCGGCATGTTGCCGTCGCTGTCCGGGATGTTCGGATTGGCGCCCCGCGCGAGCAGCGCCTTCACCGCGCTGGAGATGCCCACCCACGACGACAGGAACAGCGGCGTGGCGCCCGACTCATCGCGCACGTTGACGTCCTGCTCCGGCCGGTGCTCCAGAATCATCTGGAGCGCGTCGAAGCGCTTCATCGCCGCGTAGTGCATCAGGTTCTGCGCATCCGGCGCGACGGGCTTCGTCGTGTCCAGCCCCGTCTTCAGCATGGCGACAATCACGGAGACCGGCTGGCCCAGGCCCACCGCCATGGACGCGGGCGTGACGAGCACCTTCTTGGGCGGCTGGCCCAGGTCCACCCACTCGTCCAGCGGCGCACCCGCGTTCACCAGCACCAGGATGAAGTCCTCCGGCAGCTTGTAGAGCAGGGCCTTGGCCAGCGCCGTCTCGCCCTTCGAGTCCCGCGTCTGGGGCTTCGCCCCATGGGCGAGCAGCAGCTTGACGGCGTCGACGGCCATCTTCGCCACCGCGCCCGCCGGATACTTCCCCTTCTCCGAGCGCTCCCGGAACAGGGCGACCACCCGATGCAGCGGGGACATGCCCTGCGTGCCCACCGCGTCGGGTTGAGCCCCCGCCTTGAGCAGCGCCTCCGCGATGCCCAGGTGGTGCGTGGTGAGCGCCAGCTCCAGTGGCGTCACTCCCGCCGCCTTGCTGCTCCCATCCGCCTTGGCGCCGCGCTCCAGCAGCAGCGTCACCGCGTCGATGGCCGAGGGGAACGTGCCCTTGAGGCAGGCCTGGTGCAGCGCGGTCCACCCCTCCTCCTCCTCGCTGTCCTCGTCCTGCGACGCATTCACGTCGGCGCCCGCGTCGAGCAGCACCCGCAGCACCTCCGTCGACTGCTCGCCCGCTTGCGAGGCCGCCACGCTCAGCGCCGTCCGCCCGAACTCGTCGCGGACGCTCCAGTCCGCCTTCGCGACCTCCTGCTTCACGGCGGAGACATCCTTCTTGGCAATGGCTTCGAGCAAGGCTTTGGACATGAAGCGTTTCCTTGAGTGAGGCACCGGCCGACGGGGTTGGACAGCCGCGTGAAGGACAACGGCTCGGCCGTGAGTCAGGGGGGCATCCTTCCCACGCTTCGGCACACCTCGTCACCAGGACAGCGCGTGCCCCCGAGGTGACACCCGGCAAACCTCGCGGGCCTCTTCGAGAGGAAATGTCAGCCTCTGACACATTGAGAACGGCGCGCGCCCAGCAAATCGCAGCAAGAAACCGGACAACCTCCGCTGTTCAAGGGCGGTCAGGAACAGGGACGCGGCGCACGGATGACCGGGTGCCTAGCTTGGACCGGCGTGGCCTCTCCATCCATCACCCAGCCCGGCACCGGGGCAGGCCCGCCGGGCGTCAATGTGGCGCGGCGCTTCCACCACTCCGTGCGGGACTTCCTGCGAAGCCTCACGGGGATGGAGAAGCGCTTCTGGCTGCTGGTGGTGGCGGTGGGGCTCATCGCGGGCCTGGGCGCGGCGGGGCTGCTCAAGGTGCTGCGCTTCACCCAGGAGCTCTTCTGGCGGAGCCAGTCGGAGGACTTCCTCTCCGGCGTGGCGGCGGCGCCCACCTGGCGGCGCGTGCTCATCCCCATCCTGGGCGGCGCGCTGGTGACGCTGCTGTCCCTCGTCGTGGGGCGGCCCCTGCGGGGCCACGGCACCGCGGGCATCATCGAGTCCATCTGGGTCCGCTCCGGCCGCCTGCCCCTCCCCCGCGCGCTGCTGCGCGGACTGGTCTCCATCATGGCGGTGGCCCTGGGCGCGCCGCTGGGACGCGAGGGCGCGCTCTTGTCCACGGGGGCGGCGAGCGGCTCCGCGCTCGCGCAGTGGCTCCGGCTGAACGCGGGCCAGACGCGCCTCTTGGTGGCGTGTGGCGCCTCGGCGGGCATGGCGTCCGCGTACAACGTGCCCATCGGCGCGGCCCTCTTCGGGCTGGAGGTGTTGCTGGGCAGCTTCGCGCTGGAGCTGTTCGGCCCCATCGTCGTCTCCTGCGTGGTGGCGACGCTCGTCTCGCGGATGCTCATCGCCAACCATCCCAGCTACGTCATCCCCGGCTACACGCTGCTCCACCCTCGCGAGCTCGTGCTGGCGCTGGTGCTGGGGGTGCTGTTGGGCGGGGCCTCCGCGCTCTACGTGCGCGGCATCAACGTGATGTCGGACCTGTTGGACCGGGCCTCGTTCTGGCTCGCCCCGTTCCTTCCGGTGGTGGCGATGAGCGTCGTGGGAGTCACCGCGGTGTGGCTGCCGCAGCTGCTGGGCAATGGCTACGACGCCGTGAACTCCGCGCTGCTGGGACGGATGCCCCTGCTGCTGCTGTTGGTGCTGCCCCTGGCGAAGCTGGCGCTCACCTCCCTGTGCGCGGGCGCGGGGGTGCCGGGAGGGCTCTTCACGCCGTCGCTGTTCTACGGCGCCATGCTGGGAGGCGCGTTCGGAGCCCTGTCCGAGCGGCTGTTTCCAGGCAGCGCCCCCAGCGGCGCGTATGCCCTGCTGGGCATGGGCGCGGTGCTGGCGGGCACCACTCACGCGTCGGTGTCCGCGGTGCTGCTCATCTTCGAGCTCACCGGGGACTATCCCTTGGTGCTGCCGTTGATGCTCAGCGCGGTGGTGTCCACGGCCATCAGCCGCAGGCTCGAGCCGGAGTCGCTCTACACCTCCGTGCTCAACCGCCGCAACGTGCGCATGCCGGCCACCATCCCTCAATGGCTCCGGCAGGAAGGCGCGCGCGCGCTGCTCAAGCCCGTGCAGCGACGTGTCTCTCCTTCCACGCCCTTCCCGGAGGTCGTCGCGATGCTCCTGGAGCTCCCCGCGGGCGAGGACCTCTACGTCACCGACGACCAGGGCCTCTACCGGGGCGCGCTGGTGCTGGATGACCTCAAGGGACACCTGCCGGACCACTCGCTGCTCCATGCCACCATCGCGGAGGACATCATGGACACGGAGGTGAAGCCCATCACCCCGGAGATGTCGCTGAGCGAGGTGGCCTCCCGCTTCACCCAGACGGCGCTCGAACGGCTGCCCGTGGTGGACAGCGGCCGGCGGCTGCTCGGAACCATCTCCAAGATGGACGTGTTGAGAGAGGGCACGTTCTAGAGGACTGACACGTGGAGGCACACAGGGGATTGAGAGGCCCCGCCCGGGCCTGGAGCATCGCGGTGATGGCCGTGGTGTGCACCGTGCTGGCCATCATCCTGCTGCGCTCCCCTCCGCCCTCCGTGCCGGCCCCCGCGCGTCATCTCCGGCGCGAGGAGCCGCAGCCCCCACCGCTCACGCCCGAGGAGCGCCGCTCCATGTACCGCGCCTGGCCCCTGTTCGAGGGGTGGCCCCTGCCCCAGCTCCCCTCCGGCGAGGAGCCCCCTTCGCCCCCGCCCCAGAAGCCACCGCCTCCCACCCAGAAACCGCCCCCCAGCCGCTGAGTCACCCGCCGCCCTGCGTGTGACGGAAAAGCCCTGCGCTCACGAGCGCCCCACGGCTCTCGCGCGGGTTGCGGGGCTGGGTGCGCGGAATCCAGGGGTTCGCTTGTCCTTGCAAGCACAAACCAGTCACCCACCCTACCTGTTCCATCACCCAACGCGAAGACACCTTGTTAGGTTGTGACCCAGGAGGTCGTCACCCATTGCTCCAACCCCACCCCAGGGTCATGCCGATGATTGCCCCCTTCCCTCGCAGGTCCGCCATCCCCCCCGAACCGGAGACACGGAGGCAGCCCGGCGCGCGGCGCCTCGGAGCCGGCGCCCGGTGCGAAGTCCCGGGTGGGAGCACCGTGTCACGAGTCCCCTCGAGGCCCCCGCGCCTCGCTGTCTGGAGGCAGACGCCATGATGGCGGGTCATCCACTCGCCTTGCGTCCGGGGATGAAGGTCGGCCCGTGGCGTGTCATGGCGCGGCTGGGCCAAGGGGCCTTCGGCGCGGTGTTCCAGGTGGAGAGCGGCGGCCGGCTGCACGCGCTCAAGTTCGCGTTGCGAGGACCGGGCAGTGACGACCTGGACCGGACGGACGCGCGAGCCGTCCGGGAGCTCGCGTGTCTGCTCCACGCGGTCCATCCCCACGTCGTCCGGGTCTGGGCCCACGGGCGTTGGCCCGATGCCCGCACCGGCTATCACTACGTCGTCCTCGACTACGTGGAGGGCGCCACGCTCTCCGCCTGGGTGAAGCGCGAGGCCCCCTCCGCGCGCCGCGTGGCGCGGCTGTTCTCACAGCTGGCGTGGACCCTGGGAGAGCTGCACTCGCGCAATGTCTTCCACCGAGACCTCAAGCCCTCCAACATCCTCGTGCGCGCCGCCGATGACTCGCCCATCCTGGTGGACTTCGGCAGCGCCAACCACGCCGAATCCCAACCCCTCACCGAGGGGCCCCTCCCACCGGGCACCCCCCGCTACCGCAGCCCCGAGGCCCTCCGCTTCCACCGGGAGAACCACTCCCGGCGCGACGCGCGTTATGCCTTCCGCGCCACCGATGACCTCTATGCCCTGGGCGTGACGCTGCACGAGGTGCTCACGGGGACACCGGCCTTCTCGCCCACGCTGCCGCGAGAGGTCCTGGCCGAGTACATCGAGACACGCATGCCCGCACCTGCCTCCACGCTGAACGAGCACGTCCCGCTCGCGCTGGAGCTCATCTCCCAACAGCTCCTCCGCAAGCGCCCCGAGGAGCGCTACCAGGATGGAGGCGCGCTGCACGCCGCGCTCGAAGTGGCGCTCGGCGCCGCGACACATGACTGGGACAGGCCGCTCTTCTCGCGCCCTCCCACGGAGAGCCCCTCCTCGGAGCGCCGGAATCCCTCCAGCGAGCCCTCCGTCCTCGGGCCCTGGCCCGCGCCCCTGCCCCGCAGGTCCGTGAGGAGGCCGCCGCCGGGCAGCGCACCCGCGCATCCAAGGCCCACGGCCCACGCATCCGGCCCGCGCATCACTTCGCGCGACGCCTCCTCCGTCGAAACGCCCGTGGCGCGCCAGCAGAGGACACTCGCGCGAAGACTCACGTGGGCGAGCGCCTGGGTGGTGGTGTCGCTGCTGCTGCTGCTCGGAGGGCTGTTCCTGGTGCCGCGCTGCTGACGCGTGCGGGCTCCTCGGAAGCGACAGGCCCATCTCCCTGGGCCTGGAGACGACAAGGCCCGCGCGAAGCGCCGGGCCCGCGCCTCACTTCTTCTTCTGCTGCATCGCCGACGCCACCAGGTTCATCAGCTTGAGCTGCACGGGGGACAGCTTGCGCAGGTTGCGCAACAGCCGCCGCATCTCCGGCGTGTCGTCCTCACGGGACTTCCCGCTCGACTTGTCCTTCCCCGGCGGAGGCGCCGCCAGCTCATCTCCCAACCCCAGCAGTTGGTGCGGCGGCACGTTGAGCACCACGCACAGCCGCCTCAGGTTCTGCACGCTGGGCAGCATGTGGCCCCGCTCCAGGCGGCCATACACCTCCGACGCCATGCCAATCCGCTCCGCCACATCGGCTTGCGTCAGCCCCATCCGCACCCGGGCAGCCCGCGCCGCCGCTCCCAGCATGCTCGCCAGTTCTGTGTCCATGCGTGTGTCAGTCGTCCACGAAAGGAAGGGGCCCCGCACCCGGTGCCTCGGAGGTCCCTAGATAACCCTGAAGGTCGGGTACTTTCACCATACCTTCAGCGTTTTTTCAAACGAGCCCGACGCCTCGCGTCGGGTCCTCGCGCCCCTCTCGTGGCCCCCTCTTCGACCCCGCGTCACACCGGCGTCGACGCGCTCTCCGCCGCGTCCATCAGCGCGCGCCGCCGCTCGGCCATGGTGAACAGCATCGCCAGCGGCAACCCGAGGAAGACGGCGTGCAACACGATTTGCGGAAACTGCGGCACGTCGAGGAACCAGGGGTAGTACCCCCGCGCGATGAACTGGAAGGCCACCAGCCACACCGCGATGCCGAAGAGCATCCCCACCGCGGCCTGGAACTCCCAGCGTCCACGTCCATCCGGTGGCAGCAGCGCATCCAGGAAGGAATAGAACACGCCCATCACCGCGGAGACGGCCAGGTGCACGCCCACGCCCGTCAGCACCACCCGCCCCAACGGGAAGTCCTCGGTGAACACCCGAGGCCCCAGCAACACGCCCGCGGACATGCGCACCGGCCTCCACGGACTGTCGCCGGATGCCAGCACCAGCACCATCTCCGCCAGTCCCAGCACCACACCCGCGACCATGCCGAACAACACCCCGTTCGTGGCAGACCAAGGGGTGTACCTGCGCCGTGCCGCCATGGCTTCTCCTTGTCCGGGGCCGCGCCGCGTCCCTCGCGTCAACGTGGGCACGCCCACCACGAGCGGGCAGCCAGGACACAGCGCCCGCAGGCACTCCCACCGGCCGATGAAGCCCCTCGTCACCTGTTGTTTCTTCCGGCCCGAGTGAACGCCTTTGTAACTCCTTCAGCCACAAGCCCTCGCTTCCATGCCTGCCCCTCACTGCGGCGCTCGCATGGGCACGGCATTGGCAAGGAATGGAGTCGGAAAGGACTGTCGACTTCCGACACATGACGCGAGCACGCCAGCGTCCCCAGGGACCTCATCGCATCCACTACTCGCCCCAGGCGTGGCGAGAGGTGGGGCGCATGAGCGCGGAGGACTTCGGCGCGCTCCAGGACACCCTGGAGCGGTTGGGTGCCGGCATGGCCACGGGGACCTGGCCTCCGGATGAGCCGCCGGGCATCCACGTCCTGCCACTCCACCGGCTGGTGCTGGGCTACGCGTGGGATGAAGCCTCGCGCACGCTGACATTGCTGTCGCTGGCGCGTCAGCAAACCCACGCGACGTAGCGCCCGCGCCTCACGCGGCGATGGGCATCATGCTCCGCACGGCTTCCAACAGTTCCTCGACCGAGAACGGCTTGCGGAGCAGGCCATTGGCCCCGGGCGGGATGTCGGTGGTGACGGCGGTGAGCACCATCACCGGGACGTTGCGCAGCCGGGGGATGGCTTGCCGGCGCACCAGCAGCTCATGCCCGTTCATCTCCGGCATCATCAAGTCCAGGAGGATGAGCCGAGGGACATACCGCACGTCGGAGAGCTCCTCCATCGCCTCTCGCCCGTTGGAGGCGACGGTGACGTCGTAGCCCTCACTCTCGAGGATTTCCGCGATGGCGGCCCGGATATCGTCCTCATCCTCCACCACGAGCACGGAGCCGTGCTTCCCAGCGCTGGCCATGGCGACAGCATAGAGTCCCCCTCCCCCTCAGGGCGACTCGGCGCCCGCCGCAACGCGGCGAAAGTGGACAGATACCCACCCGAAAGGTCGGCCTGGGGATGCCCGGCCGCCCACCACGGGAACGTACATTGCCTCACGGGAGCATCCTGCCCCAGGGGCCCCGGACTTACCCCCACCCCCATCCACTCCCTAGTTTGAGTCGCCATGTCCTGGACGATGGACCGCTCGACGACTCGAACCGCAGGCGCCGTGGAAGCCCCGGGGGCATGGAAGGCCCGGGCCTGGGCGGAGCTCGAGGCCGCGCGGGCGCGGGTGCTGGGCATGCTCGCGGGCTTGCCGGAGCGGGTGTTGATGAACCAGCACTCGCCCCTGATGTCGCCGCTCATCTGGGACGTCGCGCACATCGCCAACTACGAGGAGCAGTGGCTGCTGCGGGCACTGGGCGCCCCGGCGCTGACGGACCCGGCCTTCGACGCCATCTACGACGCCTTCCGCCACCCTCGGAGCACCCGCGCCACGCTCCCCCTGCTGCCACCCGAGGCCGCGTTCGCCTACGCCACCCGCGTGCGTCAGGCCGTGCGCGAACACCTGATGGACCACGTGCCCGAGACCAGCTTCGAGCCGCTGCTGGCGGACGGCTACGTCTTCGGCATGGTGGCGCAGCACGAGCAGCAGCACGCGGAGACCCTCGCCGCCACGCTCCAGCTCATGACGGAGGTGGAGTACCGGATGGCCTCCACGCGCCTGCTCCCGCGCGCCCGCCCCGTCTCCCGCGCGCCGGTGTTCATCCCCGGCGGCCCGGTGCGCCTGGGCACCGACGCGCCCTGGGCCTTCGACAACGAGCAACCTTCACATGTCCGCGAGGTGGCGCCCTTCCTGATGGACGCGCACCCGGTCACCAACGGCGAGTACCAGGCCTTCGTCGAGTCCGGAGGCTACGAGGACTCGCGCTGGTGGCATCCCAAGGGCTGGGACTTCGTGCGCGCGGAGCGGCTCGCGCATCCCCAGTTCTGGTTGCCGCAAGACGGAGGCCGCTGGCTGCGCAGGCGCTTCAGCCAGGTCGAGCCCCTTCCCGCGGACGAGCCCGTTCAACACGTGTGCTGGTACGAAGCGGAGGCCTACGCGCGCTGGGCCGGCAAGCGATTGCCCACCGAGGCCGAGTGGGAGAAGGCCGCGCGAGGCTCGGATGGAGTGCTTCGCGAACACCCTTGGGGACCCGAAGCACCCACGCCCGCGCGCGCGAATCTGGGGGGTGATGCGTGGGGTCCCGCGCCCGTGGGCAGCCATCCGGAGGGCGTCAGCCACGACGGCGTGTGGGGCCTGTTGGGCGATGTCTGGGAATGGACCTCGAGCGACTTCCAGCCCTACGCGGGGTTCCGCGCCTATCCGTATCGCGAGTACTCGGAGGTGTTCTTCGGCGACGAATACAAGGTTCTTCGAGGAGGAGCATGGGCCAGCGCGCCGGTGGCGGTGCGCAATGGCTTTCGCAACTGGGACTACCCCATCCGCCGGCAGATTTTCGCCGGCGTCCGTTGTGCGTCCGCGGTGTGAGGTGAGGCATGGATTCGTTGGTACAGCCGGTGGTGACGACGCCTGGTGAGGGGACGCGGAACATCCCCGGGGTGAAGGTGGAGGTCTTCGTGAAGCCCGGCGACGCGCGGCGCGCGCTGCGGCAGGAGGTCCTCCAGGGTCTGTGCAACACACCCAAGGAGCTCTCCCCCCGGTGGCTCTACGACGAGCGGGGCAGCCAGCTCTTCGACGACATCACCCGCCTGCCGGAGTACTACCCGACGCGGCGTGAGCGCGAAATCCTGCTGGCCCACGCCGGCGACGTGGCCCGGCTCAGCGGCGCCACCACCCTCATCGAGCTGGGCAGCGGCACCAGCGAGAAGACGCGCCTGCTGCTCGACGCCATGGAGGAAGCAGGACAGCTCTCGCGCTTCGTCCCCTTCGACGTGAGCGAGGCCTTCCTGCGCCGCGCGGCGGCGTCACTCGCCCGCGAGTACCCGGGCATCACCGTGCACGCGGTGGTGGGTGACTTCGAGCACCACCTGGGCCGGCTGCCTCAAGGGGGACGCAGGCTGGTCGCCTTCCTGGGAGGCACCATCGGCAACCTGAAGCCGGTGGAGCGCTCTCGCTTCCTGCGCGAGCTGTCGGAGGGACTCTTGCCAGGGGACGGGCTGCTCTTGGGCACCGACCTCATCAAGGACCGGCAGCGGCTGTTCGCGGCCTACAACGACAGCGCGGGCGTCACGGCACAGTTCAACCGCAACGTGCTCACCGTGCTCAACCGCGAGCTGGGCGGCGACTTCAACCCGGAGGGCTTCGAGCACTTCGCGCCCTTCGACGAGCACAACGGCTGGGTGGAGATGCGGCTGGTGTCCCGGCGGGCGCAGACGGTGAAGTTGTCCGCGCTCAAGCGCCGGGTGGACTTCGCCGAGGGCGAAGTGCTGCGCACCGAGGTCAGCTGCAAGTTCGAGCAGACCCGCGTCGAGGCCGAGCTGGACGCGGCGGGCCTGGGACTGGCGGCGTGGTGGACGGACGGAGCCGGAGACTTCGCCCTGTCCCTCGCGCTCAAGCGCGGCTGAGGCGCCAGGGGGCCGTCAGCGGCGCGGGTTGCGGCGGGAAGACACTCGCACGGGTACCGGCGCCGCCACGGGCCGGCTCCAGGCGAACCACAGCGCGGCCAGCACGGTGACGGCAATCCCTCCGGCGGCGAACAGCCGCTCCCCGACGGAGCTCAGGTCCATGGCGGCGAGGGGAAGGGGGAGCATTCCGGTGAACGACATGCGGGGACTCCTTGCGGGGGGCTGCGTGGAGGTCCTGGATGGGATGGGACTTCGAGCTTCCCACCGCGGGCCGGGGATCTGCAGGTTAGGGACTCACGAAGGATTCGGGAAGGCCCCTTGCATCCATCCTTCCATAATCGAATGGACGCGCGGCGCTCGCCGAATGTTCAACACTGAGCCCTGCCTGCCTGCTCTCGGGCACCCGCCGCGGCTAGCGCGGCTGCGCCTGCACTTCGATATCGCGGCACGCCTCGGTGGCCAGCCGGACGTCCTCGGGCGACGCACCCGGTAGGGTCGCGCAGAGGAACAAGTCCGAGCCCACGCGCCGGGCCCCGAAGAGCGCGGGTGACGGCAGCCCCACGCCCCCATCCGGGAGCTTGGGCGCCAGCGTCACGCGCAGGAGCGAATAGGTCTCCTTCTGCTCTTCCTGGTCCAGGGAGATTTCGAAGTTCTTGGACTCCTCGCGCACCCGCTCGACCAGCTTCTCCACCGAGGGGAGCTGCTCGCCCTGGCCTCGCCGCAGGTCCACCCGGAGCACCGGCCGGCCCGGGGGGCCCGCCTGGAAGCTGTCGTCGGGTGCGACCTGCGCGGACCAACCCTCCGGCAAGGGAACCTTCACGCCGGAGCGGTGCGTCTGCGCGGTGCCATCCGGTGGGGAGGCGCCCGGACTGGCGCTCTCCTCCTTGCAGCCCTTGCAACCGGACAGCAGACACAGCGCCAGCAAGGCCGCTGGCGCGATGTGGGCCGGGGCCTTCACGGCCTACTTCTTCTCGCCGCCGGGGGGAGGAGGACGGGACGCGTTGCCCAGGTTCTCCATCTTCAGCGAACCCTCGAAGATGACCCCGCGGTCCATGGACAGCGACGGCGTCTCCAGGTTGCCCTTCACCCGGCCCGGCGTCTTGAGCTCGATGATCTGGGTGGCCTTCACGTTGCCTTCCACCTGACCGTTGATGATGACGGTGCCGGCCTGGATTTCAGCCTGGACCTTGGCGCCATCTCCAATGACGAGCACGTCCTTGGTGATGATCTGCCCCTGGAACTTTCCGTCGATACGGACCTGCCCCTCGAAGGTGAGCTTCCCCTCGAACTCGCTTCCCTTGCCCAGAAGCGTATGAACCTCACCAGAGCGCTGCGACACGGATTCCTCCTCCCGCTTGAACAGAGGCCTGCTGGGTGCTTCGTCTTTCTTCCCGCCAAGGAGCGCCACGCGCTACTCCTTCCTGAGCAGCTTCAACAGCCGGTCCAGGTCATCGTAGGAGAAGAAGTCCACCTCGATGGTGCCCTTTCCGGGGCTTCTTTCGGTCAACCGGACCTTGGTCCCCAAGCGGCGTTGGAGCTCCTCCACCAAGGACTTCACCTGCGGGCTCTGCTTCGGCGGCGTCTTGCCCGCATCCTTCTTGCCGTGGGAGCGACTCTGCTGGACCAGGCGCTCCGTGTCACGCACGGAGAGCTTCTTCTCCGCCACCTGCTTGGCCAGGTTCTGCAACTCCGGCAACCGGGGGACGCCCAACAGCGCGCGCGCGTGGCCCATGCTCAATGAGCCATCCGCGACCATGCCCTTCACGTCCGCGGGCAGGGCCAACAGGCGCAGGGCGTTGGCGACGGTGGAGCGCTCCTTGCCCACGCGCTGGCTGATCTGCTCCTGGGAGAGCTTGAACTCCTCGGCCAGGCGCTTGTAGCCCTCCGCCTCTTCAATGGGGTTGAGGTCGGCGCGCTGGAGGTTCTCGACGAGGGCCAGTTCAAAGGCCTGGACCTCGGTGACCTCCTTGATGATGACGGGGACTTCCTTGAGGCCGGCGGCCTGGGAGGCGCGCCAGCGGCGCTCACCGGCGATGATGCGGTAGCCGTCCTGGTCCTTGCGGACGAGGATGGGCATGAGGATGCCCTGGGCCTTGATGGACTCGGTGAGCTCCTTGAGCTTCTCCTCGTCGAAGTGGCGGCGGGGCTGCTCCTTGTCCCGGTGGATGGACTCGATGGGGAGCTTGATGACGCCGGCCTTGTTGGCGGCCGCGTCGTTGCCCTTGCCAGGGGCGGCCTGGGGGATGAGTGCGGAGAGCCCGCGGCCGAGGGCTCGTTTCTGGTCTGCTTTCACCAAGACATGACTCCAGCGCCGTGAAGGGGCTCACGGCGGGCATGGGCGGCGGAGGTGAGCGCGCGAATCGACAGGGGATTCGCGGACACGCTCAAGCCACCCGCCTGCGGGGGGACTTGGGGGCGTCGCGCTTCATCAGTTCCCGGCCGAGCGCGAGGTAGCTCTCGCAGCCCTTCGACTTGATGTCATAGAGGATGATGGGCTTGCCGAACGACGGGCACTCGGACAGGCGCACGTTGCGCGGGACGACGACCTGGAAGACCTGGTCCTTGAAGTAGCCGCGCACTTCCTCGACGACCTGGTGGGCGATGTTGGCGCGCGCGTCGAACATGGTGAGGAGGATGCCCTCCATCTTCAGGTCCGGGTTGAGGCCCTGCTTCACCAGGTCGATGGTGTGGGTGAGCTGGGAGAGGCCCTCGAGCGCGTAGTACTCGCACTGGAGGGGGATGAGGACGGAGTCCGCGGCGGACAGGGCGTTGAGGGTGAGCAGGCCGAGCGAGGGCGGACAGTCGATGATGATGTAATCAAACTCGGAGGCGAGGGGGCGCAGGGCGTCGCGGAGGCGGAACTCGCGGTTCTCCTGGCCGACGAGTTCGACTTCGGCGCCAGTGAGGTCGGGGGTGGCGGGGACGACCTGGAGGTAGCGCAGCTCGGTGGGGTGGAAGAGCTCCTTCATGGGGCGGCCATTGAGGAGCGCGTCGTAGATGGTGCCGTGGAGCTTGTCCTGCTTGAGACCCAGGCCGCTGCCGGCGTTGCCTTGGGGGTCCATGTCCACCAGGAGCGTGCGGCGTTCAGCGGAGGCCAGGCTCGCGGCGAGGTTGATGGCGGTGGTCGTCTTGCCCACGCCGCCCTTCTGATTGGAGATGCAGATGATTCGACCCACGAGGCCCATCCTCTCTCTTGCCCGGCGAGCGCCAGGCGCCGTGCGAGGTGTAACGCACGACTGCGCGCGGATCCCGCTGCTAACATGCGGTTCGGTGTTGGATCAAATTCGCGGCACGCGTGGCACGGTTCCTCTTTTCGAGGGTTTCCGAGCAGGCCGCGAGGCCTGATTCCAAGGACTTGAAGGTCCGGAGTCCCGGGTGTGGAACGCGGCCCGGAGGCCCCTGTCATCCAGGGTTTGCACGGTGCCACGAAGGTCGGTCGGAGGCCCTCCTTATAAGGAGGCGCGGTGGCGTGAGTGTTCCCCGTGGAACCGGGTGTGCGGTGCCTCCATGGCGGTGGGTCCGTGGTCACTGGGTGTGGCGTTTTCGTGGCCTGGGGTGAGGCCACGGGTGCGTGTAACCGGTATGCGGTGGTTCGGAGCAGTGGGCCGCGGTTCCATGTGGAACGGTGTGCCTGCGCGCGCGGTCGGGGCATTCGCGCTGGTGATTTCTTCGAGCCCTCGCATGCGGACCTGGCGAGTTCGCCTTTTCGGGCTCGGCACTGTGACAGTGCGCACGTCGCTGGCCCGGGCACGGCTGCGGCACCGTGGCGAGGCCCCCCTCAGGCACAGTGGAGCGCTCGATGGATTGTGTTCCGGGTTCGGGTCCAACCGCTTGAGCAACAACGACGCCGAGTCCACGGACCTGTCGCTGCGAACGAGGTCAAGTGATGCGGCCATGTTCTGGGCTCGGCATCACCGCATCCACGAGGGGTGCGCGCTTCTTCTTTCACACGATTCGGACTGGGCACACGACCAAGGCCATGCCGTGAGTGGTGAAGCGCGCGGCGAGGACTCGCCCAGGTTCCACACTCCGCGGGACTCAATCTGCTTACGCGAACAGGGTCTTCACGGTGGTTTCGTTCGGATTCGACAAGGCATCAGCCATGTCCTGGGTTCGGAACCACTGCATCAGCGGAACCGCGAGGAGGACGCATCCGCCTTCGACCGGGTCAGCACTGCCACCGCATATGGCAACGCGCAGCCCAGCTCCATCGCTCCGTGTGGAACGCCGAGGGCTTCACCCTGAAGCCCTCTCGGAGCCCTGCTCCAGATCCGCCTCGACGCGTGACGTGCCCTTCGCTTCGCGCTTGTCACCTCTCACCGTCGTGACTTGAAGGCCGCATCACGCGGTCCATCTGGAACGCCGAACCCATACACCCTTCACCTGCTCCCGCTCGCGGCCAGGGGAATCTCAGATGGGTCCACGCGCTGCGCTCGACGTCGCCACTTCACGCGGCCGCGCGAACCCACGCCCCAGGCCATACGGACAAGCTCCTCCTCCGCGATGAAGATCGTCTCGTCACCAGGCCTACGTTCCATGCAGGGCAGACCACCGTCCACGCTCTGTGTTCGGAGCCAGTCCATCACGCGTCCGCCGCCTCACCACCATTTCCAAGTGGAACGCCCTAGCCATCCTGAGGTTCCCCCTTCTCGATGAGGGTCGTCTCGTCACCATGCTTTCAGTTCATGAGTGGCAAACCGCGGTCCACGTTCTGCGTTCGGCGCCAGTCCTCCACGCGTCCGCAAGAAGCCACTCATCACAAGCTCTAAGTGGAATGCCCCGACCACTTCACAGGCGTTCGCCACGTTGAGTTCATCGCGACCTTGCCCAGGTTCCATGTGGAGCAGGCAACACTCCAGTTCCTGCGTGCCGCCGCGCCACCTCATCGCGTGCGGACATCATCACGCGTTCCACAAGAAACCGCGTGGCCGCTCATCCACTCAACCAACTCATGGGCTGAGCGGTTCGCGTTCCGCCTGGAGCCGGCAGCACCCCAGTTCCTGCATCCCCAGCACACTCTCCATCACGTGCGGACCTCAGCACGCGTTCCACATGGAACCGAGCGGCCACTCGTCCCCTCAACCAACCCATGGACTGAGCGATTCGTGTTCCACCTGGAGCAGGCAGCTCTCCAGCTCCTGCGCTCCCCACACCACTCCATTCAACCAACCCAAGGGCTGAGCGGCTCGCATTCCACCAGGAGCAGGCAGCTCCACAGCTCCTGCGCTCCACAGACCACTCCATCACGTGCGGACCTCATCTCGTGTCCCGAGCAGACCCATGTCGACGCTCATGCCTCAGCCAACACATGAGCTGAGCGGCTCGCGTTCCACCAGGAGCAGGCAGCTCCACAGCTCCTGCTCTCCACAGACCACTCCATCACGTGCGGACCTCATCTCGCGTCCACACCGAACCGCATTGCCGCGCATCCACTCAACCAGTCCACAAGTTGAGCGGTTCCCGTTCCACCAGGAGCAGGCAGCCCCCTAGTTCCTGCGTCCCGCCGCACCACGCCATCGCGTGCGGACCTCATCTCGCGTCCACACCGAACCGCATTGCCGCGCATCCACTCAACCAGTCCACAAGTTGAGCGGCTCGCGTTCCATCTGGAGCAGGCAGCACCCCAGTTCCTGCGTCCCGCCGCGCCACTCCATCGCGTGCGGACGGCATCACGCGTTCCACGCGGAAGCGCATCGTCGCGCATCCACTCAACCAACCCATGGGATTGAGCGGCTCGCGTTCCACCAGGAGCAGGCAGCCCCCTAGTTCCTGCGTCCCGCCCCGCCACTCCATCACGTGCGGACGGCATCACGCGTTCCACGCGGAACCGGGTGAGCACTCGTCGCCCTCAGGCCAACCCCATGGGCCGAATGGTTCGCGTTCGATGTGGAGCAGGACTCAGCCCGGTTCCTTGAACCCCGCGCCGCACACCCCATCACGTGTGGACAGCATCACGCGTTCCACGTGGAACCGGGTGAGCACTCGTCGCTCTCAGGCCAACCCCATGGGCTGAATGGTTCGCGTTCGATGTGGAGCAGGACTCAGCCCGGTTCCTTGAACCCCGCGCCACACACCCCGTCACGTGCAGATGTCATCACCCGGTCCATGTGGAACCGAGTGAGCACTCGTCGCCCTCAGCCAACACATGAGCCGAGCGATTCACGTTCCGCATGGAGCACGGCAGCATCTCAGGTCCCGCGCTTCGCTTCCCTCATGTGGACGTCATCACTTGTTCCACGCCGAACCGGATGAGCAGTCGGCACCCTCAGCCAACACATCGGCCGAGCAACTCACGTTCGAGGTGGAGCAGGACGCAGCCCAGTTCCGTGCCCCCCGCGCTACACCACCCCATCACTTGCGGATGCCATCGCTCCGTCCATGTGGAACCGCGGAAGCACTCGTCGCCCTCAGGCAACACATCAGCCGAGCGATTCACGCTTGATGAGGAGCCGGACGCAGCCCAGTTCCGTG
The DNA here is from genome assembly GCF_037414475.1 of Myxococcus stipitatus. Next base: position 4,560,305 of record NZ_CP147913.1, on the reverse strand, counting down.
CTCCCCTGCGCCACACCGCCCCATCACGTGCGGACGTCATCGCGCGTTCCACGTGGAACCGAGTGAGCACTCGTCGTCCTCAGCCAACACGTGGGCCGAGCGATTCACGTTCCACACGAAGCAGGCAGCAGGCCAGGTCCCGCGTTCCGCCCCTGCGTGGACGACATCACGCGCTCCACATGGAACCGGGTGGCCGCCCATCCCGTTCACGCAACACATGGACCGTGCGCTTCGCGTCCGGCGTGGACCTCCCCCCAAGGAACTCGACGTCAGGACGTTCGCCATGAAGACCTCCTCAAGGTCCCGGACGGGTTCCGCGTGGAACGCAGGCAGCAGATGAACCGAAGCCAACTGCCACCACAACACGCACGACTCTCGTTCCATGTGGAGCGCGTCGCGGGCCGCGTCCTGGCCTCAGCCACCAGCACCTCCTGCGGCATCTCGAAGTCCACGATGCGGGTTCCACGTGGAACCCAGCATCCCCATGACCCCGGTCCACCGAATCTTGGATGGAGGTCTCTTCGCTGCCATGCGCGTGTTCCACGTGGAACCACTCGGGCTCGCGGCACCATCAACCACCGCATCGACTGAGCAGTTCGCGTTCCACGTGGAACAAGCGCCGGTCCCTGTCAGCGGTTCGGAACCACCACGGCACGCGCGGCGGCTTGAAGCCTTCATCACTCGTTCCACGTGGAACGCCCCATCCAGCAGTTCAAGGTCAGCGCGTTCGCGATGCAGACCTCTTCGTGGTGCTCTCCCAAGCGCCAGGTGGAACCCATGGCGGTCATCACTTCGTGCCCGATGCCATCGGCTCCCTGACGTCCTCGCCTGTTCCACGTGGAACGCGCGCCCGGAAGTTCGCGGCAAGCCGCAGGTCGATGACGGCCTCATCAAGGTGTCGCCCTGTTCCATGCGGAACGTGACATGGCCCGTGCTCAGCGCTCCGCATCGCCATCAACTGCGCGGGCCCAAAGGGCTCTTCGTGCGCATGTCCACGTTCCACGTGGAACACGACATGGCCCAGGTTCGGGCATCAGCATCGCCACCTCATGCCGCCGTTCGACAACTTCGCTGCACGTTCCACGTGGAACACGTGGCCATCTCTCGATGGCTTGAAGGCCTTCTCACCTGTTCCACGTGGAACGTGGAATGGCCCGCGTTGGGCGCGCAGCACCACCACCGCGCGACATGTCTCGAACGCTCCTTCACGTGTTCCACGTGGAACGCCGCACCGGAAGTCCGCCACCCAGTTGAACACCACGCGGACCTCTTCGCGGCCTTGTGCTGGTTCCACGTGGAACACGGAACAGCCATCACTTCATGGCAGGAACCATCCACCCCGATGGCTTGAGGGAGTCCTCACCCGTTCCACGTGGAACACGACAAGGACCGCACTCGAGGCTCGGCGACACATCCACATGTGGCGATTCGAGTGCCTCCGTCGCGTGTTCCACGTGGAACGCGAAGCAGCCATCACTTCATGGATGGACCCAGGCTCCGCGATGCCTTGAAGACCTCCTCACCGTTCCATGTGGAACGCGACAGGTGCCGTGGTCCAACACCACATGAGGCCGCTCAAGAGCCGCTTCGCTTGTTCCACGTGGAACGCGGCGACCAGAAGTCCGAGGCCAAGTGGACCTCGTCGCGGCCTTGCTTTGGTTCCACGTGGAACACGCGGCAGCCGTCACTTCATGGATGGACCCAGGCTCCGCGATGCCTTGAAGGCCTCCTCACCGTTCCGCGTGGAACACGACAAGGACCGCGCTCGAGGCGCCGCGCCATCTCCACATCTGGCGATTCGAGTGCTTCCTTCACGTGTTCCACGTGGAACTCAGAACCAGAAGTTCGCGGCCAGCTGGTCCACCATGAGGACCGCTTCGCGCCCTTCCTCCGGTTCCACGTGGAACACGCAGCGGCCATCACTTCATGGATGGACCCAGGCTCCGCGATGCCTTGAGGACCTCTTCACCGTTCCACGTGGAACACGACAAGGACCGCACTCGAGGCTCCGTGCCATCTCCACATCTGGCGATTCGAGTGCCTCCTTCACGTGTTCCACGTGGAACTCAGAGCCAGAAGTTCGCGGCCACCTGGCCCACCATGAGGACCGCTTCGCGCCCTTCCTCTGGTTCCACGTGGAACACGAAGCGGCCGTCACTTCATGGATGGACCCAGGCTCCGCGATGCCTTGAAGACCTCCTCACCCGTTCCACGTGGAACACGACAAGGACCGCGCTCGAGGCTCCGCGCCATCTCCACATCTGGCGATTCGAGTGCCTCCTTCACGTGTTCCATGTGGAACTCCGCGCCGGAGGTTCGAGACCAAGTGGACCTCTCCACGGTCTTGCTCAGGTTCCACGTGGAACACGAAGCTGCCGTCACTTCATGGTCCGGCTGTTCCATCGCGCCAACTTGAAGACCTCTTCTCGGTTCCACGTGGAACACGACACGGCCCATGTCCGAGGTTCCGTGCCACATCCTCCTGTCGTGCTTCGAAGCTCGCGTCGCATGCGCCATGAGGAGCTCCATCGCCAGAAGCTCGATGCCGCACGAGGCGCGTTGAAGACGCCTTCGCGGCCCTGCGCAGGTTCCACGTGGAACACGACAAGGACCGCGTTCGAGGCTCCTCGCGGTCTCTCCATGTGGAGAGCCGAAGACCCCTTCACTTGTTCCACGTGGAACGCGCCCCCCAGAGGTTTGATGCCGCGCGGGGCGCTCCGAAGACTTCTTCGCGGCCTTCCTCAGGTTCCACGTGGAACACGCAGCGGTCATCACCTCGTGCTCAATTCCAGGTCCCGCGATGCCTTGAAGACCTCTTCTCGGTTCCACGTGGAACGCGGCGGGTGCCGTCGTCCACGGCTCATCGCCATCACCACATGAGGCAGCTCAAGAACCTCTTCGCTTGTTCCACGTGGAACGCGGCGACCAGAAGTTCGCAGCATCGCGAGTCACCCTGAGGCCCCCTCCGCGGCCATGCACAGGTTCCTGGGAGGACACGCAACGGTTGGCACTCGGTGGCTTGTGCCGCTCCTTCGGGTGCCTTGAAGACCTTTCGCCCCGTTCCACGTGCGACACCCCATGCGACCTCAGTCGGCCCCTTCATCATCGTTCCTGGGCTGATGCGGAACTGCCCGCACCTCATCTCGTGGACGTCATCACTTGTTCCACGTGGAACCGTGGGGCTCGAGGCACCATCGGCCAACACCTGGGCTGGGCCGTTCGGGTTCCAGGTGGAACGCACAGCCGTCAGCGGTTGGTTGCTCGGCCTCGCGTTCGATGAGGCTCTTGTCTCGGTGCCCTGAAGTCCGCCCAGTCCTTCCTCACGGAGCACGCATCACGTGCGGCATTTCCTCGAGTGCCACTCATGCGCGGCCGGAGGCCCACCCACTCGTTCCACGTGGAACGCCGCTCCAGGCCAGCTCACCTCGAGGGAGCCGTTCGTCCTCTCCTCACTTCATCTGGAGGTAGCGCCGCAGCAACCCGGCAGTCGATGCCACGGCGGGAGACTCATGGCCCTCCATCTCCGCTGAACCTCCGCCCGCCCTTGATGGCATGGGGAACGGCGATGACTTCCGCGGAGTCGAAGGCCGTCGATGCGGAAGTCCGCACCTTGCTCGTCCACATCAGGCAGGCGGTGACTTGATGACCTTCTCGTCGCCGCCATGTTCGCGCTGAGCTTGCCGTACCGAGGTGACCAGGCAGGAGAGCTCACCGCCTCCACCCGCGTCTCCTTGGTCTCCTCGCGACCAGAGCTCCGGTGCACTTCTCATGGACGAAGGTTCATCGGCACCGCAGGGCACCTCGCGGACCACACGCCAACATCCACTTCGATGGATGCGCGTGTCCGCATGCGAATTGCTGAAGCTGGTCCTCCACATCGGGCTTCCGCTGAGCGCATCCGCGTCGACCCGCCACGGGGAAAGAGGACACCCTTGTTGCCGTGTCTCCCGTGGTCGAAGGCTCGGGATTCATGTGGCGCCCAGTCCCTCACTCACCAAACCTGCTGAGCGTTTTCACCGGACCCTCAAGGCTGCTCGCCCGCCATCACCCAACGCGGCACACGTGATGGTGGACCACTGGGACCACGCTTGGCCGCGACATGCCTGCCCCCAACCCCGCAGCGACGTGTCGACCGGGTCTGACTGATTCTCTTGGAACACGATGCGAACCGCACTCGGCCTCACGTCACTTGTGCACAGGCCTCGCTCCTCCAGACCCTCCGCCGTCACGACTCCCCATGGTTCTCGCCTGCCCTCTCGGCGGGAGCCAGGCGCGGCGCCTCCTGCATGCCTCCTGCAATTTCCTTCACCCCTCGCCGGACCTTCACCCAAGCGGATGGGATGCTTGCTCGTTCCACGAGGAACCTGCCGACGCATCAGCACATGTCACTCCCCTGAGGGCGGAGGACACGTCGGTCATCACGATGACGGCGCCGAAACACCGGCACGTCATGCGGGCACTTGCTCCCTCCCACGCCCCAGAGGAGCTCGCGCGGATTGAACATGCTGTTCAGCATCCAGCGGAGAGGGAGGCATACCGCTCGCCCATGTGCTCGGCCCGTTGTTTGCCCTCCCCCCATCCGTTCATGCACACCGGTGACTGCCTGGTCATGGGGGCCACTGCTTGAACTTGCTCCTCGCCCGACTCAGCGCTTCACACGGAACAGGGGCTGAGTTGAAGCGCGTGCCTCGTTCCCCGCGAGAAGCGACCTTCGGTCGACCTCGATATCGAGACTTCGTCCGACACAGCGACCCGGACTGAGTGTTGCCCCTCCGTCGTGAAGGGTGCTCGGTCTTCACGGGAGCTGGAGCTCCGCTCAAGCGGCGCGGGCTGTCGCCACCGCTCGCATCGGAACGAGGCAGCTGGAAGTCCTTCCAACTCGGCCGGCTTCGACTCCACATGGTTGGGTCGACAGTCCTGGTCCCCTGTTCGTGGGCATTGGACGAGAGGTCTCGCTGCGCCGTGCTCACTTCTCGAACGTCGAACTCCTGTGCCCGCGTTTGAGTCCACGGACATGAGCGCTCATCACATGAACCTGCGATGACGAAGCGACGACCATCGCAACCTGCATCGAGCGTGTGCTGACTTCGAGCCCTTCTTCATCGTGGCCACTCACCCACTCCGTGATGCGCATCAGCGTGGGCTCGAGGCATCCGGCCATGCGCATCAACTTCCGCCCTTACGAATCTGCGCCCTGCAACCCATCGACATGGGCAGTCACTCAGCTGGTTCCCGCCGCACCCATCGGACAACAACCGGCCAGCCTCTTCGCCGCGCCATCCGCATGCAGGTGACGAAGACTGCTCTCCCGCCGGGACCTTCTATCCTTGGGCTCGATTCGCCGCCTCGCATGCTCGACGCATCAGCGAATCGCGATAGCTCTCGATCAGGCCCACGAGGACTCGCGCTTCTCGCTCATCGAATGGCGGCAGCGGCGCGAGTCAGTCCGGTCCTTCAGCTGCCGAGCCTTCGCTCGTGCTGTTGATTCGCCAGTTCGGCGCGTGGTTCCGCATCGTGATTGCGGATGCTCGTCGCTCGCTGTTCGGCCCGTCGCCAGTCACCCGATGCGGAACACCGGACATGCACTGCTCGCCGACCTCATGCCAGCGGCCGCTTGGCTCCTCGCTCGTCACCTCCTTCGCTGACTTTGTCACTGGCCCAACAGAGCGCAGGGAACTCGTCGTCGCACCAGCGCTCGCTCGGCCTCTCGCCTGCGTACTGACCGAACTCGCGAACCCTGTTCGACTCTCGATGCCGCGCACCAGCGCTTGCTCGGCTCCTTGCCATACGCCGAAGCCGGTTCGAGTGACGGCTGTGATGGCACCTCCCCGCCTACTTCGCGCGCACGAATCATCGCTGATGTTGCCTGGCGCATTCGTGCCGTCGACGTTGGCTGACGCCTGTTCACCGCATGCTCGGCACAGGCGGCGAATTTGGCAGTCCCCGCCCGACTCCCCTTTCATCACTGGGTCCCCGCGTCGTTCCGTTCATCGAACCGAAGTGAGGCTCACAGCCATCGTGTTGCACCTGTGATGGACGATGTGCCGTCGGGACAACGCTTCTTCTTCCTACGAAGCGCCATCTCGTGCGGCCGTTGCTTGTGAACTCGACCCGCTGTGACGGCCCTGCTTCGTTCGTCGGATGTTGCCGGTACGAAGTGAATGCGGCTTCGCGGCTGGACGATGCGCATTCCTCGTGCTCGCTACCGGGTCCACTCACCTTGGTAGAGAACCACTCGATATCCATCGGGGTCCTCGAAGGTCTTCCCATGTTCGTCCCAATAGGGATTGCGTGAGCGCACGGGATGGAAGCCAGCTTGCTCCATCCGGCTCACTCGCTGTTCCCACTCGGCGCGCTGGGGCAGATAGAAGACCAACAGGTTGTCTTCCGATGGAGACAACGGAGCCTCGTGCCCTCGTTCCACCGTGAACTCCAGGTGATACGGCGCTCCCCTCTCACCCAGCATCACTCCATCGAAGCCCGCGTGGTCGTCGAAACGTCCCAGAAGTTCGAGGCCCAATCCCTCTCGATAGAACCTCACCACCCGCTCGAGGTTCCGCGTCGGCCGCGCCACCCTCATCTTGTACACGTCCATCTCAAGTCCCTCTTCCTGAGTCGAGCACGGTCTGTGCTCCACTTCGCCCCAACATCGCGCAGACCGACGCATTCACCTTCGTCCGCGGCAACGTGATGACGAAAGCTCCATTCATCAACAACGCGCCGCCTGCTCGCCAAGCAACTCTCTCACCGGATGGAGTGCTCGTCTGACACGCTTCACGCCGTTCCCCCGCACCGGCATCGCGTGCGCCCAGGTTCAGCACAGTGCCGCACGCACTGAACACGACCTCAGGAGTCCAACTCCTCTCGCCACCACGAGGACGTCTCGCTCGCGCATTCCTCACAGACGCGAGTGTGCGCGAAAGGGGATGCCCATCGAGAGACACCCACCGCTCACTTGCAGCGAGACTTCACGGCTTCACCGCCCTCGCGCGGTCACCGAGTCACGGCTCGTTCACGGGCGCATCACGACAGGCCACGGCGGAACCTCGAGCCTCAACGCTGTACCACTGCTTGTGAGCCCTCGACTCCAACCTGCGAGCCAGGCACTCCGCGTGGGCTCGGTTCCTCATCACACAAACATCGTGGAGATTGCCCGTGTCGTCCTGTCGGTACACCGCCCATCCATCGCTCGGACGAGGAGTGCCCTCACCAAGACGCCACACCACTTCTCCTCGCCACCAATCGAGGTGCGCGAGCGCGTGGTCCAACTCGTCCTCTCGAACCGTGACGTGAAAGGCGCCCGTCCTCTCCATGAAAGAGACGACCAGCAACAAGCCACATTCCGCGCGCCATCCCCACGACTCAGTCGACCCGGCTCCATCATCCTGCTCGCTCCGCCAATGCGGAGGGCCCCAACGTCGCTCGAAGTCAGCACGAGGTACTCGGGCGACAGCCACGTGCGAGGCCCGCGGCTCCTGCTCACTCCAGATGACAGGACTGCTCAGCGGAAGTGGTTGCATGTTCCCACCCTCACCCAAAACCTAACGTCCTCACCCATCCGGCGCATAAGGAGCCCTCGTTCACTCGCCCGAGTGATTCCTTCTCCAAACATTCAGCATGTCGCGCCCGGAGTTCAGTCCCTCCTCCTCTGAGTCGTGAACTCCGCGACTTGAGGTTTGTGCGCCGACTCGATGGGCTCACAGCTCCGTCGGACTCCGGGACGCGGCATCAGGGTCCCCTCCCCTTCCGCCTCACGAGGTCAGAGCCCCCGCATCAAGCACCCGCTCATTGCGTGCGCTGCCAAGCCCCCTCCCCTTCCGGTTCGTGAAATCAGAGACCCTGCGCACAACGCGGATCCTCAACTCAATGGAGTCTCTGAATCACAGCCCGCGGTCATGGTCATCACGATGGGTCGCGACGGAGCCTCGAGGCCGTCCCCCTGCTTGCGAGCCCTCGCTTCCAGCCTGCGCGACCGACACTCCGCATGGGCGGGTGTGGTTCTCGTCCTGAACACGCAACGCGCCGCACCTCCGTGCGCAGCGGTGCGAGGGTGAGACGCATGGCGGCGTCCCATCGGGCCGAGAGCACCAGAGCGCGAAGGCCCAGGATGTGCTGGCCAGACGCCTCCTTCCAGCGAGCCCCGGGGCGTTTCATGCGGAGGGCGACCAGAGACTCGCAGGTGGCCTCCACGTCGCCGCTCCCATGAGCGACCCGCGCGCGTCTGCGTCATGCATCCGCTCGCCGAGTACGACCTTTCGCTTGCCGCTGGCGTGCAGCGCACTGACGAGGGTCCACACCACTCCAGACGCGTTGAGCAGGGACAGCTACCCCTTCTCATCCAAGGCAGAGGTATGGGTTTCACTCGCCACCACGCGGGCGGCGGCCCCGAGACTCTCCAGCAGATGCCAGAAGTCCACCAGACTCACCACCGCATGGGCCGCGGGAGAGTGGGCGGCCAGCGCCTCGCCCAACCTCCGAGCAGCGGAAGACAGATGGGGCGCGACGTGTCCGTTCGAAAGGGCGACTACGCCTCGAAGTCGTGGTCGCGGGCCCAGTGAGCCCTCAAGATTTTCGCGAAGCTCTCACGCTGCCTTGCCCCGGAACGACGCAGGGTGTCCTGCTCGGCAATCCAGAACGAATCGAGCCGCTTTGGCTCCTCGCTCACCACGTCGACGAGCGCCTCGAGGAAGTTCCGAACACGCTCCGGCTCCAGTCGCGCGGAGTGGGGCACGACAACCCACTCTTGTTCCAGCACGTCGCGGATGCTGCCGTCTTCGTCGTCATAGATGATGACCCGGAACGTGATGGCGAGCGCGTCGTCTGGGCCCTGTTGTGTATCCACCCAGTGGAGGGACGTGGAGTCTGTCCCGAGCGTTGGCAGGCCCTCGAGCCAGCCCTGCAGTTCGGTGGCCGAGAGCTCCTTGCCGGGCAGGAGGGGTTCATCGACAGTCTCTTCAGGCAAGAGGTCGAGCGCCCGCGGGTCGGGCGTGCCCGTCTGCGAAAAGACGACGGAGCAGAGCCGTTTGCCGTCCTCCGCGACACCTGCCGAGAACGCGTCGAGCCGACGTGCGTCCAGGTCGAAGACGTAGACGTAGCCCAGCATATCGGTCTTGTCCGGGGCGACTCGCGAGAAGTCGTTCACCTCCTCATCCTCATCCCGCGAATTGCGCTCGCCCTCCGGTGCGCCGGGTCCTGGCATGCACTGGGCCCAGCCCCAGGGGGCCTCATCGATGAGCTGGCGCACCACGGACTGCATATCGCCGTGCGCGCGCCGAACGCGGTCAATGAGGTGTTGCCCGAGGTTGGACAGATTGCCACCCCGGTGATGATAGACACCACGCCAGGGGCGCTCGGAGACGTGCTCGGGGACCCCCGAGCCCGACGTGTACACAGCGATTGCGGCTGGAGTTGCCATATGATGGCGAGTGTAACACTCGAGGTCTCCAGGCCCTTGAAGCCTGACGAACTCCGAGGAGAACCCATGCATCGCAGCCCGCTGCTCACCTGTGTGGCGCCGTTGCCGTGGGTGACCGCGCCCGCGGGCTCCAGTTCATCCTCTCGAACACCGGGTGCGGCGCAGAGCCCCTCCCCTGCCGCTTCGCGAACCCAGAGACCCGGCATCAAGCGCCCGAACATCGGGCGCGACGCCTGGGTCCCCTCCCCTACTGCTTCGCGAACACCGCGACCTGACGCTCGGCACCGGAGAACGGCAACCGGTACGCCCTCGCGGAGACCACTCGCAACTGATGCTCCGCCGCTCGCGCTTCCAGCTCCGCGTCCGTCTGCGCCTTGCCCAACATCGCCACCACGCGCCCGCCCGGCTCCACATACGTCGGCGCCAATGCCAACCAATCCGGCAGGTCCATGAAGGCTCGCGCAATCAACAGCTCCGCGCGCGGAATCCCTTCCACCTCCGGCTTCCCCTCCGCTCGCGCATGCAGCCCGCGCACGCCCTGCAACCCGAGGCTCGCCGACGCCGCCTTGATGAACGCGACCTTCTTCCCCACCGTGTCCACCAACGTCACGCCCAACGCCGGCAACGCAATCTTCAACGGCACCCCCGGGAAGCCCGCACCCGCCCCCAAATCCAACAGCGACGCCGCCCCTGTCACCTCCGGCAACACCGCCAACGAATCCAGGAAGTGCTTCTCCAACACCTCCTCCGGCGCCGTAATCGCCGTGAGGTTCACCTTCGCGTTCCACTTCAGCAGCTCCGCCATCAGCCGCTGCAACTGGGGCCCCACCTCCGCCCCGAACGACACCCCCAACGCCCGACTCCCCGTTGCCAGCAGATCTACGAATCGCGTGTTATCCACAGCACCTCCACCGCCGGCTGGGCCCTAACCCTCCGGAATCATTCAGGGGATTTCCATCCCCAAAGTTATCCACACGTTTCCCACACCCCCCGTTCTGATCAACCCTGGGGAGATTCGCCCCCCGTGGAAGGCCCCGAGGAGCGCTTGAGGGCCACCAGCAACAAGGACACCGCGGCCGGCGTCAGCCCGGGAATCCGCCGCGCCTGCCCCACCGTCGAGGGCTTGTGCGCCGCCAGCTTCTCCGCCGCCTCCGTGCTCAACCCCCGCACGTCCCGGAAGACGAAGCCCTCCGGAATCCTCCACCGGTCCGCCGCCTCGGATTCACGCGCCGCCGCTCGCGCCGCCTGCGCGATGTAGCCCTCGTACTTCACCTCCACCTCCACCTCCTCGGCCACGTCCTCCGGCAACACCGGCCAGTCCGCCCTCCCCTCCCCCAACTGCCCATACGTCACCTCGGGCCGCTTCAGCCGCGCCGCCAACCCCGTGCGCTTGAGCCGCGTCACCTCCTCCGTCACCGCCCGCTGACGCGCCTCCGCCCGCTCGAGCGCCTCGCGCGGCAACAGCCCCACCCGATGGCCATGCCTCGCCAGCCGCAGGTCCGCGTTGCCTTCACGCAGGCGCAGGCGATGCTCGGAGCGGCTGGTGAACATGCGGAACGGCTCGTCCACGCCCTTGGTCACCAGGTCATCCACCAGCACCGCGCCGTGCGCCTCGTCGCGCCCCAAGAGGAGCGGCGGCTCGCCCTTCACCTGGAGGGCCGCGTTGAGCCCCGCCCACAGTCCCTGGAAGGCCGCCTCCTCGTAGCCCGAGGTGCCGTTGAGCTGCCCCGCGAAGAACAACCCCGCGACCGCCTTGGTCTCCAGCGTGGGCTTGAGCTGCGTGGGCGGCGCGTAGTCGTACTCCACCGCGTAACCGAACCGTACCACCTCCACCTTCTCCAACCCCGGAATCGTCCGCAGGAACTCGAGCTGCACGTCCGCGGGGAGGCTCGTCGACAGGCCCGCCGGATACACCAGCGGCGAGTCCGGTCCCTCGGGCTCCAGGAAGACCTGGTGCCGCTCGCGGTCCGCGAAGCGCACCACCTTGTCCTCGAGCGACGGGCAGTACCGAGGCCCCCGGCCCACAATCTCCCCCTGGTACAGCGGCGAGCGGTGCAGGTTCTCGCGCAGCACCCGGTGCGTCCGCAGCGTGGTCTGCGTCATGCCGCACATCACCGCGGGCTGGCGAGGAAACGGCGCGCCGGCCGCCCACTCCTCGCGCGTGCGCCAGGAGAAGGGGCGCGGAGGAAGGTCCCCGGGCTGCGGCTCCACCGCGTCCCAGTCGATGCTCGCTCGCGCCAGCCGCGCCGGAGTCCCCGTCTTGAACCGGCCCAGCGTGAAGCCCAGCGCGCGCAGCGAATCGGACAGGCCTCGCGCCGCGTCGTCGCCCAGGCGTCCGCCCACTTCCTTCTTCTCGCCCACGTGCATCAGCGCCTGGAGGAAGGTGCCCGTGGTGAGCAGCACCGCCGACGCGGACACCTGCGTCCCGTCGCCGAGCACCACCCCCGTCACCCGCCCGCCCTCGACCACGAGCGTGGACACCTCGCCCTCGCGCACGGTCAGGTTCGGCTGGTTGAAGAGGAAGGACTGCATCCGCACCGCGTACTGCTCGCGGTCGCACAGGATGCGAGTCGCCTGCACGGCGGGGCCCTTGGAGGCATTGAGCGTCTTGAAGTGCGTGCCGGCGAGGTCCGCGGCCCGCCCCATCAGTCCACCCAGCGAGTCGAGCTCCCGCACCAGGTGGCCCTTGGCGGTGCCCCCCACGGCGGGGTTGCAGCTCATGACGGCGGAGCGCTCGCGCTTGAGGGTGATTCCCAGCGTGGCCAGGCCCAGGCGCGCGCACGCGAGCGCCGCCTCACAGCCCGCATGACCCAGGCCCACCACGATGACGTCGTACCGGAGTCCCATCGCTCACACGGGTCGCCGGAGGGTTTCGAGGCCTGACGCGGCACCCGCTCCGTCATGGCACCGAGCACCCTGGCTCCGCGCGCCGCGACCTGTCGTCCGTATGTCTCCGGTGGGCGCCCTTGGCAAGCAAAGGGAAGGTTTACGGGAGCGCGCGAGGCGGGCAGTGGGAGGGGTTGAGGAGCTGCCTGCCTCGCGCGCACCGGCCACCCTCCGGAAGGTTCAGTCCCGTGCGACGGGCTTCCCCCTCCGGCCTGGATGGCAGTCGAAAATTGTCGGGCGGGCTCCAAGGCTCCGCCGGTCCTGCCCGGGGCACATGTCTGCCCCGTCCCCCTGCTCGGGAAGCGGCCCCCCGCTCCCCTTCATGCTCCCCCTTCATGGCGTCGCACACACGGAGGGCGGACCGGGACCGTGCGGTGAGGGCGCGACGGTGGCGGAGAGCTCGAGTCTCCGTGAGCGGCCCCGCTCCCCCGTGTGCGCGACGGGGATATGAATAACCGGAGGGTCTGACATGCCGGCTTTCGCCAGGCCGGCCTCCCCTCCCCCACCGAGGGCTGTCCCGGGCACTCGTTTGGAAGCCAAGGAGGATTGTTCCCCGTGTGGAACGGTCCGGTGCACGGGTGAGCACTGGCGGGCGGTGCCCCACACCGCTATCCCACGACCTCACGATGATGTGGCTCCCAAGGACACCGCCCAGGAGGTCGCGCCGCCGCTGTTCGCGGGTGAGCGCTCCCGGGGTGGCTCGTTCGATGACCGGAGCCCCCCGAAGACTCGCGCACGGACGCATGTGCCCCAGGCTCAGGACCGAATGAACACCCTCACGAAGAAACCGCTCCCCTCGAGCACGCTGCCGCTGGAGTTGCTGCTGGGGACACTCACCGCGTTCGCGCCGCTGTCCATCGACATGTACCTGCCCGCGCTGCCGCGCATCGCGGAGGACCTCCAGTCGACGCAGTCCGTGGTGCAGTTGACGCTCGCGTCGTGCTTCGCGGGGTTGGCGTTGGGTCAGCTCTGCACCGGTCCGCTGATTGACCGGTATGGCCGCACGCGTCCGCTGTATGCGGGGTTGTTTGTGTATGTGTTGGGTTCGCTGGGCTGTGCCCTGGCGCCCACGGCGACGGCGCTGGTGGCCATGCGCTTCCTCCAGGCGCTGGGCGGCGCGGTGGCGTTGGTGACTCCCCGCGCGGTGGTGAGGGATTTGTGGTCCGGGGCCGACGCGGCGAAGACGATGTCGCGGTTGATGTTGGTGGTGGGCGTGGCGCCCGTGCTGGCCCCGCTGCTGGGTGGCTTCGTGCTCCAGCACGCCAGCTGGCGCGCCATCTTCGTGTTGCTGGCGGGAATCGGGGCGGTGGCGCTGGTCTTCACGCACCGGGTGCTGCCCGAGACGGCTCCGGCGCACTCGGGCGCGAAGAGCCTGTGGGAGCGCCTGGGTGAGATGCTGCGCGACGCGGACTTCGTGGGGCCCGCGCTGGCGTGTGGCTTCGCGTATGCAGGGATGTTCGCGTACATCGCCGGTTCGCCGTTTGTCTTCATCACGCTGCATGGAGTGACGGAGCAAGGCTTTGGCTGGTTCTTCGGCGCCAACGCGGTGGGGCTGGTGGTGATGGCGCAGGTCAATCGCAAGCTATTGGGCTTCATTCCGCTGCATCGGATGCTGCGTCTGGCATTGACGCTGTATATGATTGGAGCGGTGGGAGTGCTCGCGGTGGCCTGGAGCGGCGTGGGTGGACTGTGGGGACTGGCCGCCGCGCTGTTCCTCTTCGTGCCGACGCTGGGGCTCGTGGGACCCAATGCCGCGGCCATCGCCTTGGAGCGGCACGCCGCGCATGCGGGGCTTGCTTCGGCGGTGTTGGGCGCACTGCAGTTCGCCGCCGCGGCCTCCGCGTCCTGGGCGGTGAGCGCGCTCAATGATGGCAGCGCGAAGCCCATGGGAATCGTGGTGGCGGCGGCGGCCGTGCTGGCGTGGCTCTCAGGGTTCCTGGGGCACCGGGCGCGTGCTCGAGACGCGAGCACGGCGCCCGCGCGGACAGGGACCTGACGCACCGGGCAAGGCCGGTGGGCTCGGGGGGCGAGAGCAGTTCCTCTCACGAAAGGATTATCCTTCCGCCCGGACCACCGCGTGGGTCCTCTCCTCCACCTGCCACGCGGGAAGAGGTGCCACCCCATGAAGCAGAAGGGAAGACTCGACCGCTCGCGCTTGCCGAAGGGTGTCTCGTTTGAGCGGAAGGAAGGGCTCTACGCGGTGCTCGGCCCAGACGACCGGGTGATTCATCTGGGCATCTACGAAAACGGTCAACGCAAGCCCGGTACTTGGGTCCTGGATGTGGCGCCGGATGGAAGCTGGGCCCGCGTGGAACAGTCTTCTGTCCATACATGGCCAAACCCCTTGGCCTCCATGGGCAAAGGGAAGGCGCCGGATGGGAGCTGGGGTCGTGCGGAACGAACCACCGTCCACGAATGGCGCAAAGACCGAGTCCCTCCGGGTGAGGCGGAGCGAAGTCTTCTGCACTGGGGGGATTCGTGGATTCAACACATCACCAAGGACCTGTGGGACAGGAGTCCCACCGTCACCCTTCAGTGCTCGTTCTGCGAGAAGTTCCAGGAGGAAGTGAGACACCTCATCGCGGGCGAGCGCGCCTACATCTGCGGCGAATGCGTCGAGCTGTGCAGTGACATCATCCGCGAAAGGGCCTAGACGCTTTCCTCGACAGCGTCCCTGTGTCCACCCCACCCTCTCGGACATGAAAAACCCCGAGGCGCCACGCGGGCACCTCGGGGTTCGAAAGCCACCTCGCACAGAGGTGGATGCTCAGCACCTCACGGCGCGGCCGGAGCCTTCATCGGGGCCTTGGCCTTCTTCTCGGCGCCGGCGAAGTCGCCCGCCTTCACCTGGGTGACCTTCGCCCAGTCCACGTGCCGCGACATGGCCTGACGCACGTCCTCCGGCTTGAGCTTGGAGAGCTTCTGCTCCAGCGCCGCGTCGAAGGTGAGGGTGCGTCCCAGGTACAGGTAGTTGGCCAGCCTGCGCGCCAGACCGCCGTCCTGAGAGCGCGCCGCCTGGCGGTACTCCAACAGACCCGCGCGCGCCTTCTCCAGCTCCTCCGCCGAGTAGCCCTTCTCGAGCGCGCTCGTCACTTCCTCACGCATCGCCAGTTCCAGCCGGCCCGCGTTCTCCGGCGCGTAGATGGCGAACGTGGTGAACGTGCCCACCGCGTCCAGGTCACCCGGGTCGATGTTGCTGGAGACGCCGTAGGACAGGCCGTCCTTCTGACGGATGCGCGTGGCCAGCCGCGAGTTGAGGAAGCCGCCCCCCAGCACGAAGTTGCCCAGGAGCAGCGCGGGCCAGTCCGCGTCGTCCTCGCGAAGCTGGAGCGACTGTCCCGCGAAGTAGAACGCGTTGGCCTTGTCCGGCGTCTCCACCGCGACGGCCTTGGCGCCCACATTGGAGAAGACCTCCGGCACGCGCTGGTAGGCCGCGGGGCTCTTCCAGTCGCTGAACAGCTTGCCGGACAGCGCGACGACGTCCTTCGGCTCGAAGTCACCCACCACGGCCAGCTCCGCGTGGGAGCCTCCGTAGAAGGCCTTGTGGAACGCGCGGGCCTGCTCCAGCGTGGTGTCCTTCAGCCCGGCGATGCGCTCGTCGAGCGTGGGCACGTAGTACGGGTGCCCCTTCGCGTACTGCGGCGTCAACGTGCGCCACAGCGCGATGCTGCCCTGCGTCTGCGGCTCGCTGCGCTGCGACTCCAGGTCCGCCAGCCGCTCCTGCTTGAGCAGCGCGAACTCCTTCTCGTCGAAGGCCGGCTCGCGCAGCACCTCGGCCACCAGCTCCAGCACCTTGGGCAGGCTGGCGCGCGGGCACTCGACATACACCGAGCCCCCCGTGAGCCCGCCGTCCACCATCACCCGCGCCTTGAGCTTGTCGAACTCATCCTGGAGCTGCTGCCGCGAGTGCTTCTTCGAGCCCCGCATCAGCATGCGGCCCGCGTACGCCGCCGCGTCCGACTTCCCGTTCAGCGTGGCCTCCGTTCCCCAGTGGAAGGAGAGCGACGCGCTCACCATCTCGCCGCGCGTCTTCTTGGACAGCAGCGCGTACTTCATGCCGCCCGGCAGCTCGCCGCGCTGCACTCGCGCCTCGACGTTGGCGGGGGACGGGTCGAACGCCTCGCCCTGCGCCACCGCGGCGCGGCCCTTGTAGCCGTCCATCATCTTCGCCATGTCCACCGGCGGCGGCATCTCCGAGCGCTCCGGCTTCGCCGTGGGGATGAACGTGCCCAGCGTGCGGTTGGAGGGCTTGAGGTACGTCGCGGCCACGCGCGTGACGTCGGCGGGCTTCACCGCCTCGATGCGGTCGCGGTGCAGGAACATCAGGCGCCAGTCACCCGTGGCGGCCCACTCGGACAGGCCGATGGCGGCGCGCTCCGAGTTGTTCAGCGTCAGCTCCATCATCTTCAGGAGGGTCGTCTTCGCGCGAGTGACTTCCTCCTCCGTGAAGGGCGTGCGAGCCGCCTCCTCCACCGTCTTCACCATCGCCTCGCGAGCGGCCTCCACCGGCTGGCCCTCGCGCAGGTCCGCGCTGAAGCCGATGATGCCCGGGTCGCGGAACTGGTAGTTGTAGGCGGACGCCCTGGCCGCCTTCTTCGTCTCCACCAGCGACTTGTAGAGCCGGCCGGAGGGGTTGTCGCCCAGCACCTGCGTCAGCACGTCGATGGCGGCGAAGTCCGGGTGGCCGCCCTCGGGCACGTGGTAGACGCTCGAGAGCACCGGGTTGTCACCCACGCGGCGCAGCGTCACCTCGCGCTCACCATCCTGGGTGGGCTCCAGCGTGTACGTGGCGGGCACGGGCTCGGCGGGCTTCTTCAGCTTGCCGAAGGTGCTCTGGATGAGCCCCAGGGCCTTGGCCTCGTCGAAGCGGCCAGCCACCACCAGCATCGCGTTATCCGGGCGGTAGTACTTCCGGTAGAACGCCTGGAGCCGGTCGATGGGGACGTTCTCCAGGTCGGAGCGGGCGCCGATGGTCGACTTGCCGTAGCTGTGCCAGATGTACGCGGCGCTGAGCACGCGCTCCTGGAGGATGCCGCTCGGGTCGTTCTCACCGGACTCGAACTCGTTGCGGACCACCGTCATCTCGCTGTCGAGGTCCTTCTTCGCGATGAAGCTGTTGACCATGCGGTCGGCTTCGAAGGAGAGGGCCCAGCGCAGGTTCTCGTCCGTGGCGGGCAGCGTCTCGAAGTAGTTGGTGCGGTCCAGCCAGGTGGTGCCGTTGGGGCGGGCACCGCGCTCGGTGAGCGCCTGGGGCACGTTCTTCGTGGTGGGCGTGCCCTTGAAGAGCAGGTGCTCCAGCAGGTGGGCCATGCCCGTCTCGCCGTAGCCCTCGTGCTTGCTGCCCACGAAGTACGTCACGTTCACCGTGACGTTGGGCTTGGTCGGGTCGGGGAAGAGGAGCACGCGCAGGCCGTTGGCCAGGCGGTACTCGGTGATGCCCTCCACGCTCGCCAGCGGGGTGAGCGCCGAGCCGCGCGCCTTGCCCTTCGAGGGCGCGGCGGGCTGGGCGGTGGACGGGGAGGGGGCAGGGGCCTGAGCCCATACCGGTGGGGCCGCCACCAACATCAGGGGGGCCAACAGGGAAAGCCGGGTACGGCGCTTCATGCGGTCCTCGCGGGGGTACAGGAAGTGAACGGCGCTTCTAACCCGTCACGTGACGTCCGCCATCCCGGAACCCCGCAATTCCTTCAAGCAAGCATCCGTGACGCGACAGGGCAGGGGGGTAGGGCGGCTCCCAGGGGTTGGACCGTCAGGGTCGTCTGGGCTTTCTCGGCTACCTTCAAGGTTGTTTGTCATATTGCCTCCATGTCAGGTTGGATTGGTAGGGTGTCTCCACCTGGGGCGCGGCATGGGGCCGCCCGAAGGAGGCTGGATGGCGAGGCATGACGGTGGGGATTCTGACGCGCGGTATCAAAGGGAGATGGAGGCGCTGGAGCGGAGGCTGAACCAGTCCCACGAGGAGACGCGGGCAACGCTCGACACGCTCACACAGCAGTTCGAGCGGACGCGGGGGCACCTGGATGCGCTCGAGCGGAGTCAGGGGGAGGTCAAACATGCCCTCATGGATGCGAGGGAGGAGTACCGGGAGCTTCGGGGTGCGTACCGCGAATACGCGGTCGAGCTGGGGGCGCTGAAGCAGGACTCCAGCGCGTTCAAGCAAGAAGTCGCCGAGGTGCGGCAGGACGTCGGAGCGCTCAAGCAGGGCTACGTTTCGCTGAAGAAGAACGTCGGCCTGTTCAAGCAGGAGTTCGACTCACTCCAGCATGAGGTCGGCACACTCAAGAAGCAGGTGCACGTCGTCGAGGAGACGGTCGAGACGCTCAGGGCGGATGTCGACTCGCTCAAGAAGCAGGTGCACGTCGTCGAGGAGACGGTCGAGGTGCTCGGCAAGAGGGTGGATGTCATCAGGCATGACGTCGACCACGTCATGCGGAGGACCGAGCTGCTCGAGGTGAAGGTGCAATCCTTCGAGGAGCGGGTGGAGACCATGGACAACCGCCTCCACAGGTTGGAGGAGCACGCGCAAACCACCGACCTGAAGTTCCAGGCGTCGGAGCACCGGTTCCAGGTCCTCGAGGAGAAGCTGGATGTGTTCTCTCGCGAGACGCAGGTGCTGCGTGGAGGCTTCGAGGAGTCCGTCAACACCCTCGCCCGGGTCTCCAGGCAGATGGGGGTTGATTCATCGATGCTCCGCAAGGGGTTGTTCCACGTCAACAGCAAGGTCGCCCGGCTCACCGTCGACTGGGGCACCACCACGACCCGGCTGGATGACCACGCACGCATCTTGAGAAAGCTCCTCAAGAACTGAGCGTGTGATTCCCCTCGGGAGCGCCGCGCGGACGTCAGACGCGGCGCTCCGGCCATCGTCGGTGTAGCCTCCTTCATGAAGGGACACCCATGCGGTTGGCGCTCATCTCCGATACCCACCGACGACACGACGAGCTGGAGATTCCCGCGTGTGACGTGCTCATCCACGCGGGTGACTTCTCCCGGCGCGGAAAGCAGCCGGAGCTGGAGTCCTTCCTCACCTGGTTCTCGGCGCAGCCCGCCCGCGAGAAGGTGTTCGTGGCGGGCAACCATGACTTCATCTGCGAGCGGGAACCGGAGCTGACACGAGACCTCGCGAGCCAGGCCGGAGTGCACTATCTCGACGACGAGGAGTTGGTGGTCGCCGGGCTGCGCATCTGGGGCTCGCCCGTGACGCCTCGCTTCGGAGGCATGGCGTTCAACTACGACCGGGGCGCGTCCATCCTCGCCCGGTGGAACCTCATCCCCGAGGGACTCGACATCCTCGTCACCCACGGCCCTCCCAAGGGCGTGGGAGACCGCACGTTCCTGGGCGCGCACGTGGGCTGCGCGGACCTGCTCTCCCGGGTGAAGCAGGTCCCTCCCCGCCTCCATGTCTTCGGCCACATCCACGAGTCCTTTGGTGAGCACTCGGTTCCGGACGTGCCCACCCGGTTCCTCAACGTGGCCAACTGCCACCTGCTCCCGCTGAGGCTCCGGCCTCCCGTGACGGTGGAGCTGGAGCCTGGGGCCCAGGTGGACAGGGCATCCACTCCGTGACGAGGACGGGCCCCAGCACCCGGTGAGGGGGACGTGAACCCCGCCAGCCCGCGACTGTTGCTCGGAAGGCGGGGAGGCGCGAGGGCTCACGCAAGCATCGGCACCTCGGCCCGTTAAGTAGTAAGGACCGCGGGGCGGATGTGTGTCCGGTCCCCCAGAGGACTCAGGAGCTTCATCGGATGAAACGATTTCTCGTCGGCGCGCTC
This sequence comes from Myxococcus stipitatus, assembly GCF_037414475.1. The sequence goes on along the minus strand of NZ_CP147913.1, from coordinate 4,540,232 downwards.
GCCTTCATCGGCGCGATGTCCGTTCTCTTCGTGATGGGCTTGATTGCCCTCATCGTCTTGGCCTCCATGAGCCGCCCCAGCGTGCCCTCCCAGCTCGTGCTGGAGCTGGACCTGGAGCGCCCTTTGCCCGAGCACGTCGCGGAGGCCTCGCTGTCGAGCGCCTTTGGCGAGGAGCCGCTCACCGTGCGCGACGTGGTGGACGCGCTGGAGAAGGCCGGGGAGGACCCTCGGGTGAAGTCGCTGCTCGTGCGCGTGGGCACCAGCCCCGGCAGCCCGGCGACGACCCAGGAGCTGCGCGACGCGGTGAAGGCGTTCCGCGCGAAGGGCAAGAAGGCCGTGGCGTTCACCGACTCCTTTGGCGAGGAGGGCAACGGCACCAGCACGTACTACTTCGCGTCGGCCTTCGATGAAGTCTACATGCAGCCGTCCGGCAGCCTGAACATCCTCGGCATCGCCTTCGAGACGCCCTTCGCCCGGGATGCGCTGGCGAAGCTGGGCGTCAAGCCGCAGTTCGACAAGCGCTACGAGTTCAAGAACGCCGTCAATTCCTACACCGAGCAGGGCTACACGGAGCCGCACCTGGAGGCCACCAAGCAGTTCACGGGCAGCCTCTTCGGACAGATGGTGCGCGGCATCGCCGAGGAGCGAAAGCTGACGGAGGACGCGGTGAAGGCGCTCATCGACCGGGCACCGCTGCTCGCGGCGGAGGCGGTGGAGGCCAAGCTGCTGGATGGCCTGCGCTACCGCGACGAGGTCTACACCGAGCAGAAGGAGGCCGCTGGCTCCGACGCCGAGCTCCTGTACGTGAAGAAGTACCTGGAGCGCGCGGGCCGTCCGAACACCTCGGGAGACACCATCGCGCTGGTGTACGCGGTGGGCACGGTGATGCGCGGCAAGAGCGACGCGAGCCCGTTCGGTGAGCAGTCCCTGGGCAGCGACAGCGTGGCGGCGGCGCTGCGCAAGGCGGTGAAGGACTCGCGGGTGAAGGCCATCCTCTTCCGCGTGGACAGCCCGGGCGGCAGCTACGTGGCCAGCGACACCGTGCGCCGCGAGGTGCAGCGTGCTCGCGAGGCGGGCAAGCCCGTCATCGTCACCATGGGCACGTTCGCCGCGAGCGGCGGCTACTTCGTCGCCATGGACGCGGACAAGATTGTCGCGCACCCCGGCACGCTGACGGGCAGCATCGGCGTGTACAACGGCAAGTTCATCACCCGGGGCTTCTGGGAGAAGCTGGGCGTCAACTTCGACACGGTGTCCTTCGGGCGCAACGCCAACCTGACCAGCACGAACGCCTCCTACACGCCGGAGGAGCAGGCCCGCGTGGACGCGGAGCTGGACCGCATCTACGCCGACTTCACCACGCGCGCCGCGACCAGCCGGAAGATGCCCCTGGAGAAGCTCCAATCCATCGCCAAGGGCCGCGTGTGGACGGGTGAGGACGCGCTGGCGAACGGACTGGTGGACGCGCTGGGCGGCTATCCCAAGGCGCTGGAGCTGGCCAAGGAGGCCGCGAAGATTCCCGCCGACGCGCGCGTCCGGGTCGAGGAGTACCCGCGCAGGAAGAGCCCCGCGGAGGTGCTGTCTTCGTTCCTGGGTGAGAAGGGCGACAACAGCGACGACACCTCCGCCTCCGCGGTCGTCACGCCGTGGGCCCCGCTCGTCGAGGCCACCCGCGTGGTGCATGAGGCGGGTGTGAAGATGGGCATCTTCACGCCGCGGAGGGGCACGCTCTACGCGCCCATGCCCGAGGCCCGCTGGTAACCCCTTGTCCGGTTTCCGCGCCCGTGCGTGCCATCCGGACGCACGGGCGTGATGTCCAGACGCCCGCATCCCCCACTCACGAACGCATCCAGGCCACCTCGTGCGTGCGCCGCTCTCCCCGGGACGCCCCCGTCCTCGAGAGGAGACGTGGCGATGCGTCACGGAGGGCGGAGCACCCTCGGGCCCCTGCCTTGCAGGTGGCGTGGCGACAGAAGCATCTGTCGTCGGCGAGGTAGCCGCGAAGAGGATGCAGGCGTAGAGCTGGTTCAATTTTCCTGGACGAATGCGTTCCCAGGGGTAGGTGGCCGCCGTGGGGGGCCTGAGGAGCCGAGGATGAAGAAGCGACTGGGGGACATCCTGTTGGCGCGTGGTGTGGTGGATGCGCTGCAGCTCCACTCCGCGCTGGCGTATCAGCGCAAGTGGGGCGTGCCGCTGGGGCAGGTGGTGGTGGATCAACGCTTCTGCACGGCGGAGCAGGTCCTGGAGGCGTTGGCGGAGCAGGTGGGGATGCAGACGGTGGACCTGGACGCGAATCCTCCCGAGCCCATGCTGGCGAAGCTGATTCCCGAGCGCGTGGCGGAGGCGCACCGCGTGGTGCCGCTGCGGTTGGAGGGCCAGGCGCCTCGCGACACGCTGGTGGTGGCCATGGCCGCTCCCGCGAGCCTCGCGTCGCTGGACGCGGTGAAGAGTGTCACGAGCAGGGTGCGCGTGGTGGCGAGGCTGGCCACGGATGCGTCCATCCGCCGCGCCATCGGCCGCATGTACCGGGGCGAGACGAGCACGGTTCAGCGCCGCCCTGGCATGGAGGGCTTCTCCCTGCCTGAGACGGATGAACAGATGCCGCTGGTGCTGAGCGGCAGCATGGCCGAGCTGACGAACATGGAGGCCCCCGTGGAGGAGGTGGGGGAGCTGCCCCTGTTGTCCTCGTTGGAGGAGGCGACGGCGACGGTGCGCCCCGTCGTTCCCGCTCCCCGTACGCCTTCGCACGCGAAGCTGCCCGCGCTGACAGCGGCCCGTCCGGAGCCCATGGCGCAGGTGCTCGTCTACGGCTGGGGCGCGGAGGCCTCGGCGGGGTTGGTGAAGGTGCTGACGGGGAAAGGGTTCAGCTCGCGGGTGGCGAGCACCGAGGAGCTCCTGGCGTCCCATGAGGCGCAGGTGGTGGTGACACCGCTGCCGTCGATGGAGGCCCTGGGCCGGAAGGTCCTTGCCCAGGTGGTGGTGGCAGGGAAGACGCCCGAGGTGGACCTGCCTCGAGCCCAGGCCGTGGGAGCCCGAGGCTTCCTGGCGGCCCCGGTGGACCCCGACCTGATGTTGCGCGCGGTGAGCCGGCTGGCGCCAGCGCCCACCCACGCCACGTTTCTCAGGCGCGCCAGCTGAGCGGCGCGGACTTTCTCAAGGCGCCGTGGCGAACAGCGCGTGGTCCCCGACGACAGAGGACTCGGGGAGCCACAGGGACTCGAGCTCCACGGGGGCGGAGGAGAAGGGCTCGGCGCGCACCAAGGCGTCGGACTCGTAGCAGCCCGTGAGGAGCCAGCCGCGCTTGACGCGCTGGTACGTCTCCAACGTGCGCGCGCAAGGGTCTACCAGCCAGACATGGGAGACACCCTGGCGAGCGTAGAGGGGGAGCTTGCGGGTGCGGTCGAGCGCCGCGGTGGTGGGCCCGAGCACCTCGCAGACCCAGTCCGGGGCGAGCGTGAGGAAGGGGACATCCGGGTCGATGGGGGACGCCACGCGCTCGCGGCGCCAACCGGCCACATCGGGGACGAGCACGTCGTGGCCCAGACGCAGCTCGGGGGCTCGCAGGAAGCACCAGCGGCCGCTGCCGCCCCGGCGCTTGTCGAGCTGTTCCCCCAGTTCCACCCCCAGCATGAAGGCGGCGCGCGTCTGCGCGGGAGTCAGCCTGGGAGAGGCCACGAGCTCTTCGTCGAGAATCTCGCCCACCCATCCCGCAGGCAGGGCCGAAAGCATGGAGTGGTTCGCCAGGTGGATGATGCCTTCCGTCACAGCGCCTCCGAAAGTGCTGCGGTTGAGGCGGGCATTCTAGGAAGGGGTCTGACATGTCCCGCGCTCGGCGGGACACGTCACTTTCCGATGCAGAATCGCTGGAAGATTGCGTCGATGAGCGCCTCGGAAGCGGACGTTCCGGACACCTCGCCGAGGGCTTCCAGGGCGATGGCGACTTCTCCGGACACGACCTCCAAGGTCGAGAGGCGTGAAGCGGACGCCGCGCGGGACAGCGCCTCGGAGGCGCGACGCAAGGCATCGGCGTGACGCTCGGACACGAGCGCAACCGCGGAGGGCGTGCCGCCCCCCCACAAACGTGAGAGGAGCTCGTCGCGCAGTGCGTCCACGCCCTCGCCCGTGAGCCCGCTGACCCGTGGACGCGGTGGGGGAGGGGACGCTGGTACAGCGGCCACATCGCACTTTCCGTCGACCATCAGCACGGTCGTGGAACCCGCCTCATCGCGCCAGCGCCCCGCGTCCTCCACCGAAGTCCCGGGAGGAAGCACGAGCACGGCCAGGTCCACCCCCGAGAGCAGCTCCCGCGTCCGGGCGATGCCCAACGCTTCCACGCGCCCCGGCGTCTCGCGCAGGCCCGCGGTGTCGAACAGCGTGACGCCCAGCCCGTTCCACTCGACTCGCGCCTCCAGCGCATCGCGCGTCGTGCCGGGCTCGTCGTCCACCAGCGCGCGCGCCTCGCCCACCAGCCGGTTGAACAGCGTGGACTTGCCCGCGTTGACGGGGCCGAACATCGCCACGCGTGCACCCCTGCGCACCAGCCGCCCCTGTCCCGCCTCGGCGAGCAGCGCCTCCGCCTGCGCGCGAAGCGCCTGGACTCGCGACCCCGAATCCTCGTCGGCGCCCTCGGCCTCGTCGGGGAAGTTGAGCACCCCCTCCAGGTCCGCGTGCAGGTCGCGCAGCGGCTCCTCCAGCGCGCGCACACGCACGGTGAGCGCCCCGGACAACCCCGCCGCTGCCGCGCGCACCGCGGACTCCGAGTCCGCCGCCACCAGGTCCGCGACCGCCTCCGCGCGCGTGAGGTCGATGCGGCCATTCAAGAAGGCCCGGCGTGTGAATTCACCCGGCGTCGCCAGGCGCGCGAGCCCGTCCTCCAGCGTCCGCTCCAGGAGCAGCCGCAACAGGCGCGGGCCTCCGTGCGCCTGCAGCTCCACCACGTCCTCGCCCGTGAACGACGCGGGCGCGCGGAAGTAGAGGAAGAGCCCCTCATCCAGTACGCCGCCCCGCGCATCCACGAAGCTGGCCAGGTACGCATGGCGCGGAGTGGGGGAGGGCGGCACGCCTGGGGCCAGCCTGCGGCCCACTTCCAGCGCGGCCGGCCCCGACAACCGGATGATGCCCACGGCCCCCGCGGCGGGTGCGGTGGCCAGGGCGACAATCGTGGGAGAAGCGGACGTCATGTCGACTCAAGCAGCGGCCGCAGGAGCGCCGCGCGGTCCTCGAGGCGAATCCCTACCGAGGACCCATGGGAGGCGTGGAGCCTCGGGCGGCCTTCTCCACGGCCTCCCGGTTCTCCTCGATGTACTTCTCGACCGCGCCGTCCTCGATTTCCAAGTCCCGCAGCACACCCGGGTAGACGAAGCGGAAGGCGGGAGACTCCTCATCCCCGCGCAGACGGAAGCTCATCTTCAGCACCGCCGCGCCGTACAGCTTGTCCTTGAGACCCTTCGCCTTGCCCATGCACTGCCCTCTCACTCGTCGAAATCGTCCTCGTCATCATCCGGCAACAGGCTCCGCTTGGGCAGCGGCGCCGGCTTCTCCGGAGTGAACACCACGCGGCGGTTGCGGCCCTCACCCTCGGCCGACACCTTCAACCCCGCGACACCTTCTACCGCCTTCAGCACCCGCGCGCGGTCTTCCTGTTTCATCGCGGCGAGCGCGTAGAAGCGCCCCAGGCTGGCGGACTTCTCGGCGAGCTGACGGACCGCCTCTCGAAGCGCGGCGTCCTCTTCCACCGCCACCGAGCGCTCATCCGACTCCGCCGCCCGGGCCGGAGTCGCCGCCCGAGCCGCGGGCGCTTGCTGCGGGGCCGCCGCTCCCCGCTGGGCCTGCTGCCTGGCGGGGGCCTGCTGCGGAGGCGCGACCGCTCGAGGCGCCGCCGCGGGGGCCGCGGCCACGGGAGCCGCCGCCTGCGCGGGAGCCTGCTGCTGCGGCTCGCGACGCTGACGCGGCTCCGGGTGCGCACCCGCGCCCAGCACCACCCAGCGCCGCTCGACGCCGGGACGGTGCAACATCTTGTTCAGCAGGAACTGGAGCGAATCCAACACCTGGCTGCGGCGGCCCTGCTCCACGCCCGGAGGAGGACCCGCCTCGAAGTGCAGCGCGACGGACAGGCTGCCGTCCGCCGCGTCCTGCATCTCCAGGCGAGCGGGGAAGCCCATCAGCCCGAGGATGTCCCCGAGGAGCTTCTCCACGCGGGGCCGGAGGTCGGCGCCCGCCGGGGCCGGAGTCCCGGCCACGGGGGCCTGCTGGGGAACCTGCTGCTCGCTCACTTGCGTTTTCCTTCCGCCGCCGCGACGACCGGCGTCCCCCCGCCCGTCTGGGGCTTGTTGCGGTCCAGCCACTTCCTCAACCCGTACTGCTGCGCGATGGAGAGGATGTTGTTGGTGAAGATGTAGAGCGACAGGCCCGCGGGGTACTGGAGCAGCGTCAGGGTGAAGATGCCGGGCACGAACCAGGTCATGATCTTCGCCTGGGTCGCATCCATCATCTGCGGCTGCATCTTCTGGGTGATGATCATCGACACACCCAGCGCCAGGGGCAGCAGGTACGTCGGGTCCTTGTAGGTCAGGTCCCTCCAGATGGGGCCGAAGAAGGGCTCGCCGTACAGGTCGAAGCTGTTGCGCAGGGCGGTGAAGAGCGCGATCCACACCGGCATCTGGATGAGCAGCGGGAGACAGCCGCCCAGGGGGTTCACCTTCGCCTCCTGGTACAGCTTCATGATTTCAAGGTTCTGCTGCTCGCGGTTGTCGGCGAACTTCTTGCGAATCGCCTCCATGCGCGGCTGGAGCTTCTTCACCTCTTCCATGCTGACCATGGAGCGGTAGGTGAGCGGCAGGAGCACCATCTTCACCACCACCGTGAGCAGGATGATGGCCACGCCCCAGTTGCCGGTGAGGCCGTGGAAGAACTTCATGACGGCCAAGAGCAGCTTGCAGATGACCGCCCAGATGCCGAAGTCGACGGTGTCCGTGAGCGTCGGGCGGAACGTGTTCTGCGCGTTGAGGTTCGCGGCCTGGACCAGCTCCGCGCCGGGCACGCTGCCCATCAGGTCCGGGTCCTTGGGGCCCAGGTAGCCGCCCAGCCGCAGCGTCACCGTCTCACCCGCGGCCACGCTCAGCGGGAAGGCCGCCGTCGCCTGCCGCGCGGTGGGCGTGGCGGTGAGGATGCAGTGGCCCGGGCGCGGCCCGTCGAGCGGATAGAGCGCCGACAGGAAGTACTGCTGGTTGATGCCGAAGAAGGAGATCTGCCCCTTCGTGTCCTCGGGCTTGTCGTCGCCCGGGTTCATGTTGTGGAGCTTGTCGTCCACGTGGCACGAGGAGCGGCTCAGGTTGCCCACGCCGCCGAAGAAGGACGGGGCGTGCTCGAAGTTCGGGTCGATGGCGCGCGAGTAGTGAACCTGCAGCTCGCCGTTCTGCGGCTGGCCGGAGATGTTCTTCACCTGGATGGTGTAGAGCAGTTCGAAGCCCGTGTTGGGCCACTGGAGCACCTTCACCACCTCCCACGGACCCTGGCGGCCCGTGAAGGTGACGGAGTCCAGCCCGCCCGTGCCCGTCTTCTCCTCCACCGCGTAGGGCACGTTGGCCGGCAGGGGGCTTCCCCCCTCGATGGTGACGGACAGGGGCAACGGCTGGTTGGGCACCGGCTGCGCCAGGTTCATCTGCGGCGCGGGCGGGACCTCCTTGCCCAACAGGAGCTGGTAGCCCTGGGCGACCGACAGCGAGGCCTGCTCGCGCATCTTCACGCCCTGGAGCACCGCCGACGTCAGGCCCGCGCCCTGCGAGGAGAACTGGTAGACGGACTCCTTGCGGGACGCCTCCACCTTGCGGACAGGCGGGGGAGGAGTGGCCTCGGTGGGAGTGCCCGTGGAGGGAGGCGTGGCCTCACCCGACGGAGGAAGAGCGGCCTGGGCGTGGGTGCCCGCGTCCTGCGCTCCAGCCGCCGCCACTCCCGCGTCCTCGGCGCCAGGGCTGGCGGGCGGGGGCGGGAAGAGGAACATCCATCCGGCGGTGATGGCGAAGGAGAGCAGCAGGGCGACCAGCAGCCGCTTCTGGGAGTCGTTCGACTGGGGCGAGAGCGGATCGTTCATAAAGTTCCCTCCCCACGGGGGAGGGTGCGGCAAGGGGTGAAAGCCCCGTCACGGCACCGGGTCGATGCCGCCGGGGTGGAAGGGCTGGCAGCGCATCAAGCGCCACAGGGTGAGCCAGGAACCCTTGAGGCCTCCGTGCTTTTCCAGCGCCTCCATGGCGTAGGTGGAGCACGAGGGATAGAAGCGGCACACCTTCGGCAAAAGCGGCCCCAGGAACTTCCGGTAGAAGCGGATGGGCAGCGAGATGACGAAGGCGAGCGGGCTCATCGGGGAGGCTCCTTCGGCTTCGACTCGGCGGCCGGCGGGAGCCGCTGCAGCTTACGGGTGACACCGTCGAAGGCGCGGGACAGCTCCACGAAGGAGGCTTCCTTCGCGGACGAGCGCGCCACCAACACCACGTCCAGGCCCGAAGGCCATTGCATGCGGCGCTTGCGGAACAACTCCCGCAGCACACGCCTCAGGCGCGCTCGTACCACCGCGTTTCCCACCTTGCTCGACACGGTGAGGCCAACACGGGAGTACGTCCGGCCATTGCGCTTGTAGAGGGCGAGGAGACAGTCGGAAGGAAGCTTCTGCCCACCGTCCTGGACCTCGAGGAACTCACGCCTGCTGAGCAGGCGAAGGGCCTTGGGGAAGCGCTGGTCTGCCGGGCCTGTCTGGCCCGGCGTCGCACCCTCGGCCCTCACACGCAGACTCGCTTACTTCTTGGGAGCCGACACGACCAGCCGCTTGCGGCCCTTCGCGCGGCGGCGCTTGAGGACATCCCGGCCGGACTTGGTTCCGTTGCGCTTGCGGAACCCGTGGGTGCGGTTGCGGCGCAGCTTCGACGGCTGATACGTGCGCTTGGACACGGCTCGAACTCCTTGATGAGGGGCGGCGCCTCCTACGGCTTCGGCGCGACCTGAACTAGGGAAAGGGCCGGGTCCGTAACCCCATTTCCGGGGTAAGTCAACGGAGGATCACCTCCGCCCGCCCCATTTCCCCCTCGCCGCGTCCGTTGAGGCCCGCTTTCGGCTCGCGAAGGTTTTGCATTCCGCACCCTCAGTCAACCCCGGCCAGGCAAACCCCATCCGTTGGGGGGAGGAGATCGGATCTCCACAACCGTGGATGATCGGCATGCCCGTTGCCGATCATCTCCCCCCCGAAAAGATCCTTCAGCGGCGCGGCTTTGGGTCGATAGCTTGATCCACCCCAACCCCTCTGTTAGCACGGCCGGACGCTCGCAGCCCCTCCCGCTTTTGCACGGTTGAGACACTCTTGAACGCCCTCGCTCAGGCCGCATCCCCCATTCCAAGTGCTGGAATTCTCTGGAACAAGTTGCTGGAGGCCATCCGTCAGGAAGGTCGTCAGTATGCGCTCCAGTGGTTGGATCGGGTGCGCGCATTGGAGGTCCGCGACAACGCCCTCGTCCTGGGTGTCCCGGACCGTTTCTTCCGCGACTGGGTGGACGACCACTACCGGGGTCTGCTCGAAGGACACCTCGCCCGGATGGGTGAGGGGCTGGTCTCCGTGGCCTATGAGGTCGTGGAGGGTCTGGTCCCCGAAGGCACCTTTCCGCCCACACCCACCGTGAAGGTGAACGTGGGCCGCCCTTCGCGGCTCAACAGCCGCTTCACCTTCAGCACCTTCGTGGTGGCGGACAGCAACCAGCTCCCGGCGGCGGCGGCTCAAGCCGTCTCCGACAAGCCGGGCCATCACTACAACCCGCTCTACATCTATGGCGGCACGGGGTTGGGCAAGACGCACCTGCTCCAGGCGGTGGGCAACCACATCTGGGAGAAGGACCCCTCGCAGCGGGTGGTGTTCCTGTCGAGCGAGCAGTTCACCAACGAGTACGTGGAGAGCGTGCGCGAGCACCGCATGACGGACTTCCGGCGGAAGTTCCGCGAGGAGTGCGACGTGCTGCTCATCGACGACATCCAGTTCCTGGGCAAGCGCGAGGAGACGCAGAAGGAGTTCTTCTACACCTTCAACACGCTCTACGAGCTGGGCAAGGCCATCATCCTCACCAGCGACACGGTGCCCGCGGAGATTCCGGGCCTGGAGGAGCGGCTGCGCAGCCGCTTCACCATGGGCCTGATGACGGACATCCGCGAGCCCACGTACGAGACGCGGGTGGCCATCCTCCAGAAGAAGGCCGTCGCGGAGAACCTACACCTGCCGGACTCGGTGGCGCACTTCATCGCCAAGCACATCCAGAAGAACGTGCGCGAGCTCGAGGGGGCGCTGGTGAAGCTGTCCGCGGTGCACAGCCTGACGCGCCAGCCCGTGACGGAGGAGTTCGCCGCGGAGGTCCTGAAGGACATCCTCCCCGCCCAGCACGCTGTGGACGTGGAGGCCATCCAGCGCGAGGTGGCCCGCTTCTACAAAGTCACGGTGGAGTCGCTGAAGGAAGACCGCCGCCACAAGGCCCTGGCCCATGCCCGCCAGGTGGCCATGTACCTGAGCCGCAAGCTGACCAAGAGCTCCTTCCCGGAAATCGCGTCGCGGTTCAGCAAGGACCACTCCACCGTCATCTCCGCCGTCCGCAAGGTGGAGGGACTTCGCGAGTCGGACCCCACCGTGAAGCGAGAGCTGGCGGAGTTGGAGCTGCGGCTCGGAGGCCACTGAAGTCCGGCCTCTGAGTCTTTTGTTACACCCTCCTCTGTGTTGAGCCACCGCGTCACGGAGGTGTGACGACCAGGATGGGGCCTTGCGCCCGTATCCCTGGGGTCGTGACCCCTCGTCTGAAGAGCCTGATGTCTCTCTTCGCCGTGCTGGTGATGGCCGGCTTGTGGAGCATTGAGCACCCCCACGAGCGTCCGGTCTTCCCCGCACCACCGCCCCCCCTGCCCCTTCCCGACGTCCCCCCCGCGCGAGTCCTCCAGGGGGTGAAGGGCCGCAACCGCGTGCTGACGCCGGGACTGGAGCACCGCTACCACTTCAACCTGGACACGCGGACGGCCGAGCAGCTCCCCGGCGCGGAAGCAGGGCGAAGCTGGCGGCGCTCCGGCTGGAGCGGGGCGCTGGAGCTCACGTATGTGGGTTTGGAGGGGGAGCGGCACTTCTTCTCTGCGCGGTTGAGCCTGTCTCGCGTGGAGGTGGACGGCCTCTCAGAGGAAGACACGCTGCGCGAGCTGGGCACCACGCTCGAAGAGCCCGTCTATCTGGCACAGGACCTCAGAGGTCGAGTGCTCACCGTGTACTTCGACGCGAAGCTGGAGCCCCACGCGCGGCGTCTGGTGCGCCTGCTCCTGGCCACCACCCAGTTCGTCGCGGAGGACGGGCGGAGCTGGAGCACCGAAGAGACGGACACCACGGGGGACTTCGAATCGGAGTACCGCGCCGGTGGCAGCGCGAACACCTACGTGAAGACCCAGCGGCGTTACCTGAGGACGGCGCTGCCGCTGTGGGCCCCCTCGGGGCCCCGGGGACCGGGACTCATCGTGCCCCGGCTGCGAGGACACCTGGACTTCACGCTCGACGAGGACGGACTCGTCAGTGAGGTCACCGGCTCGGAGGTGGTGGAGACCGGGGGAAGTACGACGGGATTGCCGCTGGTGCGCACAGAGACACGTGTGGCGCTGACGCGATGGCACATGCGCCATGCGCCGCCGCTCTTGATGAGCGCCTTCCGTGAGACCCGGGCCCGGCTGAGCGCCGAGTCCCTGGCCGCGGCCGAGGACGCCTCCTCACTGGAGCGCGCCCCCACGCTCGTGGGAGACGCGACGCTGGAGGAGTTGCTCCAAGCGCTGAAGGACACCCCCAAGGACAGCGAGAAGTCCCAGGTCCTCCGGGCGCGCGTGTCGGCCCTGCTGCGGTTGACCCCCTCCAGCGCGAAGCCCGTGGCGCGATGGTTCCGCTCAAGGCCCTCGGGTGAGACGGCCACGGCGGCCCTCGAGGTCCTCGATGCCCTGGGGGACGCGGGGACCCCCGAGGCTCAACGAGAGCTGTCCCGGCTGTTCCTCGAGTCACACAGGGACCTCGACCTGACGACGCGCCTGCGCGCCCTCTCGGCGGCGGGGAGGGTGGGGCGCCCCACCGTGGAGCTGGCCCAGGCACTGGCTCGGGCCCTGAAGTCCGCGCGAAGACCCGAGCTGAAACACGCGACGATGCTGGCGCTGGGCTCGGTGGCCCGAGGACTGGAGCGCTTCGAGCCTGGCCCCGCGCTCGACGCGTTCGATGGCTTGATGAAGCACTGCGAAGCCCAGCCTCTCGACGTGGAGCCGTGCCTGCGCGCGATGACGCGGATGGGCTCTCCCCGGGGACTGGCGTACGCGCGCGACGCGCTCTCCCATCGCTCGCCTCAGGTCCGCGCCGCCGCCACGGAGGCCCTGGGCGCCATCGCGGACGCGGACGTGGACCTGCTGTTGGACACGGTGCTGCTGGAAGACACGGAGGCAACCGTCCGCGAGAAGGCCGCGGAGGTGATGTCACGTCGCGTGGCCACGCCTCATCTGCGCGCGGCGACGCAGGCGCTGCACAGGGAGCCCGTGGCCCAGGTCCGTGCTCAAGTGGTGCGGATGCTGGGCCCGCTGCCCGCCGTGGAGCCGCTCGTCCTGGAGCTGCTGCGCGACGTGGCCGCGCGCGATGACTCCGAGGACGTGCGCCGCCTGGCCTCGTCCTTCCTCGCTCGATAGCGCGCTCCGCTCACACCTCCGGAATCCACAGCGCGCGCAGGTCCGCGGGAAGCTGGCCCATCACATCGTCGGCTTCGCCTTCGGAGATGTGTCCACGCACCGTGGCGAACACCGCGCGGCTCAGACGCTCCGCTTCGTTGGGCGTGGTGTCCAGGTCGTCACCGACGCGCTGGAGGAACTCCAGCAGCTTGAACTTGCTCGGAGGCAGACCTTCATGGCGAGGGCAGCGCCGCAACAAGTCCCGCACCTTGGCGGGCAGCTGCGCCTCCAGGTGCTTCACCTCCGTGCCCATGAGGCGCTGCTCGAGCGTGCAGAGCACCGACTCCGCGGCCCGCTGCGCGAGCGCACGGTCGCCTCCCACCCTCGCCTCGAGGTCCCTGAGGAAGAACTCATACGTCCGCGCCGTCCTCGACTCGTGCCGCTGGGCGCGGAGCTCCTCGGTGGTGCTCGGGCGTCCGCCCGCTTCTTCCCGCCCCTCGGTTTCATTCGCCATGTCGTGGCCCTTTCTCGCTCATCCGGAGGGAGTGGCTGTCTCCCTCTGGTCAGCGTGGGCACCCTCGCGAACAGAAGACACCGTGCCCCCGCCGCGCGCCGGGTTTGCGAGGCAGGGAGCAAGCGCCCTTCGTCCTCCTCCACGCCCGGCCTAGAGGAACAGCCGCCCGTTCGTGAGACGTTGGAGGTAGGGAATCATCACCAGGACCCAGAACACCACCGCGCCCAGGCCCAGCACGATGGCGGCAATCGCATGCGCCTTGCGGCCGATGGGAGGCCGGGCGTGAGGGTCCACCTTCCTCAAGGCCAGCGCGCCCACGAGCACGGCGAAGGGCGCGAACACCGGGATGATGAACGACGTGAGCCCCAGCGACAGCGCGTTCCGGGCCAACGGATTGTTCACGCGCAAATCCCACAGCCGGCGCAGGTCCTTCTCCGACACCTCCACCCGGAAGAAGAGCCGGTTGCGCGCGTCGAGGAACGTCTGCAACGCGGAGACGAACATCAGGAACCCGAGCACCAGCGCGCCCGGCCCCTGCGATGACATGCCCACGAGCCCCGCGACGACAGGCGTGGCGACCAGCCCCGTCCTCGCCCAGCGCTGCCCCAGGAAGAAGCACACCCCCACTCCCGAGGCGCCCAGCATCAGCGCGGCCAGGAGCCACTCCCCCATCGACGCCACCCACGCGCCACCCGCGACGAGCCCCAGCGAGACGACGCCCACCACCCACGCATTCGCGTCGCGCTTGCCCCAGAGCCCCTGGCGGAAGACCTCCAGATAGTTCACTTCCGGCCGGGCCGCGCAGTCCGCGCAATACAACACGGCCATCACCCAGGTGGCGCAGACGCCACACACGAAAGAGCCACACCGCTGACACGTGGCGTCGGCTTCCGTGTCTGGATGGACCGCGCAGCGCGGCGTGACACCAACAATCGGGGCCATGGGCCCACTGTCTCATGGAGTACCCCTGTCGCCACACGCCCATTCCTGGGGTCATTCCTTGTCCACCTGACGGGGGGACGCGTGCTAAGCGCGAGCGGTGAGACCCAGGCACGGAAGCCCCGGAGGAACCTTGTCCCGAATGAAGGCCCTCGCCGCCGCAGCGCTCGTCCTGTTCGGGCTCCCGGCACTCGCCCAGTCAGCACAAGAGGCGAAGCCGCTGGAGCCCGGGCGCGAAGCGCTCGCCATCCCCTATGAGAAGTACACGTTGCCCAACGGACTGGAGGTCATCCTGTCCGTGGACCGCAAGCTGCCCATTGTCTCCGTCAACGTCTGGTACCACGTGGGCGCGTACAACGAGCAGCCGGGCCGCACGGGCTTCGCCCACCTCTTCGAGCACATGATGTTCCAGGGCTCGCGCAACGTGGCGGACGACGTGCACATCTCCATGTTGGAGCAGCTCGGCGCCACGGACCTCAACGGCACCACCAGCTTCGACCGCACCAACTACTTCGAGACGGTGCCCACCCACCACCTGGAGACGGCGCTGTGGCTGGAGAGCGACCGCATGGGCTTCCTGCTCGACGCGCTCACGCCCGAGAAGCTGGCCACCCAGAAGGAGGTCGTGAAGAACGAGCGCCGCCAGGGCACGGAGGCCGCGCCGTACGGCCTGGCCCAGGAAGAGGCGTGGCACGCGCTGTTCCCCCTGCCGCACCCGTACCACGGCGCCGTCATCGGCTCGATGAAGGACCTGGACGCGGCCACCGTGGACGACGTGAAGGACTTCTTCCGCAAGTGGTACGCGCCGTCCAACGCCACGCTGGCCATCGTCGGTGACTTCGACGTGGCGAAGACGAAGGCCCTGGTCGAGAAGTACTTCGGCTCGCTGCCCAGCCACCCCAAGCCGGCCAAGCCGCAGGTGGCGCCGGTGACGCACACCAAGCCCGTGGTCATCCGCTTCGAGGAGCGCGTGGCCACGCTGCCCCTCCTGTCCATCCAGTGGCTGACGCCCGCGTACTTCGAGCAGGGCGACGCCACCGCGGACGTGCTGGCCACCGTCCTGGGCACGGGCAAGGCCAGCCGCCTCTACCGCCGGCTGGTGCTGGAGAAGCAGCTGGCCCAGAGCGTCAGCGTCGCGCAGCAGAGCCAGGGCGCGCAGTCGGTCTTCAACATCGACGTGACGGCGCGGCCCGGTGTGTCCACCGACGTGCTGCTCAAGGAGGTGGACGCGGTGCTGGACGACGTGCGCAAGAACGGCATCACCGCCGAGGAGATCCAACGCGCGCGCACCCGCATCGACACGCGGACGCTGGCGGGACTCCAGTCGGTGGGCGGCTTCGGCGGCAAGGCGGACGTGCTCCAGAGCTACAACCACTTCGTCGGTGAGCCCAGCTACGTGGCGCAGGACCTGGCGCGCTACGAGTCAGTGACGCCCGAGGCCGTGAAGCAGTTCACCCGCGACACGCTGCGCCCGGACGCGCGCGTCATCCTCCACGCCGTGCCTCCGCCCCGGAAGCAGGCCCCCGCCGAATCGAAGGAGCGCCACTGATGCGCCGCCTCATCACCGCACTCGTCTCCCTCTCGCTGGCCGGCTGCGCCAGTCAGCAGAAGCCCGCGCCCACCGAGCCCACGACGGCGCCCACCCCGGCCACACCCGCGGCC
This sequence comes from Myxococcus stipitatus, assembly GCF_037414475.1. Next base: position 4,524,430 of record NZ_CP147913.1, on the reverse strand, counting down.
CCCGCCGACGCGGAGGCCTTCCGCGCGACGGCGCCCCAGCCCGGCAAGCCCCCGGAGCTGGTGCTGCCCGTCTTCCAGAAGGCCACGCTCGACAACGGGCTCACCGTGCTGGTGAGCACCCGTCGGGAGCTGCCGCTGGTCTACGCGGGGCTCGTCTTCGCCGCGGGGAGCGCGCAGGACCCCGTGGGTAAGCCAGGCCTTTCCGACCTGACGTATCGGATGTTGTTGGAAGGCGCGGGCAGCCGGGACACGGTGGCGTTGGACAACGCCTTCGGAGACCTGGGTGCGTCGCCCGCGCAGGACGTGTCGCCGGATGGCTCGCGGCTGGGCGTGCGCGTGCTGACGCGCAACACGGATGCCGCGCTGGCGCTGCTGTCGGACATGGCGCTGCGGCCCACCTTCGCGCCCAAGGCCTTCGAGCGCCGCAAGAAGCAGCAGCTCGCGGACCTGGTGCGCCGCCTGGGACAGCCCGGGGCGCTGGGGCAGATTGTGTTCCTCTCCTCCACCTTCGGGAGCACGCACCCGTACGGGCACAGCGCGACGGGGACGCCTGACTCGGTGCAGGCGCTCACGCTGGAGGACGTGCAGGGCTTCTACAAGAAGAACGTGGGCCCGGCGGCCGCGGCGCTCGTGATGACGGGCGACATCTCGCTGGAGGACGCGGTGGCGCTCGCGCGCAAGCACCTGGGTGCCTGGAAGGCTCCGGCCGCGTTGCCATCCGCGCCGCCCGTGCCGCCCACGCCTCCGCGTCAGGCGGTGTACGTGGTGCCCAAGCCCGGCCTGGACCAGACGGTGATGTTGCTGGGCCGTCCCGCCATCGCCGCGGGGAACCCGGATGAGTTCGCCCTGGACCTGGCCACCACCGTGTTCGGCGGCTTCTTCGGCAGCCGGCTCAACATGAACCTGCGCGAGGACAAGGGCTACAGCTACGGCGCGGGCGCGGGCATCGACCCGCGTCTGGGCGTGGGCCCGCTCAGCGCGTCCACCTCCGTGCGCGCGGACGTCACGGGGCCGGCGCTCAGCGAGACGATGAAGGAGCTGAACGGCCTGAAGTCGCGCCCCATCACCGAGAAGGAGCTGGCGGCCGCGCGGGAGGGACTCATCCGCGCCTTCCCGGGTTCCTTCGAGACGGTGGAGGGGTTGGGCTCCAGCGCCGGCGTGCTGTTCATGAAGCGCCAGCCGCTGGATGAGTTCAGCCGCACCGTGGAGGGCCTGCGCACGGCCACCGCGGCCGAGGTGCAGCGCGCGGCGGAGAAGTACATGGACCCGTCGACGATGCAAATCGTCCTCGTGGGAGACCCGCTCCTCATCCAGGAGCAGGTGTCACCGCTCAACCTGGGCAAGCTGATGCCGGTGGAGCCGGACACCGAGCCGGGCAAGCCTCGCGCGAACCGCTGAGGCGGAAAGTCGGACCCGGCGCGCACCGTCTTCGCGCGCCGGGCCTCTCCTGGACACGCGTCAGTCGCTCTCCTCGACCTGGCGCTCCAGGGATTTCTCGCGCCCCTGGCGTTCACGCTCCAGCTCATCCGCCTCGTCGATGGGGCTGCGGATGTCGGGTACGTCGCCTCCGGCGGGCCCGTCGCTGTCGAGCGCGAACTTCTGCTCCCGGGTGCTGTGAATCGAGTCGGCCGCGTAGAGGGGCAGGGTGTCGTCCGCCTCCAGGCCTCCCTCCACCCGGTCCTTCGCGAAGGAGGGCCGGTGGCCTGCGGCCTTGCCACCCTTCGAGGGGTCTCTCTTCTGGTTGCGGGTGCTCATGGGCCGCTCCTCATCGAGGGGCCGGGCGCGGAGTGCATCCCCACGGCGAAGTCCCCACGCCCCTCAATGTCGGAGCGGGGACGGCCTGCACCAAGCTCCTGGCGGGAACCCCGGGGCATGCCCGCCCGGCGCGTGGGCGGGGCACCAGGGCCACTCAGCGCTCACTCCCGGGGGCGTTCGTACGCCCAGGCCAGGTTCCCGGACATCTCCTTGGGATAGGAGGCGATGAGCTTCCGCCATTCCTCCTCCAAGCGGAGCGCACGCGCAGCCTCACCATCCTCGCGCAACAGCGCGGCGTACTCGCGAAAGGGCGAGTGGTGCGAGGCGGGGAGCTCCAACGCCTTCTCGAAGCAGGCCTTCGCCCTCTCGCGGCCTTGCGTGTCCTTGGAGCGCAGTGACAAGACACCCACGCGTTTGAGCGCCTCGAGCGTGCTCGGATAGAAGAAGCTCCGGTGGTAGAAGTCCCCGTGCAGGTAATAGGCGTTGCGCGGTGAGAACGCGGGCTCGCACTCGATGAACTCGAGGTAGTGACGAATGGCCTCCGCGTCGGCCCCAGCGGCCTCCGACAACTCGCCCAGGTAGAAGTGGTTCGCCACGTAGAAGCGTGGGTCCTCGAGTCTTCCAGGGAGGTCGAGCGGCTCACGCTCCTCGAGCGGAAGCCTGGGAACGACTCCCCGCACCAACTCCATCGAGGACTTCAGGTGTGGACCCGCATCCTGGAGCTTGTACTGGTGCCACGCGAACTGGCTGCTGATGACGTAGAGCCCCAACGGATGCATCCTATCCGGGTCGTCGTAGTTCGAGCTGTGCTTGTACGGCAGCCGGGTGAAGTGCGACTCGAACTCCGACCGCCAACGTTCGAAGTGCCCGAGCTGCTCGAGCAACTCCTTCTTCGTCGTGGTCAACGACGCCTCCGAGTGCCAGCGATACACCTTGAAGGCCACGCGGAGAAAATCAAAGGCCAGGTCGACTGACGTCTGTGCCTCCACCGTGCGCGCGCGACGGCCGCGGAGCACATTGCGGATGCGAATGATTCGAGGTTCCCATGGGCGCATGATTCACCGTGTTTCAGTCTTCAATCACTGAGGATAACGGCATCGGGGCACCCCTACCGGCATGTGGATGGGAGGCAGTGCCCCTGGATGTTCATTCCCGACAAAGCTTGTATGCCCAAGCCAAGGTCCCAGACATCTCCTCGGGATAGGAGGCGAGGGTCCTTCGCCACTCCTCCTCCAAGTGGAGTGCGCGTGTCTCGTCTCCGTCCTCGCGTAGCAGCGCGGCGTACTCGCGAAACGGCGAATGGTGCGAGGCGGGGAGCGCCAGCGCCTTCTCGAAGCAGGACCTCGCCCTCTCACGGCCTTGGGTGTCCTTGGAGCGCAGAGACATGACACCCACGCGTTTGAGCGCCTCGACAGTGCTCGGATAGAAGAAGCTCAGGTCGAAGAAGTCACCGTCCAGACGCTTCGCGTTTCGCGGTGAGAACGCGGGCTCCCACTCGATGAACTCGAGGTAGTGACGGAGGGCCTCGGTCTCGGCGCCAGACTCCTCCTCCAGTTCCCCCAGATAGAAGTGGTTCACCCCGTAGAAGCGCGGGTCCTTCAGCCTCGACTCGTGAACAGACGACTCGCCCTCTTCCAGGGGACTCCTGGGGACGAACTGACGCGCCAGGTGCAACGAGTGGAGCAGATGCCGGCGCGCCTCGGGGAGCCTGAACTGGTGCCACGCGAACTGGCTGCTGATGACGTAGAGCCCCAACGGATGCAAATCACCCGGGTACATGAAGCCCGGCCCGTAGAAGGCGAAGGGCACCTTCAACATGTGGGCTTCGAGGGTCTCCTGCCACTGCTCGAAGTGCCTGAGCTGCTCGAGCATCTCCTCCCGGTTCGTCAGCAGCGTCCGGTCCGAATGCCAGCGATGCACTCGAAACGCGACGTGGAGGAACGCGAAGGCCGAGTCGAGTGACTCCAGGCCCTTGCCCGTGCGCCAGCAACGCCAGCGGAGCCGGTCGCGAACGCGGTCGAAGTAGAAGGCTCCGTCGAGATTGCCCATGGGCGCGCCTGACTCCGCGCCAGGAATTACCTGACCTCCGAGGCCGGAACGAGCGGCGGAGGCTCCACCACCACCTGCATGGAGAGCGTGGTGTGCTCGGCCTCCCAGCGCAGCCACAGCTTGGGCCGCGACGTCTTCGTGCGAGCGGGCTCCACCCGCATGGACAGCCAGTTGCGCTCGCGCAGGTAGCGGCCCTTGCCCACCGGGAGCATCTCCGTCTGCATGTACGACGGAAGGTCATCCACCGACTCGTCCGCCATCATCCGCATGCCCATGAACTGGAGCATGCTGGGCGGCGGGTGGACGATGCCCGAGGACGTCACCTGCTCTATCGCCGCCTCCGCGAGCCCCGCGGGGATGTGCTCCGGGTTGCGCGAACGGATGAGACCGCGCGCTCCCACGTGCACGTCCCCGGACACCACCGTCACCGCGCAGCAGGACGCCTTGGCCAACTGGAGCAGGTCCACCATCAGCCGGATGCGCTCGCCTCGGTGAGCGACGGACTCCCACTGGTCCAACATGTCGTCGTGCAGCTCCGTGCCCCCGCTCATCGACTCCACCATGGACCCGAAGCGCAAGTGCACCAACGGGATGGAGGACAACAGGATGACGTGCCGGGGCTTGAGTCCCGCGTCCTTCGCGTGCGCCAGCCTCCACGCGTCCAGGGTCGCCCACTGCCCGTGGCTCATCACCTCGTGCCCCATCCTCCCGTTCGTCTGCTTGCGGTAGGTGCGCCCGCTGCGCAGGTCCAACGCCACCACGTCCACGTCGCACTCGTCCCCCACGAAGTGACATGTCTGGAGGTAGTGCATGTCACAGGGCTTGCGCCGCGTCGGCGTGTCTCCGCCTCTCAAGGCCCCCAACTGGAAGGCCTCGAAGGCGAGCGCGGCGGCGCTGTAGAGGGACTCGAACCACTCGCAGGCCTGCAAGCCCTCGTGTGAACCCCAGCCGTCGAAGATGTCGTGGTCATCCCAGGTGAAGAGGCCCGGCACCCGCGCCAGCATGGGAGCGATGCCCACCGAGCCACTCCAGCGCTCGCAGTACAGCTCCACGTAGCGCGCCAGCATCACCTCATGGAACCCCTTGGGCGGACCGAAGTCGGCGTTCAGCTTCTGCTCCAGCTCCCGCTTGCGGAACTCCACCATCGGCTCGTGGTCCAGGAGCGGATCCGCGTACACCTGGTCTCCGCCGCCCATCAGCAGCTCGAAGCCACCCTCCGTGGGCTCCTCGTGCTGGGCGAGCATGTCCATCCAGCAGCCGAAGGGACGCTTCATCCGCATCACCGCGCCCCACGTCTTCGCGTCGCTGGCGCCGTTGCAGGAGAAGAAGGCCGCGCGGGGCAGGGCCCCCTTCGCGGGCACCACCACCGTCTTCACGTCCTCACCGCCCCATGGCTTCAACGTGTCCGTCGGCCCCGAGTAGTCCACCTCCTCCAGCGCGGGACCTCCCTCCACGGGCTCGAAGCGGTACGTCACCCGGGTCGGTGTCTCCGCGCGAGGCAGCGTCACCTCCCACCGCCACAGCACCCCGGCCACCCGGCTCTTCAGCGCGGAGAAGTCCGCCACCCGCGTCACCTGGGGGGACACCACGTCCGGAAGCTCCCGGCCCTCCACCGTGCGGAAGCGCAGCTTCAACGGAGGAGGGTGCGCCGGGTCCACGCCGCCCACGTACAGGTTCACGAAGAAGGACCACGTCTCCTTCGACAGCTGGTCCTTCGCGTACAGCATGGGCCCCAGCAGCTTCTTCATCTTCCCCCCCAAGTCCATCAAGGACCGTGAGTCCAGGATTCGCGGACTCTAGTCCGGAACGTGGAGATGGGAGAGGGGAGGCCCATGCGGGGAGTGCGGGCCACATCCCCAAGTTGCCCACAGGGGCCGACGGGTGGACCCCAGGGGTCGGGTTCAACCCTGGGAGGTCTGAGGTCCTGTGAAGCTGCGAGGGCTGAGCAGGCGCAGCGTCAGCACCAGGGCGAGGAACAGGACGCTGGCGCTGACGGTGACGAAGCGCACGCCCACCCGGTCCGCGAGCGCGCCCAGGGCCCACACGCCCGCCGCGTACCCGCCGCCGAGCACCATGCTGTAGAGGCTGCTCACCCGCGCCTGGAGCTCCCGAGGGACTCGCGAGGTGGCGAAGGCGTGCAGGCCGCTCATCAGCATCAGGTAGTTGGCGCCGAGCACGAAGATGCTGGCGGCGGCCACCGTCAGGGTCGGGGACAGCCAGTAGAGGGCGGACACCACGCCGATGGACGTCGCGGCCAGGCCCAAGAGCCTCCGGTGGCCCAGCACATCCGCCAGCGTGCCCACCACCACCGCGGCCGTCACCGCGCCCGCGCCCTGGCAGGCGACGAGGAGCGACGTCGCGGCGGCGCCCTGGCCGAAGACGTTGATGGCGAAGACGGGGACCAGGCCGATGAACGGGGCCACCAGCGCCGCGACGAACAGCGTGCCCCACAGCACCAGCCAGATGTCCTCGTCACCGCGCGCCACGGAGACGCCGCGGGTGATGCCCGCCCACAGCGTCTCCTTCTGCGCCGGGGTGTCACGGGCGGGCAGACGCACGCGGGACAAGGCCACGAGCACGGCGACGAAGGACAGCGTGTTGACGAACAGCGCCCACGACGCGCCGCCCATCTGGAGCACCACCGCCGCGAGCAGCGGGCCCACGATGCGCCCCAGGTTGAACTGCGCCGAGTTCAAGCTCATGGCGCTGTGCAAATCCCGGGGCGGGACGAGCTCCGCGAGCATCGCGGAGAAGGCCGGGTTGGTGAGGGTGCTCGCGCAGCCGTTGAGCAGCGAGACGACCCCGACGATGGGCACGCTGAGCTTCCCGGTGAAGGCCAGCACCGTCAGCACCGCCGCGAGCACCAGCTGCACCGTGGCGCCCACCGCGACGTAGGCCCGCCGGTCGAAGCGGTCCGCCAGCGCGCCACCCAACGGCGACAACACCACCGAGGGCAGGAAGGAGAGGGCGACGATTCCTCCGGTCCACTCGGCGCGCCCCGTCTCCTGCGTGACGTAGACGCCCATCGCCACCGTCTCCATCCAGGTGCCGATGTTCGAGATGAGCGCGCCCAGCCAGACCGCGAGATAGCCGGGGTGCTCGAAGGCGCGAAGCGAGGAGAGCTGAGGCAGTCGAAGTGCGCGCACGGACAATCCCTTGTAACGCAGGGACTGACACGGCGCTCTCTAGAGCCGCGTCATGTTTGGTGCCGCAATCACGCGCGGCGCGGTGGGACTAACAGGCGCGCTTCAACGTGCACGGGGCAACGAAGACACGAAGGACTCTCGCGTGCCGCCGTGTGTCCGGTCGTGGAACACGCGGTGGCTTCCGCGTGCCTCGAACCACGGCATTCCACGGAACTCCTGTGAGGAATTGCGTGGGCGCGAGTGCGCGTCTGTCGGGGCACCAGGGCTCGCGTGCGCGCGGCCCCGGCGCGGGTTCGCGGGCTAACGGCGAGGACGGAAGCGCGCGGAGACGGGGCTCTTGCCGGCGGGGCGGATGGTGCCGTCCTCCAGGATGCGGGCGCCGGAGTCGGGGAAGTCGGTGGCGGTGAGGTCCCTCAGGAGCTTGAGGACGGCGCCTCGCTCGTCGGGGATGGCGATGCCCTGGTCCACCTGCTTCGTGGGGAAGACGCGGCCGGTGGTGAAGCGCCCTTCGCGGTCCAGCTCCACCTCCAGCACCATGCCCAGGCCCTGAGGACCCTGGAGGTTGAAGCGGCCGTAGGTGGCGAAGTTGCCGAGCGAATACGCGATGAGGCGGCCCTTGTAGAACTCCATGCCGCGCACGACGTGTGGGCCGTGGCCGATGACGACGTGGGCACCCGCGTCCACCACCGCGTGCGTGAAGAGGCGCAGGTCGCCGCGGTCCTCGCCGTGGAAGGTCTCCCGGCCCGTGGGGACGTGGAGGGCCTTGCCGCCCTCGGCGCCGCCGTGGAAGGAGACGATGACGATGTCGTGCTCGACCGCCGCCGCGCGCACGAGGGCGGTGGCCGTGGCGGTGTTGTTGAGGTGGTTGCAGGAGGCCGACGTGTGGAAGGCGACCATGCCGATGCGCAGGCCATTGCGCTCGACGGTGGCCACGGAGCCCGGCGGGCCGCTCCACGCGATGCCGAGCGCGTCGAGCGTGGCCTCCGTCTCGCGGCGGCACAGCTCACCGAAGTCGCCCGAGTGGTTGTTCGCGGTGGAGGCGAGGTCCACGCCCGCGTCCTTGAAGAACTGGCCGTAGGCCGTGGGCGAGCGGAACGCGTAGCAGTTCCGGGACGAGCGGCACTTGGTCGTCTTGCCGTTGTCGCACAGCGGGCCTTCGACGTTGGCGAAGGTGAGGTCCGCGTCCTCCATCAACGAGCGTACACCCGCAATCACGCTGCTACCGCCATCGGGTGGCAGGTTCCCCTCGGGGACGGTGGTGCCGAGCATCATGTCGCCCACGGCGCGGATGCGCACCTTCGCGTCGGCGGGAGGAGGGGGGCGGTTCTGGGCTTGGGGCCCTTGGGCGAGCTTGGATTGGAGCGCGGCCTGGCCTTGCGCCTGGGCGAGCGCGGATTCGAGGTCGGGGTGCTCGGGGGCGAGCTTCTGCACTTCGCTCCACTGCGCGAGTGCGTCTGTCCAGCGGCCATCGACGGAGTAGGCCCAGCCCAGCTCCCAACGGCAGTCCACGCGGGAGGGGAGGGCGGTGACGCAGGCGGAGAGCTCGGTGATGGCGGTGGCGGTGTCCTTCGACCTGAGGGCTTCGAGGCCACGGGAGAAGTGGGCCTCGGCACCGAGGGCGAAGGCCGCGGCGCGCAGCGCGCCCGAGCCGGCCTGTGCGGCGGCGCTCGCTGGGTCCACGGGGGCCGGAGCCGTGGGGGTAGTGACGGCGCCTCCGTTCGCGGGAGGCGCGCTCACGGCGGCCCGCGCGGAGTCATCTCCCGCGCTGAGGGTCGCGGACGCCGCATCCGCGAGGCGCCGTCCCGTCATCGTCGCTCCGCCACCCGTGTGCTTCGGGGCGGAGTCTGATGAGGCCTCGTCCTTCAGCGCGGAGCGCACGGATTGTGAACCGGCCGAGGCCAACAGTTCGGCGTTCTCCGAGAGCGGCGCTGTGGAGAACTTGTGGGCGGGGGCGGCACCCGGCGAGGTGGCGAGCGCCAGCAGGACAAAGGCGGACGGAAGCATGTGCCGCGCATCTTACGAGGCTCCGGGCCGTGAGGGGACAGCCCTCACGTGCTCGACCCATCACCGGCCAGGGGACGAAGCGCCCCCGTCTGAAACATGGCTTGCCAGGCCCCGCACCTCACCTGGCCCCGCGCGGGTTCATCCCAGCACGTCCAGCAGCCGGGAGGCTCGGCGCTGACGAGGCAACCACCGCAGACGCCTCCGCTCCCGGCGCCTCGTCCACTCACTCAGGGCCTCACTCACGGACAAGCGCCCGGGCCCACGCACCAACAAGCCCAGAGCGATGGCGCACAACGCGAGGTTGAACTCGTAGCCGCCCTTCGTGACGTCGAAGCCCTTCGAGCCATGCACCTTGGCGATGGCCACCGCCTGCGTGGCGAGCACCGCCAGCGCGGCGGGCCGGGTGGCGAATCCCAGGATGGCGCTCACCCCGGAGACGAGCTCCGCCACCCCCGTGGCCAACACGAGGGGACGCGCGGGCCGGATGCCCAGCTGCTCGAAGAAGCCCACATGCGTCTCGGTGCCTTCCCTCCGAAGCTTCGCGAGCCCATGCACCACCATCGTCGAACCCAACGACAGACGCGGCGGAAGCAAGGCCGCCGACTTCAGGATGTCCGGTTGCTCCGTCAGCATCACCGCGCTCATGTCCTGTCCTCCTTGCGAGACCAGAAGCGAGAAGTCCCTTCGGTAAACCTGGGTACGTTGGGAATGGTCCGAGCCCATGGCCCAGGAGCCCCCACACCCTCCCCAGGAGGACAAGCGGCCCTCGGGGCGCTCGAGCCCTCAAGCGGCTCGACCTGGCGCACGGCCAGCGCCAGACTGCTGCGTCCCATGTTCCCTCGCGGCCTGTTCCTGTCCCTCGCCCTGTCACTGTCCGCCCCGGCGCTCGCCGAAGTCGAAGACGGCGTCACCGTGAGCGCGCACTGCATGGAGCCATGCGCCGTGGTCCTCGATGGCCAGCCCGGGCGCCCCGTGAACGAGTCCCTCTGGGAGTTCCAGGGCATCGCGCCCGGAGCCCACCGCGTGGAGGCCGTGGACCCGAAGGGCCAACCCCTGGCGAGTGGCTCCACCGAGATTCCAGACGTGGACCAGGTCAACGTCTATCTCATCGGCAACGAGCGCATCGTCACGCGCAACGGCGGCTCCTCCGAGCCCGGCACTCCTGAATGGGAGCGGGCAGTCACTCGCATCACCCCGAGCACTCCGCCCTCCACCACCCCGCCTCCTCCGCAGACGCCCCCCGAGAAGAGCACCGTCATCGTGCGCTGCCAGGACAACTGCGCGGTGGTCCTCGACGGACGACGCGGCATCCGGCGGGACGGGCTGACGTGGGAGTTCCGGAACGTGGTTCCAGGAAGGCATCGAGTGGAGGGCACCGGAGAGCTCCTCCTGCGCAGGCTCTTCCTCGTCTACCTCGACGTGCCCTCGGGCATGGAGCTCACCTACCAGAGCGAGTCCAAGAACCTCCTCCAGCTCACGAAGCAGCAACTGCTCTCCTCCGTGGAGGCCGCACGCGCGAAGGCGGGACTCACGGAGGCCTCACGGCTCCACGTCCGCTGCCCCAAGTCCTGCACCGTGCGGCTGGATGGTGCGCGCAAGGGCGAGGAGGGAGGCTCGGGAGTGGTCATCCAGGACGTGCCCTTCGGACAGCACACGCTGGAGGCGACCTTCTCGCTCAGCGACCGGAAGCGGCGCATGGTCCTGGACGTGCCTCCCAGGAGCGAGGTGTTCATCACCGCGTCCGCGGACCAAGGCATCGTGGTGACGAACACGCGCCCCATCGGCGCGGAATAGCCGCGTCAGTCGCTCTCGCTCGGAGGCGGGCCCGAAGAGACCCGCGCCTGCTCCGCGATGGGCACATCCATGAGTGAGGCCACCTCGGAGGAATACCCTCCGGGCCCCGCGCCATGCACGATGAGAGGTGGACGCACCGCGAGCCCCCGGTCCTTGTCTCGCACAGCCTGCACCAGGAAACGCGTGGCCGGCGCATCCACTCGCGAGTGCACGAAGCGCAGGACTCGCGGGTGCAGCTTCGCCTGTCCCAAGAGCCCGAGGACCTCCGCCACCCGCGCCGCCGGATACACCAGGCTCACCGTGCCACCCGGGACCAAGGCATGGCGCGCCGCCAGGATGACGGCCTGCGCATCACAGGCCACCTCCGACTTGGAGATGGCGCGCTCATCATCCGGGCTGCGAACCCCCGCGTCGGCGAGACGGAAGGGAGGATTGGAGACGACGTGGGTATACGCGCCCCCCGCGACGAGCTCTCGGATGTGGCGCAGGTCTCCCAGCACCGGACGCACGTGGGACTCACAGGCATTGAGCGCCACGGCACGCACGAGCCGCGCGTGGACGGCGGGCTGCAACTCGAGCGCGTCCACGGACCCCAGGCCGAACTGCTTCACGAGCAGAAACGACACCACGCCACTGCCCGCGCCCAGCTCCAGCCAGGTGCCCGGAGGGGCCACCGACTCCGAGGCCGCGAAGTGCGCGAGCAGCACGGCATCCAACGTGAATCGGTAGCCGTTGCGCCGCTGAAGCACGCGCACACCCGAGGTGCCAATGGAGTCGAGTGTCTCGTCCGGACCGGGCTGGAGGATGGAGTCGGGCACGTGAGAATCCAGGTTCACCCGCGCTCCACCCTCCCGTCACGGGCTCGTGGGCGCGGTCGTCACGGTGTGTACACCACCGTGAGCACGGCATTCGTCGCGTCCTTCACGAAGAGGTACTGCGTCGCCGTCTGCTCCTGGCTGAAGCGCAGGCGAAGCTGCGTCCTCCCCGCCCGGTGGATGGCGGCGAGTCCCTGGGCGTTGAAGTCCCCGGAGCTCTTCGTCCCCGCGGTGAAGTGGTCGATGCTGGCCACGGCGCTCGCGCTGGCCACCGCCGCCCAGTCCGCGGCCTCCGTGGACGCGGCGTTGAACGTCCCCGTGCTCACGTCGAGGACCAGCATGTTGCCCGCAGGCGTCGACCATGGGTCTCCAGAGCCCGAGGAGTAGCCCACCGTCAGGTAGGCCCGAGTGACGGTGGCTCCATCCGGGAGGCTCGACGTGTCGAACGAGAGGAACGCGCGGTTGTACTTCCCATCCGTCCCTCGCCCGAGCGCCAGGTTCGTCAGCGTGCCCAGCACCGCGCCGCTCCCATCCGCATTGGCCTTCAGGTAGCCGTCCTCCGCGGCGATGCTCGTGAAGGTGGCCGTCACGGGCGTGGGAGTCCCGCTGTTGTCCACGGTGACTTGAGTGTCCGCGTCCACGCCCGCGTTGCCCGAGCCGTCATAGGCCCGAGCCCCCAGCGTATGCGTCCCGTTCCCCACGCCCTCGCTGTTCCACGCGAACTCGTACGGAGCCACCGTGTCCGTCGCCACCGGGTTCCCATCCACCAGCAGCTCCACGCGAGCCACACCCACGTCGTCCGTGGCGTTCACCGTCACCGTCACCGTGCCGCGCACCGTGGCCCCATTCGTTGGAGACGTCACATTCACGAGGGGCGGAGTGGTGTCTCCACCGGGGCCACCACCCCCTCCGGTGAGGCCGAAGAACGAGGCCTGGTGATACACCGCGCAGAGGTTCACATCCGTCATGTACGCGCCGGTGGAGCCACACGCCGTGGTGCTGCCCGGGAAGTTGAACTGCGCGTCGAACGCCACCGCGTGCCCCATGCCCGTGAGCTCCCACGTCTCCACTCGGGCCAGTCCCGCGCCATCCCGATAGACCTTGTGTGGGAAGCCCGCGACGGTCTCCACCGTGTCCGGCGTCTGGTCGATGCCGTGTACATCCGTCCACTGCTCCATCGCCTCCGTGGCGTTCAACGGCCGCACCGTGAAGTCGCTGGTCCCGTGCCAGATGGATACCCGGGGACGAGGACCCGAGTAGCCCGGGGCTCCCGCGCGCACCAGGTTCCCCCAGGCCGTGGGCGTCTTGTCCGTGCCGGGGCTCATGCAGGAGAACGCCGACGTCGAGGACGTGGCGCACTGGTACGGCCCTCCCGCGTTGATGGCCCCGGCCGAGAACACCTCCGGGTACACGGACAGCAGCGCGGACGTCATGTACCCGCCCGCCGAGAAGCCCGCGACGTACACCTTCGACGCGTCGATGGAGTACGCGGCCTTCATCGCGTCCACCATCTGCTTGATGGAGAGCGCCTCGCCCGAGTCGCGTGAGGTGTCACCGGGCTCGAACCAGTTGAAGCACTGGGTGCCGCTGTTGCTGCCCTGCTGCTGCGGATACACCACGTAGAACTTGTAGACGTTGGCCGCGGCCGTCCAGCCGCTCAGCTCCATGCCCGTCGCGTTCTGCGTGCAGCCGTGGAGCACCACCACCAGCGGCGCATTCGCGGGCATCCCCGAGGGCACGTGCCGGTACATCAGCAGGTTGCCCGGGTTGCCACCAAAGCCCGTCACCTGCGTCAGGCCCTGACGCGCCTGCTCGAGCCCCGCCACCTCCGCGGGCGCCACGTCCACTTCGCCACAGCTCACGGTGAGAAGGCTCAGCCACGAACACACCAACAACCGTCGAGAACGCCACGAGGACATGGTGCCTCCCGGGCCGTCAGGGAGAAGGGGACGACGGCCACGGGCCGAAACGTGACCCTCCCGCATCCACCCGGTTCAAGGCGCGCCGCGTCGCCTCGACGGTGAAACATGAACCAGGATTCAGTTCAGCGCGCCGCGTCGAATTCCATGAAACCTGAACCGTTCTTCAGATTCAGCACCCGCCCCAGGAGTCCGGTGCGTGGGGCTCAGCGCGCGGGGCGCTGCTCGGCGGCGAGTCGCTCGGCCAGGTCGATGACGTGGGCCTCGATGCACACGTCGTCCAGGAGGTTGGCCTCCACCACGCCCGTGGGGCTCGTGACATTCACCTCGGTGAGGTAGTCGCCCAGCACATCGATGCCCACGAACAGCAGCCCGCGCTTGCGGAGCTCGGGCTTGAGCCGCTCGCAGATTTCGCGGTCCCGGGCGGTGAGCACCGCCTTGTGGGGCGTGCCTCCCGCGGCCATGTTGCCCCGGTGGTCATCGCCCGAGGGCACGCGCAGCACTCCGCCCACCGGATCGCCGTCCACCATCAGGATGCGCTTGTCGCCCAGGCGGCTCTCGGGGATGTACGCCTGCGCGACGACGGCCTCGCGGCCACCCTGCGTGAGCAGCTCCACCGCCGAGCGCGCGTTCCGGTCCCCCGGAGTCAGGAAGAGGATGCCCTTCCCACCAAAGCCATCCACGGGCTTGAGGATGGTGCCCTGCTCGTTGCGCGCGATGAAGTCCATCAGCACCGGCAGCTCGCGCGTGATGCGCGTGTCCGGCATCAAGTCCGCGTAGCGCAGCGAGAAGAGCTTCTCGTTCGCGTCGCGGATGCCCGCCGGGTGGTTCAGGTAGACGGGCGGCCGCTCCGGACACAGCTCCACCATCTGCGTGGCGTGGAGGAACTCCACGTCCACCGGCGGGTCCTTGCGAAGAAAGAGCACGTCGAGCTCCGACAGCTCGCGAGGCACCTCGTCGAGCACGTCGAAGTGCCGCCCCACCTCCCGGCGCACGGTGACGTGGCGCATGCGCGCCTCCGCTGCCCGCCCGTTGAAGCGCAACCACCCCTGCTCGAAGTAGAGCACCTGGTGGCCCCGCTTCTGCGCCTCCAACATCAGCGCGAAGGTGGAATCGTGGTCCACCCGCACCGTCTCGAGCGGGTCCATCAGGAAGCCAATAGTGAGCGCGGCCATGGTCTCGGAGGGGAGGTGAGAGGGTGCCCGAAGATAACAGGGCACCTCCGTACCGCCGCACATTCGAGGTGGATTCTTCGCTACTGCAGGTCCTGCCAGCTCTCGAAGTTCAACCGCGTCGTCTCACCCGCGGCAATCACCACGACGAGCGAGCGCTTCTCGCCCTGGGGGTCGACGATTCGCAGCGTGTGCTTGCCCGCCGGCAGCTCCACTCCGAGCAAGGGCATGGTCCCCAGCCTCTGCTTGCCGAGGTAGATGGGGGCCGACTGGCCCTTCACGTTGAGCGACAGCTTCCCCGTGGCGCGGCCGGGCCGTGTGGCGACCACGCGCTCCGTCTTCACGTCATCGTCCGCCGGTTGTTCCTTCCGGGAGGGCGCCGGCTTGATGGGCTCCGCGGGCTTCTTCGCCACCACCGTGCCCCCGTCACCGGGCTCCGGGAAGACGGCCAGCCGCGAGTCGTACGCGGGCACCTCCGGGATGGGCTCCACCGTCGAGTCCAGCGCGCGGCTCAAGCGCACGGCGCCGTAGCCACCCCCCGCGAGGATGCCGAGCAGCAACAGGCCCCACAGCACGTTGGAGCGCATGCGCTGCGCGGGCGTGAGCGTCTCGTCCTCGGGGGGAGGTTGGGACTTCTTCACCGTCGCCACCCGGCGCGAGGGCTTCTTGCCCGGCACCGGCTCGTTCCCGCTCCTGGGCGTGGCGGTGTCCTCGCGCACGGGCAGGTACGGCCCGTCATCTCCTCGGAGGGCGCGCTTGGCGGAGTCCACCATGAGGGAGCTGGCCGTGCCCTCCGCGCTCTCCAGGAGCGCACGCGTGGCCGCCATCCGCTCCGCGAAGAGCTCCTTCATCATCGAGGCGCGGTGGTCCGCGTCCTGAATCAACGAGCTGGCCGCCGCCTCGATGGCGCGCGCCATGTCCCGGCCGTTGGCGAAGCGCTTCTCGCGGCTGCGCTCCAGCGCCTGCATCACCACCCGGGACACCTGCTCCGGCACGTGGGGCGTGACGTGGGAGGGCCAGGGGATGGGCGCCTCGAGAATCTTCATCATCTCGTCGCGCTCGGTGCTCCCCGCGAACAGGCGCGCGCCGGTGAGCATCTCGTGCATCATCACGCCCACGGAGAACAGGTCGCTGCGGCCATCCAGCTTCTCGCCGCGCACCTGCTCCGGGGACATGTAGCCCGTGGTGCCCTTCACCGTGCCCGCGTGCGTGCGCTCCAGACTGCCCTTCGCCTTGGCGATGCCGAAGTCGAGCAGCTTCACCACGCCGTCGTACGTCACCATGACGTTCTTCTGCGCGACGTCGCGGTGGATGACGGGGCTGGGCTCGCCCGAGGGCGCGGTGAAGGTGTGCGCGTAGTGCAGCGCCATGCAGACGTCGCGCACCACCGACAGGGTGAAGCCCAACGGCACCTGCTGCTTGCGGCGCAGGCACGCGCCGGTGAGCTGGTTCAGGTTCTGCCCGGCGATGAACTCCATGGCCAGGTAGAGCCCGTCATCCTCCTGCCCCAGGTCGAACACCTGCGCGATGTTGGGGTGGTTGAAGGCCGCGGTGATGCGCGCCTCATCCAAGAACATCCGCTCGAACTGCGCGTTGTCGCGGACATCCGGAAGGATGCGCTTGATGACCACGTACTTGCGGAAGCCACCTGGACCGGAAGTGAAGCCGAGGAACAGCTCGGCCATGCCACCCACGGACAACTGCGTGACGACCTCGTACTTCCCGATGCGCTCGCCGCGATAGAAATCGATGGGTACACCTTCCTCGCCAGCGCCCCGCCACCGGAGCAGCACCGCGGCGGAGGATAACAGGCTTGTAGCCCGTGGACGTGGGGTGAGAATGCGCCGTCACGCCCGGTCGCTCCCTCATCCACTGACGAGCTGTGGATGGCCTGTGGATAGTTGGGGGGTGGTTGTGGAGAAAGGGTGGGGTGGATCATCCCCTGTGGGAAGCCGGGGGAAACCGCCAGTTTACCCACATGTAGCATCGCGCGAATTCGTCAGTCATCTCGCGAGCTTGCTGACTTGTCCCCAACTCCGCGCTCTCTACCGCTTCCACCATTTGATCAATCCCTACATAAAGCTTTTGAAGAAGCAGCAGGCCGCTGGGGAAAACGCCTGTGGATGGGTGCAACACGGTTGTACAGCCCTGGGACAGCGGACGGCACGGCATCCCCACGGGCATGTGCCAGGCGGTGTGTCGATGGCTGGAGCCGGCGTGGTGGCCACGGCCTTCCAGGCGGCGCTGAAGGCCCCTGGGACGCGCGAGGAGCGCCGGGGGCCGGGGCGAGTGCCCGCCGGGCCTTTGTGACGCGCCTGGGGGCCCTGGCGGCCTTCGAGGTGTTCCGGGGGTGGCGCCAGACTCCCTCTCTCACAGGAGGACGTCGCGCAGTCGCTCCAGGAGTCCGGGCAGGGTCGTGAGCAGCTCCAGGTCCGTGTGCTCGAGGTCCTCGTGGATGACCTGGAGGTCCTCGTCCGGGTCCTCCGTGCCGGCCCGGTGGTGGAGGCCTCTCAGCCGCTGGTGGCGCATCACCAGCCGCGTGAGCGTGCCCTCCAATTCATGGGAGAGCGTGTCATCCAATGGGAGGTCCAGGCTGATGAGCTCGCGGAGCTGTTCCATCAGGTAGGTGAGGTCCCAGGACTCCTCGTAGGCGGATCTCCGAGACATCGCTTCCCCATGCCACCGGGCATCAGCCCAGCGCGCGTATCCGGGTGAGCCCGGCCAGCGTCAGCCGGGAGCGGGACAGGTCCACTTCCACGGTGGCGTGACAACCCTCCAGGTCCAGACAGGTCACTCGGGGCGCCGACGGAAGGCCCTGTTCCTGGTGCGCCCGTGAGGCCATGCGAAACAGCTCCGAGAGCAAGGCTTGTCGCGTCTGAGGCGGCAGGCCATCCACGCTGCCCCGCAGGCCGCATGGGATGATGACGGTGAAGGCTCGCGAGAAGGGGGTGGGATCCGCGTCGGCGACGGAAGTCATGCCGGGGGCCAACTGCGAGAATCGTACCTTTTGAGGACTCAACCATTCCGCGCGGTTGCGGCCGGGCCGTGATGAATGTCTGAAAAAGTCACAGGCCCATCCCGGGAGAACCCTGAAGTGTTGACGGGGTGGCGAAGCCCCCGGGCGCCTTCCTGGTTGGAGGACAGCACGGCGCGGCCTACCCCTCGCATCCTCCCGGGGGCGTGCCTATAGGCGGACTTCGGCTCGAGGACTCGGGGACTCGGGGGAGGTGCCCATGGCGCGCGCGACGAGAGCGGTCGGGAGGGGGTGGATGCTCCTCCTGCTGGCGGCGATGCTGGGCACGGGAGCCACGGCGTGCCGCGATGAGCGAGGCCTGACGGGGGCACAGGGCCGGCTGCGTTTGTCTCACGAACGGCTCGCGTTCCCGGTGACGTATCCCGGTGGAACACGCGAAGCCGAGGTGCGGGTGATGAACGCGGGGCGCGCTCCGCTGGAAGTCACCTGGACCCAGGTGGATGCGCCGTTCTCGTTGATGGACGCGCCACCCGTGCATGTGGCCTCGGACGAAGTGCCCGTGCGGCTGCGCTTCAGCCCCCAGGCCACGGGAACCTTCGAGACGCGGCTCATGGGCACCGCGTCGGACGGTGGCCACGTGGAGCTGGTGCTGTCGGGCGAGGCGCGGCCGATACCGGATTGCGTGGCCCCGACGTGTGCCTCCACGAGGTTCGACCCCGTCACCGAGCGCTGCGTGGAGACGGCGCTTGCGGATGGCACCGCGTGTGACCCGGGCAATGCCTGCCTCACCCTGGCCACGTGTCAGCAGGGACGGTGCAAGGGACACGAGCGTCCGTGTGATGACGGCAATGCCTGCACCACGGACGTGTGTCACGTGTTGGATGGCTGCTCCGCGGTGCCCGCGCCGCCGTGTCCCGGGGCGGGGGCCTGTCAGGTGGGGACGTGCGACCCGAAGGTCGGCTGTGCCCTCGTGGACGCACCGGATGGAACCTTCTGCGGAACGGAGCGCGGCTGTGATGCCGCCGACGTGTGCGTGGAAGGCGTGTGCGCGCGGCGCAACCTCCCGGACGGCTTCGTGTGCGAGGCGGCCAGTCCCTGTCAGGCGGAGGGCCGCTGCCGAGGGTCCGTGTGTGAGCGCCCCTCCGCGGTGGCCCTGCCCACGGACTGGAACCTCGACGCCTTCGGGATTCGGAGGAGCCTGCATGACCTGCTGGTGGGGCCCGAGGGCGACGTGACGCTCGCGGGCTTCTACGCGT
The DNA here is from genome assembly GCF_037414475.1 of Myxococcus stipitatus. The sequence goes on along the minus strand of NZ_CP147913.1, from coordinate 4,505,546 downwards.
CCGCGCTGCTGGACGCGGCGGCGCCCTCGCCGTTGGTCAGCAGCGACACGGCTCGACGCTGCATGCTGTGGAACGGCCGCCTGTTGTGCATGGACCTGCCCGCCGACGGCAAGGTGTCGCTGGTGGAGCGCTACACGGGCGTGCCCCGCTGGACGTTCTCCCTGGCCCAGGCGCGGCCCGATATCGAGCGGCGCACGGCCAGCCTCTTCCTGGCGCGGTTGGCGGTGATGGCACCGGACCGGCTGGCGGCGCTCTTCGAGGCCTATCCCGCGGAGCGGGGCCGCGACACGAAATGCCGCATGTACTTCCTGGTGGTGCTGGATGCTCACGGGCAGATGGTGTCCGCGCAGGAGCTCACGGACCCGATGCTGTCCGAGTGCGACCACCCGCATCCCTTCGGCGTCGTCTCCGACGCGGTGGGGGATTTGTATGTCGCCTTCGGTCCGACGCTGAACCTGGAGGCCCCCCTGCGCCCGGGCTCGCCCTCGCTGTTCATGGCGTTCTCCTCGGACGGAGTGCCACGCTGGCGCACGTCGCAGCCGATAGACGCGGGGGAGCTCGCCGTGGTCGATGGGCTGCTCTTCCCCGAGAAGGGCACGCAGGCGCTGAGCACTCGGGATGGCTCGATGACGGCGGCGATTTCGCGGCCCTTCGGACGCGCGGTGGCCACGCGAGAGCGGATGGTGCCCAGCGCGCCGGGGACCACGGTGAACGCCGACTCGCCTTCCCCTCTGGTCGCGACGGAGCTCAAGGGCTTCGCGCTGCCGGGCCTGGACACGGCGTGGACGTACTCACTGCACGCGAATCAGGTCTTCACCTCGAAGGAGCTGCGGCTGGCCACCTGGCCCGAGGCCCCCGGGCTTCCCCCTCGAACCGTGGTGCTCACGACGGCCAAGGACACCCGTGACGACCAGTCACTGCTGGTGGGCATCCACATGACGGACGGACGCGAGGCATTCCAATGCCGGCTCGACTACGCGGCCCACACGATTCCGCAGCTGCTCGAGCTGGCACCCGGCGCCCTGCTGCTGATGGACGGCGCGGAGACGTGCGGCGAATGCGATCCGCCGTTCGCCTACAGCAGCCATGCGCGCTTCCATCGCTTCCCCATGCCGGGCCTGCTCCCCGCGCATGAACCCTGGCCCGGGACTTTTGGTGGCCCGGGGCATGACCACCACGAGGGCTCCGACCACTGAGGCACCCCGTCATCCGACGCCCACCTCGGGCGCGAGCCACGCCTCGTAGTGGATGCGGCCCAGAGGGGCCTCGGACGCCATGCCGCCACGGCCAAACGTCCCGATGATGTCCACGCGCTCGGAGTCATCCGGGGCGGGATGGATGCGGAACTCGACGCCGCGTCCGAAGGGAGGCAGCCGCAGTCCGCGCCAGCGCAGCGTGCCACCTCGCAAGCGGATGCCCCCGTCCTCCAGCACGGAGACGTCCAGCTCCAGGTCCAGCCCGTGCTCGACGAACACCTCGTGCAGCCGGCCGCCGCGCACGACGAAGTCCGAGTCGAACCTCCGCAGCACACCATCGCAGTACAGCTCCCGGACGAAGTGCATGGAGCCGTCGGCGCGGCGGAAGGTGAGGAAGCGTCCCGGGAAGGTGCGGGGGCCGTGCTCGAAGAGGCCCTGGCCGGACAACCACGTGGCCACCCACGCCAACATGCGCGCGGGCCGCGATGAGAACACCACCGAGGCGCGCGTGTTCCAGGCCCCCGGGTTGGCGTAGAAGCGGCGGACGCGAGGGTCCACTTCAGACACCTCCGGGCCCAGCGCGGACGCGAGCAAGGGCCACACATCCGAAGGACGGGTGCGCTGTCCGCGATGCACGGCCTTCACCCCTCGGCGATAGACGCTGGCCGCGGTCCACGCGGTGAAGAAGCTCCACAGCAACAGCCACGCCGCGCGCCGCTCACCCACCAGGCCCTCGTCATGGGCCCAACGCGGCATGCACAGCGCGCGCACGGTGGCGAAGGCGTAGTGACGCAGCAGGCTCCAGCAGGCGCTCAACATGCGCGACAAGGACAGCGCCAGCCCGTGAGCGATGGCTGTCTCACCCGGGACGGCACCCGCGAGGGCGGGCTGGTCGAACAAGCGCGCGCCCAGCGTCATCTCCACGTGCTGGACCAGCAAGCGCCACAGGGGCTCGTGCGCATGGGCCCGCGCCTCGTCGAGGAACCCGGCCTCGTATCCCAGCTCCCGGGCCCTCGCGACGTCCCGCATGTGCGCCTCAATCCAGCGCTCATCCCGGACCTCCATGGGCAGGTTGTCCGCGCAGGCCTTCGCATAGGACTTCCATTCCGGCGTGCGAGGACAGCCCCGGCCGTTCACGGGCATGACGGCGGCGCCCAGGCGGGCGAAGGGCTCGGACACCCCCCAGAAGCGGCTCAGGGTGACGGCGCTCGCGGCCAGCAGATGCACCCGGGCCATGCGGCACGGGTTCGCGCGATAGAAGTCCGCGATCAACACCAAGGCCCGGCGGCAGGCGCGGTGGCGGAGCTCGAAGCCGCGCGTGTCACTCCGTCCAATACATGCCCGACCCTCCCGTCCCAACGACAGGGCCTGCATCGCATCCGCGTTCATGACGAGGCCTCCACAAGTTCTCCACAGGGACGCGCCTGTCCCTCGGTGGCGCCACCACTGCCCAGCCAGCTCCGCGCCGCGCCCGGCGCGGGAGGCTTGCCGAGCATCCTCGCCACGAAGAACACACCCACGCGCCACCGCGAGCGCCTGCGCTTCGGAGCGAGCGCGTCCCCCGCGCACCATCGCCGCAGCGTCTCGAAGCCCCACTCGGTGCCCAGCCGCATGAAGGGACGGAACAGCACCGCGTCGAGCATCTCCCCCAGCACGCCGTGGCGCGTCTCGTAGTCGAAGACAGTCTTGAAGAACGTCCCCTCGGGCCGGCGCTCATAGAGCCACACGCCGCGCCCTCGCAGGATGAGGCTGCGTCAGTCGTCGGCGCCGAACTCGAAGACGGAGCGTTGGTGGAGGCTGCTCGCCAGGTAGCGGCCCCACCCGACGACCTCGAGTCCGAAGCCCACGTGTGTCCGGTAGTCCATCAGGTGGAAGCCCCGGGCATCCTGCTCCGACAGCGCGCGGATGGACGTGAAGCGGATGTCCCAGGCCGTGTGCAGCCCGGGGTCCTGGGTGCGCTCCCAGACGGTCTCCACCGGCGCGGGGATGAGCACCTCCACGACAATCCGTTGGAGCGAGGGTTGTCGCGTTGGAATCGCCCGGGGCTGGCGGCGGAAGGCCCGCCACCGCGCCAGGTCCTTTCCGAAGGTGAGGAGCGCCGTCGCGCCCATGACCGTCATCAACCCGCGCAGGACGCCGGGCACGGCGGGTGGGTCCAGGCGCAGGCCCGTGGGCAGCAACCGGTCCGTCCACACGGCCTGGAAGGTGGCCATGAGGTAGAGCCCCACCAGCACGCTGAGCACCACGTGCATGAAGTACTCACCTCGGGGGAGACCTCCCTGGGAGGCTCGGCTGTCTCGCTCCTCCCAGACGTCCGCGAAGGCCACCACCACGTCCGCGGTGTAGAGGACCACGAGCAACCCCAGCGCCCACCCCTGGAAGCGCATGTGCGGCACCCAGAGGAACTGCAGCGCGTAGATGAGATGCCGCGCCGTGTGCCAGAGCACCTCGCGCTGGCATTCGGGCGCGTTGCAAACCCCCCATCCGCCGTGACTTCGAGCGGGTTCACCGCGCCGCGGACGTCAACGCCGTGGACAGGACCGACAACGCCGACGTCATCCCCAACTTCTCCACAAGGCGCGGCGTCTGGGTGTGTTTCACCGGATGCGTGGCCGGGAGCCCAGGTGCGTCATGAATCATGCATCAAGTCCCGCGTGGGGCTCGCGCGCGGCTAGCGGGTGTGGAGGTGTGCTGTCAATTGCTCGTGCTCGAAATCCAAGAAGAAGTCCTCGGACGGGTGGTGAATACGACCCGCCCTTGGCCGCTCTGGAACCCGGCCTGACACGGCACCCCCCGCGTCACCGACCCTGCGGGTGGACATGCCCCGCGTACCCGATATTCTTCGGGCATCGTTGACGTTGAAAGACGTGGACGTGTTCCACGTTGCCCATGCGAGGCCCGCTCGGGATGCACCCCCTTGGTCCCGGCGCTTGTGTGGAAGGAGTGCGGTTGCCCGGACGACCTTGGAGGTCCGGCGTGCGGCGGCTCCGTTGCAGCGTGGGGGGCCTGCTCGGGCCCCGGGGGGAAGAGATTCCCTGGGGCCCGAGTCACCTCGTCACCTTCCGGAGCCACCGAAGGTGAGGCCCGCCTGCCTGGTGCTCAGTCCTTCGTGTAGATGACGCGGCTGCCACCGCCCGCCTTCACCTTGGTGCGCGGAGGACGGGTGTCACACTGGATGGTGGAGCCACCCGAGGCCTCGACGGAGATCTCCTCGGACGGGTTCGCCTCCAACTGCGAGCCACCGCTGGCCTCCACCTCGAGCGTCCTCAGGCTCCTGATGTCCCGGGCCTTGATGATGGAGCCGCCGCTGGCCTCCACTTCCATGTCCCGCGCGCGACCCGACAGGTTGACGACGGCGCCACCGCTGGCCTCGATCTCCAGCTTGTCCGCGTTGATGTCCCGGATGTTGAGGGCCGCGCCGCCGCTGGCCTCGGCGGAGAACTCCTCGGAGGCGGTGGCGTCGGCTTCCACGTGGCTGCCGCCGCTGGCGCTCACGCCCTCCACGCGGGGGTTGGAGATGTAGAGGGTGATGCGGCCGTTCTGCATGCCCTTGAAGAAGTTGCCTCGCTCCATCTGGGTGGTGAGCTCGCCGTCCTTCACGACGAGCTTCAGCTGCGCCAGCTTGTCCGCCGGCCCCTCGAGCCGGACCGACTTGGGGCCGACCTTCACCTGGGCCTTGATGCCATGGCCCACGGAGACGGACTTGAAGTCGGAGACCTCGCGCGTCTCGGTCGTCCGTGAATCATCCGCGAACGAGGCACTCGCGAACATGAGCATGGGGACGAGCAGGGTCATGCGGGCGGTCTTCATGGCGGCTTCCTCGAGGCACTGGAGCCCGGCATGGGCCCCGTCACGTGCCGGGCTACGGACGGGCCACCTGAACGATTGCGTCGGGACCGCGAACTACTGCTGCGAGAGCATCTCCAGGGGGATGCGCAGCACCTTGTTCTCTCCGGGCTTGATGTCGACGGGCAGCGGGAGCTCCTTGCCGTCGTCGCCCACCAGCTTCAGCACGTGATGGCCAGAGGGCAGGCTCACCTTGGAGAGCGGCGTCGTGCCGAGCGACTGCCCGCCGAGGAAGACCTTGGAAGGGGGCTCGGTGGCCAGGCTGAGGGAGCCTGGAGGGCCGCCCGTGGGAGCCGCCGGGACCCCGCCCGCGGTGTCCGTCTTGGAGGTCACGGACCGTGACGAGCGGGAGGTCGCGTCCTTCTCCTTGGTGCGTGACTTGCCCGTCTGGCTCTTGCGCGAAGTGGAGCGCTTCTTGTCCTCGGGCTCGTCGGAGGCGGACGCGTTCGAGTCCTCCTCGACAGGGTCCTCGGGGAGGGGGACGGGGATGGACTCGGGCGGCTGGGGCTGCTGCTGAGGTGGTGCGTTGGGCCGGGGGACCGGGGTGCGCTCCACCTTGGAGGGGTTGCCGGTGGGCTCCAGCGGGGGCGAAAGCCAGGACGAGACCTTGCCTCCGTCGAGCCCCAGTCCCACCACCGCCGCCGCGCCCGCGACGAGGAGGACGAGCACCACGGCGACCGCCTTGAGCCAGCCCTTGGATGAGCCCAGGGCGGGCACGCCGCGCTGGGTGTGGACGTGGGCGTCCTCATCCTCGTGAAACTCCTCCTTGGGAGGTCGTCGGGTGTCCTGGAAGGTGCGGGCGGGCCGGGTGGTGACCTCGGCTTCCTGTCCGGCTTGCGCGGGGAAGGAGGCGGCCAGCTGGGCTTGGGGCTTGCGGCGCGCGGCGGGCGCGGGAGTCCTCCGCGCGGGAGCTCCCGCCTGGACGCCGGGCTCCGCGGAGAGCGCGGGGGCGCGGGCCACGGAGACCTCGGGCTTGCGCTCGGCCGGAGGAGGCGGCGGCGCGGGAGGCACCGCTCGCAGCGAGTCCATGGTGCGCCCGGAGCGAGGCCGGGCCACCGTCTCCTCCGTGACCGAGGTCCGCGAGACCTGGGCCGGCGGCGGCGGTGGCGTGCGGGCCGGTGTGGAGAGCGCGGGGCGTCCCGGCTGGGTGCGCGCGAGAGCGGCCGCATCTGGCGAGTGGGGTGGGGACTCCTGCGGCGGCGGCAGACGGACGGGCTCCGGGTTGGAGCGGGACGTGAGCCGCTTCTGGGGCGGCGCGCGGAGCACGGCCTTGCGAGGCTCCGGGTCCGGTGGAGGCGGCGGGGGCGGCGTGGTCGCCGGCTGCGCGGTGGTGGTGGCCCGGCGCGGAGGAGGTGGCGCCGGAGGAGGCGTGCCCGGCTGCTTCACCGTGGGCACCGACACGGAGGGACGGCGAGGCTCCGGTGGGCCCGTGTTGGTGTTGACGGTGGGAGGCTCGGGCGCTTCAGGGGTGGGGAGTCCTCCGTTGGCGAGCATCGCCGCGACGCTCGTCTCGCTGGTGGCGTCGCCGTTGGCGGGGCCCGCCATGAGGAGCTGACGCGTCTGCTCGCGCCGGTCCGCGAAGAGGCGGCGCATCAGCTCGCTGCTCTGCTCGGGGTGCCAGATGAGCGAGCCCACCGCGCGCTCCAGGGCGCGGGCGAACTCCAGCGTGGAGGCATAGCGGTCCTCGCGCCGCTTCGACAGCGCGCGCAGGACGATGGCGTCCAGCTCCGGCGGTATCTGCTTGTTGGTGCGCGAGGGCGGCGTCACGTCGCACCGCAGCACCGCGTTCATCATCGCCTCGGCCTGCTTCGCGTAGAACAACCGCATGCCGGTGAGCAGCTCGTGCAACACCACGCCCAGGCTGAACAAGTCGCTGCGCGCATCCAGCGGCTCGCCCATGATCTGCTCGGGCGACATGTAGCCGCTGGTGCCCTTCACCATGCCCACCGCGGTGCGGCTGGCGCGCGCCAGGTTCTTGGCGATGCCGAAGTCCAACAGCTTGGTGACGCCCTCGTACGTCACCATGACGTTCTTCTCCGCCACGTCCCGGTGGATGACGGGCGAGGGGCGGCCCAGCGGGTCCGTGAAGGTGTGCGCGTAGTGCAGCGCCACGGCCGTGTCCCGCACCGACATCAGGCTGAAGCCCATGGGGATGGGGTGGTTGGCCTGCCGGCACGCCTTCGCCACCTCCACCAGCGTGGCCCCTGGCACGAACTCCATGGCCAGGAACAGCTCACCCTCCGCGATGTCCAGGTCGAACACCTGGGCGATGTGCGGATGGTTGAACGCGGCCGTGACCTTGGCCTCGTCCAGGAACATCCGGATGAACTCTTCCTCGCCTCGGATGTCGGGGAGAATCTGCTTGAGCACCACGAGCTTGCGGAAGCCCGCCAGTCCACGCTGCGACGCGAGGAAGATCTCCGCCATCCCGCCCGTGGACAGGCGGCTGAGAACCTCATACTTGCCCAGCGACCGGCTCTTGGAGCCATCCGTCGCGAGCGGCAGCGTCGTCCCACTCATCGGAAGGCCGTGAATCTACACCGGCACCCGGACGGACGCGAAAGTCGGGGTCGAAGAAAAGTCCACGAATATCTATATCGCTTACTTTTCCGTGAATCCTTGATGTTGGTCCTCAGGATGTCTCATCGCGTTGAGAGTTGGGGAGGGTGACGGCCAGTGCGTTGAGCAGGCGCAGGTCGGAGCGGGAGAGGCCGCGCAGGTTCTTGCGGAGGTCGTTCAGGACAGGGGGTTCGGCGCGGGGGGTGAGGGCGGGGCGCTTGCGGCCTGGGGGAGTCTCGATGCTGGCGTCCAGGGCGAGCAGCTGGTGGGGAGGCACCCGCAGGACGGTGCACAGCCCGCGCAGGGTGTGGATGCTCGGGAGCATGTGGCCGCGCTCCAGGCGTGCGTACACCTCTCGCGCCACGCCCAGCCGCTCGGCCACGGCGGCCTGGGTCATCCCCAGGTTCCGGCGGGCCGTGCGCGCGGACAGGCCCAGGTGGATTCCAAGCTCGGTCTTCATGTGTCCCGTCCGTCGCGAGGCCCCGGGTATCCCGCGCCTCCATGAACGGCGGCACCCTACTCCGCGCCATGGAGATGACGCACACTGAGTGAATTGACTGGAATGTGCCGTGAAGTGCGCATGGGGAGTACCCGAGGGTGGGGGCGTCAGAATCCGGGGGTGGGGCGCGTCCAGCCGGCGGTTTTCGATGTCACGCGCACCCTGTCCGGACAGGCCACTCGATGGAGTTGGCCCGGGGAGCGCATCTCTCTTCTCCCTTCACATTCCGCGCGTCCCTCCCGCCCGTCCCCTCTGGGACCTGGGCTAAGACGCGCACTCAAGGTTCCATGGATACTTCTGTTTCTCCCCGCACCGTCACCGGCCGTATCGACGTCCATCCCCGAGGCTTCGGCTTCCTCACCGTGCAGGCGCCCGGTGCCCAGGAGGTGTTGTCCGCCTTCATCCCTCCGCCGGACCTCAACCCGCTGTTCGCGGGGGACATCGTCACCGGCACCGTGACGGCGGGCGCGGATGGCCGCTGGTCGGCGAGCGGCCTGTCGCTGGTGGAGCGGCCCCGCACCCGCGTCTACGGCGAGGTGGTGTCGCGCAAGGGCGCGCTGTACCTGCGCATCGACCGCGAGGTGGCCAACGCGGATTGGGTGTTGGACCCGGGCACCACGCGGGTGCAGCACGGCGACGCGGTGGTGGCGAACATCGCGGACGGCAAGGTCGTCCTGCTCTACAAGCTGGAGCCTGGAGCGGACCGCTCGCTGGAGCGCATCATCGCCCGGCACGGACTGCACAAGGACTTCTCTCCCCAGGCGCTCGAGGACGCGCGGCGCGCGCGCGAGGCGCCACACGAGGTGGGCTCCCGCCGCGACTTGCGCGACGTGCCCACGGTGACGGTGGATGCGCCGTCCACGCGCGATATCGACGACGCGATTTCAGTGCTGCCCGCGGGGCCGGATGGAGCGCTGCGCCTGCTGGTGTCCATCGCGGACGTGGGCGAGGCGGTGAAGGAGGGCACGGCGCTGGACGCGGAGGCGCGCGAGCGGGCCACCAGCGTGTACATGGCGGGCCGCGTGCTGCCGATGTTGCCCGAGTCGCTCTCCGCGGACTGGCTGAGCCTGGTGCCGGGAGCGGAGCGGCGCTGCCTCACGGTGGAGATGCGCATCGACCCGCAGGGGCGGGTGACGGCGGCGGATGTGTACGAGAGCGTCATCCGCTCCTGGGCGCGGCTGAACTACGACGAGGTGGCGGCCTTCCTCGACCGGGGCGAGGTGTCCGAGCCCATGGCCCCGGTGCGGGACGTCATGCCGTGGTTCCGTCTGGCGGCGGCGCGGCTCGCGGTGGCGCGCGGGGCGCGAGGCGGCATGGAGTTCGCGCGGGATGAAGCGCGGTTCACCTTCAACGAGGCCACGGGTGAGGTCTCCGGGCTCGTGAGTGAGCAGCCCACGTCCGCGCACGGGATGATTGAGCGCTTCATGGTGGCGGCGAACGAAGCCATCGCCACGTGGATGCTGGCGCGGGGCCTGCCGGGGGTGTTCCGGGTGCACGAGCAGCCGGACCCGCAGCGGGTGGCGGACTTGAATGCGTTCGCGGAGCACTCGGGGTTCGCCGCGGGCTTCGGCCGGGAGCTCACGCCGCTGGCGCTGGCTTCGTTCGACCGGCAAATCGTGGGCGCGGCGGCGGAGCCGGCGTTGCGCTCGGTGCTGCGGCGCTCCCTGGGCCCGTCGCGCTACACGGTGAAGCCGGGGCCGCACTTCGGACTGGCGGCGCCCCTGTATCTGCACTTCACGTCGCCCATCCGCCGCTACGCGGACCTGGCGGTGCACCGCACGCTCAAGGGCTACCTGCACGGCCGCCGCGACTACCTGGACGAGGACCCGACGGTGGAGGCGCTGGCGGTGCACATCAACGCGCGGGCCCGGGCGGCGAACCGCGCGGAGGCGGATCGGCACCACGTGCTGGAGGCGCGGTGGCTGGCGGCGCACGTGGGCCGCGAGTTCCCCGCGCGAGTCGTGCGCGTGCGCCCCTTCGGCCTCATCGCGCAACTCGATGGCATGTTGGTGGAGGGCGTGCTGCTGGCGGAGGGGCTGACAGGAGGCCCCTTCCGTCCGGATGCGCGAGAGCTGTCGCTCGTGGGCAAGGAGCGCACCTTCACGGTGGGCATGCCGGTGAACGTGAAGGTGGTGTCCACGGATGAGTCCCTGGGCCGCGTGGAGCTGGCGCTGGTGCCGTAGGACGTCCCCGCGCGGCGAGCCACGGTGGGTCGTGGCTCATGGCGCTTGGACGGGTCAACCCGCCCAGGTCAATCCATCGGTCTTCGCCGAGAGGACCTCCGAGGTCGTCCACCCCATCAACCCGGTGGAGGACTTCACCAGGTAGACGAGCTCCGTGTGGGGGCCACCGGGCACGGGCACGCGGGTGGCGATGACCACCTGAATCCTCGAGCCCACCGCGAGCTGGGCCACGGGCTTCTTGTCCGAGCGCGTCTGGGTGATGGGGAAGGACTCGCGCACGGTGGCCTCCTGCCCCACGTAATAGAACTCCTGCGGGACGAGCGTGAGCTTCTCCGTCTTCGGCTCCACGACGTACTTGTCCCGGCTGTTCCAGAAGCCGCGCCACGAGTCGGACAGGATGATGCCGTTGCCTTTCACCTCGGTGAGCGCGGGCACGCTGCCCATGGGCTGGAGGCTCTTGCCGTCGTAGCGGAAGACGATGGCGACGGAGTCCGTGTCCGTCATGCCCGAGTGGACGGCGACCTCCTTGAGCTTGTCGCTGGAGTCCACGTCGAGGATGGAGAGGCCCTGGACCTCGGCGCCCACCTTCATGCGATGTGTGGCGGAGCCCACCGTGAGGACGAAGTCGGGGCTGCCGTTGTTCTCGTTCCACTTCACGGAGATGGCTTCGGGCTTCCCGTCACCGTTCAGGTCGGCGCGGGTGGACTGCACCAGCCCTTGCTCCTGCGCGTGAGCACCTGGAGCGGCGAGCAACGTGAAGGCCATCACGGCGAGGACGGAAGGGTGTGACGTCATGATGAAGACCTCGTGAGGACGAACGCGGCGGGCGCCATGGTATCCACCCGAGCCCTGGGGCCGCTGGGTTTCAGCGCCGCATCCGCCCGCGCGCCGCGGCCTGCTCCCCTTCAACCGCGCTGGCCGAAGCGTCCTCGAAAGTGTTTGTCGAGGAAGACCTCGGCGTTCGCGTGTGCCTGCTGGCCCTGTGACGAGAGCGGGGGGCCGCCCGTGGCGGCGAGCCGGGCTCGCTGCATCACGGAGCGAGAGGCCTCCGGGGGCGCGGGAGGAAGTTCCCGCTCGACGTGGGCGATGAGGGCGTGGGCTTCGTCGACCCGGCTCAACGCCTCGTCGAGCGAGACCTCCTTCTCCGCGAGCGCGGAGTAGAGCTGGCAGTGGTAGCGGCGGCAGCCCGCCGGGCGGTCGGCGTAGGCGGTGCACGCTCGGCCCTCCAGCGCGGAGCAGGGCTGGGGGAGCACGGGAGCACCTTCGTCACGATGGAGCAGGGGAACGCCGCGCCGCCGCAGCGCCTGGACCTCTTCGGGCTGGAGCGACACATGCGTGAAGAGGGTCCCGTCGCAGCACATGCCGCAGCGAAGGCAGAGGGTGGACAGGGGCATTCGAGGCGCTCACGGCAAGAAGGAGTCCCTCCCCTAACCCGCTGCGAGCCGGTGTTCCATCCCGCCGAGCCGGGCAGGCCCCGCTTCCCAGTCCGTGGAGCGGCTCCACGCCACGGAATCAATCCCTGACATTTATTAGGTGGCGGCGAAGTCGGTAAAGACTCTCTGATTCGGAGGGTGTCATCACGGCGTTCGCCAACGCGCCGGTCAGCAACCCGGATGGCTCGACGGGTGTGAACCCGCACATCGTCGTGGACCAGCAGATATCCGCGGCTGACGCGGACATGGATTTGAATCCGGTCTGGACGGATTTCGACGTCATCAAGAACAAGTACTTCACGGCGAACCGGGGGCCGTACTTCCACTACCTGGTGATGGCGAACCGCTACAACGGCGGCAACTCCAGCGGCATCTCCCGAGGCATCCCGGCCCATGACTTCGTGGTGAGCCTGGGCTTTCGTGGGCGGCGTGACGGAGCTCCAGCTCGCTGGAACCATCATGCATGAGCTGGGGCACAACATCGGCCTGCGGCACTGATGACGCCAACTCCAAGCCCAACTCCCTGAGCATCATGAACTACGAGTACCAGTTCCACGGCTTCAGCATCGGCGGCGTGGCCAATGTGCTGGACTACTCGCGCGTCCAGGTCGCGAGCTTCAACGAGCTGGCCGTCAATGAGACGGCCGCCTTCTCGCCGGCGGGCGCCACCACCGAAGCGGACCTCGCCCGCGTGGGCGGGCTGCGCTTCAATGACACGCTGGTCGTCGGCAACGCGAGCACCAACCTCGACTTCAATGGCAATGGCGTCATCGACGCCGCCAACTACGGCCGCGACTTCAACCGCAACGGCTTTGCGGACGTGTTCCCCGCGACGCAGAACGACTGGCTCGCCCTGCTCTATGACGGCGGCGGCCAGATTGGCGGCCCCGGGCAGGACACCCTCCAGCGGCTGGACCGCGCCGAGCGCCGCACGCCGTAGTCCCCGTCCTTCCCTGCCGGGAATGACGTCTGCTCACCGGGCTCCGATTCCTGGAGCCCGGTGTCCGGGTGCGCGGTGTGTCCATCCCCGCCCGGGCAGGTCCGCTTCGAATCGCTCGGCCCCCGCAGCGCCCCCTGTCGATTCCTCGATGGAGAGGGGCAGGGCGGCTTGGGGACCCATCCCACTGTTCATGGGTGAAAACAAACCCACCATGGGGGCCAGACATCTGTCCGGGGTCATCCGAGGATGTCGCCCCTGAATGCCAGGGGCTTTCCTCCTGGAATGTGGTTCCGCCGCGCTTGTACTGGGGAACAAGTTTCCCGGCCCTGATGAATGGTCAGGCTATATGAACCGCGGTTCACCCAGGTGGTATCCGTACCGGGGGACTGCTTCCTTTCGCGCGAAGTCGTACAATCGTCGCCCATCAGACAACGGAGCTGGCATGCAGGCGGACACACGGGACGGGACGCGCGGCCGGGAATCGGTGCTGGGCTACCGGGTGGGGACGGAACTGACCGCGGTGGCTTCGTTTGGAAACAACGATGCCCCGGGCCGTCTGGTGCAGCTGTCATTGGAGCACCTGACGTTGCACCTGGACTCGGACGCGATGCCGCGTCCAGGACAAGCTGCGTCGGTGGTGCTGGGCCAGGGTGAGCGTTGGGCCACGTCCCTGGACGCGGAGGTGATGGAGGTGCGCGGCGGCAAACCCGAGGTGAGCCTGCGCTTCGTCTCTCCTCCGCTGGACGCGGGCCGCCGCATCGTCACCGTGCTGGAGGCGCTGCGCGACAACGGGTTGCTGTTGCCTCCGGAGACGCGGCCGGTCTGGAAGGAGCGCATCGACCGCGAGGACCGCGTCGCGCGCATCTGCGAGGCGCTGGTGGGCCGGCAGGCGCGAGGCGTGGCGCGCACGGCGCAGGGCCAGAAGGTCCCCGTGACGGCTGTCTACTTCGACGCGATGGGCGCGCGCATGGGCTGGCGCTTCGACGGGCCCGCGCCCTCCGGGCCGTTCGTGGTGGAGGCGTTCGGCTACAGCAGCGTGGTGCACCTGGAGGCCAGGGACCCTCACGAGGAGGGCGGCCGGGTGATGGTGTCGCTGCCCGCGGAGGTGGTGCGCTACCGCCACCGCTGGCTGCGCCGCGCTCCGCCCAGCAGCCCCTGCACGCTGTCCTTCAACCACCCCATGTGGCCGCAGGTCCACGTGCGCCGGCCGGTGCTGGACTTGTCCTATGAGGGCCTGGCCTTCATGACGGAGCCGGGCGAGGACCTGCTGTACCCGGGGCTGCGTCAGCCGGTGCTCGAGGTGGCCATGGAAGGCATGGCGCCGGTGCGGCTGCGCGCGGAGGTGCGCAACATCTCCGGCACCGCGGAGGGACGCCGGTGCGGCATGTCCGTGCGCCCGCTGGACGCGGAGGGTGCCCGGGCGTGGCGCGCGCTGGTGGAGGCGCAGATGCATCCGTCCACCCGCGTGGAAGGCGACTGGGGCGACGCGACGTGGAAGCTCTTCCAGGGCTCCGGCTACTTCGGCCTGCCCGGCAAGTCGCCCGAGGACTTCGTGGAGGAGCGCCCCTGGTTCGACGCCACGCAGGAGCGGCTGGAGGGCCGCACGCGGCTGGGCTACCGGGTGGTGCGCCCCGCGGGTGAGTCGCTGGAGGCCACGCTGTCGGTAGTGAAGCCTTACGAGGGCACGTGGATGGCGCACCAATTGGCGCGTCAGCACGTGCCCGGCCAGCGCTCCTCGGCGCGCGAGGCGCTGCGCGACATCTACCTGCGTGGCTACGAGCCCACGCAGGTGGACCCGGACGTGAAGTGGTTCATCGCCTTCTGCGAGGCGAACGTGCGCTGGGTGCGCTTCACCAAGTTCGACTTCGCCAGCTGGTACGAGCACACGGGCCAGGCGTGCCTGGCGCCCTTCCGGTTGATGGAAGCGGAGGTGGACCGGGAGTGGGAGGTGCCCGCGGACGTGGAGGTGGGCCCGCCCACCGAGGCGGAGCGCGCGCGCTTCTTCCAGGAGGTCGAGCGCACGCGCCCGGTGGCCTACCGCGAGGCGCTGGACCTGGTGCCCGAGCGCTTCGACCTGTCACGCGCGAGGATGAAGTGGGGCGAGGCGGGCCTGGGCCGCGAGCGCGAGCTGCGCGTGGCGCGGGTGCAGGGCCGCGCGGTGGCGATGGCGGTGCTGGAGTCGGCGCAGCCGGGCGTCAACCTCTTCAACGTGCTCGACGGCGTGCGGATGGTGACGTTGGGAGACGACGCGCAGCCCGAGACGCAGCGGGCGCTGCTGGCGCTGCTGGCGAGCGCGTCGGAGTGGTACCGGGCGCGAGGCCGCCGCGTGTTCGTCCACTACGTGGAGGCGGAGTGCGTGGAGTACGTGGAGCGCGCCGCCCTCGCGGACCTGGGCGAGGGCAAGCTGTGGGTCATCTCCTCCGCGCTCCTGCCGGAGTTCCTCGAGCACCTCTGCGAGTCCACCACGCCGCGCCCGGCCGTCTGAGCCGGGCGGCGGCCGCCGCTCAGAGGGGGTCGTCCTCTTCGGGGTCGGGGTAGGACTCCAGTTCCTCCTCCTCCTCGGCGCGGGCGCGGCCGGGCTTCTTGCCCTTGCCGCCCTCGCCGCCGCCCAGGTCCGCGTCGGGCCCCACCACGTACCACTGGCGGCCCTGCTGGATGCGGCGCAGGACTCCCTCCTGCTCCAGCGCGGCCAGCAGCTTGGCGAAGGTGGCGAAGCCGTACTCGCTCTCGTCGAAGTCCGGCTCCTTGCGGACGATGGTCTCCTTGATGAGCGAGGGGTTCACCGGCCCCGTCGCGCGGGCGAGCAGGTTCTGCACCACCTCGCGGGCAATCTGCGGCACGTCCGACTTGGCGGACGCCTTGCCACCCGAGCTGGGCGCGGACTGGGCACCCTCGGCCTTGCTTCCGCGGCCGGTGGCCTCGCGCCCGTGGCGGCCGCGCTTGCCGTGGCCCGCCTCCTCGGCGGCTCCGTGGCGGCCCTTGTCCTTCTCACCCTTCTCCGGGCGCTGACGGGTGCGCAGGTAGATGAACTCGTCGCACGCGTTGACGAACAGGGGAGACGTGGACTCCTTCACCGCCAGGCCGATGACGGTGCGGCCATTCTCACGCAGCTTGTACGCCAGGGGGCAGAAGTCGCTGTCGCCGGAGGCGATGACGAAGGTGTCGATGCTCTCGCGCGCGTAGCACAGCTCCAGCGCGTCGATGACCAGGCGCATGTCCGCGCCGTTCTTCCCCGCGCGCGTGGAGGGAGGCACGTCGATGAGCTCCACGCCGAACCGGTGCAGCCCCAGCTTCGCGTCACTGAAGCGCGACCAGTCGCAGTACGCGCGGCGGAAGACGACCTTGCCCTTCTCCAGGAGCCGGTCCAGCGAGGGCTGGAGGTCGAAGTTGGAGGCGCTGATTCCAGTGTTGGTGACGAGGTTCTCGAAGTCGAGGAAGAGAGCGATGCGATGCTCGTTGGTACGACCGTTCACGTGCGGCCCCTGCGGTGTGGCGTCGCGTCGGGCGGCGCCAGAAGGAAGAGTGACGGCCCGGCGCTTCCTCCTGGGGAGGGCGCCTGACAGGCCTTGCGGACGCACCCTAGCCTGTTCTCGGCGGCTCGGGGGTGCACCCGTTCATGAGATGAACACTCGATGGCAGCGGTGGCCCGGTCCGCCGCGTGGTGGCCGGGGCGCGGTCCAGGCGTGAGCGGTGGGACGTGGCCTAGCTTCTGGCGAGTCGGGTCCAAGGACCCCCAGCCGGAGAACGAGCGATGACACGAAACACCTCTGGTCGAAGGTGGAAGTCCACCACGCTGGCCATGTCGTCCTTGGCGGCGTTGCTGCTGCCCATGGTGGGAGCGGCGAGAGACCCCAACCAACCCACCGACGTCTCGGCGGCCGCGGGGTCCGAAGTGGTGGAGAGCTTTGGCCAGCCCACCGGCCCCGCCATTCCTCCGCTCAACCTGGGCGGCATGATTGGCGTCGACGTGACACCCACCCAGCCCCAGGCCCCCATCACCCAGGGACCCCAGGTGGAAGTCCTCCGAGACTCGAAGCGGACGCGAATCATCGAGGGGAACGTGGTGGAGATGAAGGGGGACGTGCTCTACGTCGAGAACGAGGTGGGCGCCGTCGTTCCCCTGGACATGCAGGCGCTGCGGCTGAAGCAGAGACCCAAGCCGGGCCGGCACGTGGTGGCCAGCTACCAGACCGAGAACGAGGTGGAGAACATGGCCACCTCGCTCCACGGCCTGAAGGAGTGAAGCGCTAGCCGCGACGCGCTTGGGGGAGCCGCGACACGAGCGCGGTGCTCCCCCAAGCCCGTGACTACTTCTTCTTCGAGCCGACGACCGTGTCGGGGCGCGCGTTGTCGCCGAACTTGCCGGCCTGGTAGTCGCGCGCCATCTGCTCCAGCGAGACGAGCGGCACCTTCTTCGCGTGGCCCGCCTGACCGAACTGCTTCATGCGCTCCTCGCACACGGCCTGCATCGCGGCGCGGGCGGGCGTCAGGTAGTAGCGCGGGTCGAACTCCTCGGGCTTGGCGAAGAACGCCTTTCGGATGGCGCCGGTGATGGCGAGGCGGTTGTCCGTGTCGACGTTGATCTTCCTCACGCCCGCGCGGATGCCGCGCTGAATCTCCTCCACCGGCACGCCGTAGGTCTCCTTGATGCGACCGCCGTTGGCGTTGATGATGTCACACAGCTCCTTGGGGACGGAGCTGGAGCCGTGCATCACCAGGTGACAGTTGGGGATCTTCTTGTGGATCTCCTCGATGCGGCTCATGGCGAGCACGTCGCCGCTGGGCTTGCGGGAGAACTTGTAGGCGCCGTGGCTGGTGCCCATGGCGACGGCGAGCGCGTCGATGCCGGTGCGGTTGACGAAGTCCACGGCCTGGTCCGGGTCGGTGAGCAGCTGGTCCAGCGTGAGCTTGCCCTCGGCGCCGTGGCCGTCCTCCTTCTCACCCATGCCGTGCTCCAGCGAGCCGAGCACGCCCAGCTCACCTTCCACGGACACGCCGAAGCGGTGGGCCACGTTGACCACCTCGCGGGTGACGGCCACGTTGTACTCGTAGCTGGAGGGCGTCTTGCCGTCGTCCTCGAGCGAGCCGTCCATCATCACGCTGGTGAAGCCCATTCGGATGGCGCTGACACAGGTGTCCGGCGAGTTGCCATGGTCCTGGTGCATGACGATGGGAATCTCCGGATAGAGCTCCACCGCGGCCTGCATCAGGTTCCGCAGGAACAGGTCATTGGTGTACTTGCGTGCCCCGCGCGAGGCCTGGATGATGACCGGGCTCTGGGTGGCGCGAGCGGCCTCCATGATGGCCTGGATCTGCTCCATGTTGTTGACGTTGAGCGCGGCGACCCCGAAGTTGTTGGCGGCGGCGTAGTCGAGCAGGGGACGCAGGGCGATGAGCGGCATGACTGTGTCTCTCCGTGGCGGGATTGAGAAAAGTGCAGCCGCCAGTTAGCACGGACGCGCTGGCGGGCGTCGCCAAAAGCTTGGCGGCTGCGTTCCCCAGACGACGCTGTCAGTGGCTGGGGACCGGGTGCAACTGGACCATCGAGGGCAGGCTGTCGGCCCGCTCCACCAGGCGCGCCTTGGGACGCACCGCCACCGGTACCCGGGAGGCGGCCAGCATCTCCAAATCAAAGACATTGTCTCCGAAGGCCGCATACAGGGGCCGCCCCGTGCGAGCCCTCAGACAGGTGACCTTTCCAGGCCCGTAGGGGATGGGGGCGACGATGTCCGCCATCACCACGCCGTCCGAGACCTGGGGGGTGGTGGCCACCACGTTCTCGGGGGGGAGGCCCAGGACGCGCGCGGCGGCCTCGACCACCGCGAGGGAAGAGGCGCTCACCACGTAACAGGGAATGTCACGCTCTCGTGCCCAGTCCAACACGCGGTGCGTCTCGCGTTGGATGCGGTGGGCCAGTCCGTGTGACTCCACCACGCCGCGGGCGAAGTCCCGCAGTTCATCCAGACGCCAGCCCGCGAACATCCACGCGCCCAGCTCGCAGACGTCGCGCTGGGAGACGATGCCGGTCTCGAAGGCGGAGAAGAGCCTGCGGGAGAGGGTGCTGGCGCCGCCCTCGGTCTCCAGTCCATGCGCGGCGGCCATGGCGGAGAGCCGGGGCAGGGCCTGCTCCCGGACGGCGTCATGGCCCGTCACGGCCATGAACAGCTCATCACCCACGTCGCCGCTCCACAGCGTGCCGTCTCCGTCGAACGCGAGTACGCCCCCGGGGGTGAGCTCCACCTCACGGGCGATACGCTCCAGCGTCTCTTCCACGCTCTCCATCTTCATGGCGCGCCATCCTGGCCGGGCGCCTGTGCGTGGCCAACCCCCACGAGGAGTTCGAGCCGTCCCGGTCGGGAAATGACCACCGGCCGACGGATTCCGCGCGGGTCCGTTCAGCCACCAGCGGCGTGGTGGCGCCGTGGACTCCGGTTCGAAGGGCCCGCCGGAGGCAGGGCCGGGTGTAAGCGAGGGTGCGCGCGCGGTCCGCTCATCCTCGAGAGGTGGAGTGCATGCGAGATGACGGTGGTCGGCCTCTTGTCACGGGACGTGACGGGAGGACCTGCGTCCGGACGCCGGAGCCGCTGGTTCCCGTCATGAAGCTGGCGCTGGCCAGCTGGGTGCGGCCGGAGGGCCTCGCGCGGCGGGAGCTGGTGCTGGGCTCGACGGAGGGTGAGTCCTGGGAGGTGACGCTCGACGAGGCGAGCGCGGAGGCGGCGTGGCGGGTGCTTCACCTGATGGACGGCCGGCGCACGCTGATGGGCGTCGCCACGGAGGCGCGCTTGAGTCTGGCGCGGGTGTCGTGGGTGGCGCGGGAGCTCTACCAGCGCGCGGTGCTGGTGCAGACGGGGGGGCTGCGAGTGGACGCGCTGACGTACTACGAGCATCTGCGTTCGCTGGCGGGGATTGCCCGGCGGCGGTGGGGGACCTCGCCTCTGTCACCTCGGTGCTCGTGGACGGAGGAGGTGTCCCGCCGGCTCGCGGTCGGGTACCTGCTGGAGAGCCATCACCTGGCGGCGGCGGTCTCCGCGCACCGCGAGGCGGTGGTGGCGGCGCAGGCCGCGGAGCGGATGAAGGTGCTCCTGGGCGCGGGGCTGTCGCGTGAGTCCTCGCGGCTCATGGGATTGAAGCGCGTGTTGCTCGGGGCGGGGTTGACGGAGGAGGAGCTGGAGCGGGCGGTTCCGCTCGCGTCGATGCGGGCGCTCATCGAACACCTGCGCTGGCTGGGGACGGAGGACGCGCTGTCCTATTCCGCGTGCATGGGCGTGGGGCTGAGGGACCCGGACGAGGGCGACGGGGGAGATTTGCGCGAGTGGATGGAGCCCTTCGCGGACTCCGGGCCGCTGAGCGCCTCGGAGCAGGCCCGCATCCGGCAGCGGCTCATCACCTGCTGCCGGCTCACCATGGCGCACCACCGGGAGCTCACCGGGTTCTACGGCCCGGAGGAGGGGCCTCGCGTCTTCAGCGGGGAGTGACGCGTCAGGGCTTCGCGCCGCTCCCGCGCGCTTCGTCGAGCGCGCTCAGGTCCACCAGGCCGCTGATGTCCGAGGAGGGGATGAAGCCCAGCTCCTGCGCATGTTTCGCGGCGGTGCTCAGCGCGGAGGGCACCGGGTCCAGGCTGGGCTCCAGGCGTGAGAAGGCTCCCTTGAGGATGGGGGGCGCGAGCGGCTTCTGCGTCAGCTTGCCGAAGGCGGCGTTGACCTGGGTGGCGAAGGTCTCCGGGTCCTTCTTCCAGCGCTCGGTGAGCTTCACGTGCGCGCGCAGCAGGGCGACGATGCGCGGGCGCTGGGTCTCCAGCACCTTGCGCGTCGTCACGACCACCGTGGTGGGGAAGCGCCCGTCGGGCCACAGCGTCTTCTCGTCCACGAGTATCTGCCCCCCGCCCTCCGGGTCCATCAGCATGCGAGTGCCCCAGGGCTCGGGAACCCAGGCGCCTTCGATGCCGCCGCGCAGGTACTGGATGAGGATGTCGGAGTTGCTCAGCGGCACAATCTGCACGTCGCCCGTGCCGTCCAGGTTCGTCTTCAAGCCCTGCTGCTTGAGCCAGTAGCGCAGCGCGATGTCCTGGGTGTTGCCCAATTGAGGCGTCGCCAGCTTCTTGCCCTTCAGCTCCGCGGGCGTCTTCGCGGTGCGGGTCACCAGGATGGCGCCGCCGTTGACGGCCCCCGCGATGATGCGCAGCTCCCGCCCGGCCTTGAGGAACGTGTTGATGGCCGGTCCATTGCCCACGTAGGAGACGTCGAGCGAGCCCGCCACCAGCGCCTCCATGGCCGCGGGCCCCGCGTTGAATTGCTTCACCTCCAGCTTGCCCACGCCGGGCTCCGAGGCGAAAGCGCCCTCCGCGTTGCCCACCAGCGCCTGGGCATGCGTGATGTTCGGGAAGAAGCCCAGCCGCAGCGGTGCGTCCGCTCCACGCGAGGACTCGCGCTTGCAACCCACGCCGGACATCACCAGTCCGGCGAGCACGAACACCCAGGGCAACCGAATGGCACGCATAGGCAGGCAAGAAGAGGGACGGTGAGGTGGGTTGGCAACGGGGACGTCGCCGAAGCGTCGAGCGCTTCACGTCTCAATGCCTCACATCGCCCCTTCCAGGCCCCAGCGGCGGCGCAGCCGGACTTCCACCGTCTGGAAGAGGACACGGTCCACGAGGGTGCCGATGAGGATGATGGCCACCATGACGGCCATGACCTGAGGCACGTCCATCAGCTCGCGGCCCACGGTGAGCAATTGCCCCAGCCCGCCGGACACGAACAGCAGCTCACCCGCGAGCAGGGCGCGCCATGCGAAGCTCCACCCCAGCTTGAGTCCGGTGACGATGCCGGGGAGCGCCGCGGGCAGCAGCACGCCGAACTGGAAGCGCAGCCCTCGCACGCCCAGCGTGCTCGCGACGCGGAGCAGCTGCGGGTCCACGCCCTGCACGCTGTCCTCCGTGGCGATGGCGATGCCCAGCACGCTGCCCATGACCACGACGAAGAGGATGGCGGCGTCCGTCAGCCCGAACCACAGGAGCGCCAGGGGCAGCCAGCAGATGGAGGGCAGGGCTTGCAGGCCCATCACCACGGGCTTCACCGCGTTGCGGAAGAAGGTGAGCCGGGCCATCAGCAGTCCCAGCGGGACACCGATGGCCACCGAGATGAAGTACGCGCGCCCCAGCCGCCCCAGTGAGAGCAGGGTCGCCTCCCACAAGCGTCCATCCGCGGCCATCTTCACCAGGCTCCTGCCGACCGTGACGGGGCCGGGGAAGAGGTAGGGAGACCAGATTCCCAGCCGGGAGAGTCCTTCCCATGTCCCGAGCAGCAACACCAACAAGGCCAGCTTCTGTGCGTAGCGCTTGAGCGTCGAGTCACGCTTCATGGTTCACCTCGCGGGCCGGGGCACTCCTGGCGCGGACAGCGCGGGGCCTGAGACCGCGGGCGAGGAGGCTCGCGGTGACGGCGGGGGCTCGGGGATGTTGGTGCGCTCCACTTCACTCAGCAGCCGCTGGACGTGGCGGACCATCTCCGTGAGGGCCGCGTCATCCGGGCGGCGCGGCATGGGCAGGTGGACCTCCAAATCCCTCACGATGCGGCCGGGGCGCGGCGCCATGAGGACCACGCGGGTGCCCAGCATGAGGGCCTCGTGCACGTCGTGGGTGACGAAGACCACGGTCTTGTGCGTGCGCATCCAGATGGACTGGAGGAGCTCCTGCATGTGGATGCGCGTCTGGGCGTCCAGCGAGCCGAAGGGCTCATCCATGAGGAGCACGGTGGGGTCCACGGCGAGCGCGCGGGCGAGGCTCGCGCGCATCTTCATGCCGCCGGAGAGCTGGTGCGGGAGGGTCTCCTCGAAGCCCTGGAGGTGGACGCGCCGGATGTACTGGTCCGCGCGCTCCTTGCGCTCGGAGCGAGGCACGCCTCGGGCGGCGAGGGCGAAGGTGATGTTTCCGCGCACGCTGAGCCATGGGAAGAGCGCGGCCTCCTGGAACATGAGGAGCCGGTTGGGCCCGGGGCCGGTGATGCGTTGTCCGTCGATGGACACCGTGCCGCCAGTGGGCCGCACGTGGCCGGCGAGCGCGTAGAGGAGGGTGGACTTGCCGCACCCGGAGGGGCCGAGCAGACAGATGAACTCCCCCGAGCGGACGTTGAGGTCCACGTCCTTGAGGGCCACGACTCTGTTGGCGTAGCGATGGCCCAGCTGGGTGACGGAGATTTTCGCGTGGTCGGCTTCCACATGGGCCGGCCGCAGCAGGCGCAGCGAGCTTCGCCATCGGCCGAGAAGGGCACGCAGCATCGGCCACAAGCTAGGCACCTGTGGTCAGGGTGGAAGTGGGTGTAGGGCTACCTCGGGGGCGCCCGTCATCCCGCTTCCCTGCCTGGCGGCCGTGCCTTGGAGGTAGAGACAGGCGCTTCGTGTCTGGCTTCAACAAAGTATGGACGCAGATGGCGCTTGCTGGGTGTGTCTGCCCGACCGCCTTGGACCTGGGTACAGGGGGGGTGGGGCGGCCGGTTTTCGCCAGCCGACACTCATGTCATCGGGTTGCGGTGGGAAAGGGGTTTCCTCGTGAGAGGAAGCTGGAGGAACCTTCCTGGAATGGACGTCGGGAAATACCAGCTCATTCGCAAGCTCGCGGCGGGAGGCATGGCGGAGGTGTTCCTGGCCAAGGCGGTGGGGCCTGGGGGCTTCGAGAAGACGTTGGTGTTGAAGCGCATCCTCCCGCATCTGGCGGAGGACCCGTCCTTCGTGGAGATGTTCCTGGGGGAGGCGCGGCTGGTCGCGCGGCTGAATCATCCGCACATCGTCCAGATTTTCGATTTCGGTGAGTCGGAGGGGACGTACTTCCTCGCGATGGAGTTCATCGATGGGCCCAACCTGAGGCGCTGGCGCAGAGAGGCCCGTTCCCGGGGGTTGCTCCTGCCGCCCAACATCTGCGCGAAGGTGGTGGCGCTGGCGGCGGAGGGGCTGGCCTTCGCGCATGACTTCGAGGACCCCGTCACGGGACAGGCGCTCGGGTTGATTCACCGGGACGTGAGCCCGGACAACATCCTGGTGTCGCGGCAGGGCGCGGTGAAGGTGGTGGACTTCGGCATCGCGAAGGTGGTGGGGCAGAAGCACCGCACGCAGACGGGCATGGTGAAGGGCAAGGTCCCGTACATGCCGCCCGAGCAGGTGCGGGGGGAGCCGCTGGACCGCCGCGTGGATGTGTATGCGTTGGGCGTGGTGCTGTACGAACTGCTCACCGGGCATCTTCCCTTCGAGGAAGCGTCCGCCGTGGCGACGATGCACGCCGTCCTCGAACGCGAGCCGGTGCCAGTGAGCCGCCATCGCGAGGACATTCCCCAGGCGCTTCAATCCATCATCTCCGTGGCGTTGAGGAAGAAGCGCGAGGACCGCTACCCGGACTGCCGCGCGCTTCAAGCCGACCTGGAGCGCTTCGTGATGTCGACGGGTGAGCCAGTGGGCGCGTACCAGCTCGCGCGCTCGATTGCGCTGACGGTGGATGAGCACGTCGTTCCGACACCGGTGACGATGACTCCATCCGAGGACGCCCCGGTGCCCACGACTCCGTTGGAGTCCGAGGGGGTGAACTCCACGGCGCCCGAGTGGGGAGGGCCGACGGCGGAGTTGCGGGAGGCGACAGAGCCGCGGCCTCGGGGGGAGTCACGTGCTGCGGGGAAGTGGGTGGTTCCCGCGGTGCTGATGGGGTGTGTGTTGATTGCAGCGGCGGGTGGATGGGTGATGCTCGGGGGAGAGCGTGCCTCAGCTCCCGGGGTGACGCAGGCGGTGGGGGGTGGTGATGCGCCCGGGGTTCAAGAGCGTGTGGTCGAGCCTGTGAGAGAGGAGCCCCCGTTGCCCGGGGCGCGGGGTGACACGGGGGGAGCGGTCATGCCGATGCCCGTGGCTCGAGATGATGAGACGACGGGGCACGGTGTGGACGCGGGTTCTGAGGTCCGCGTGGTCCAGGTGGAGCCTGGCGAGGCGGATGAGGAGCCCTCGGCCCTGGTGGTGAAGCAGGGAGGGCGTAAGGAGAAGCCTCGAGTGCGGCGAGGAGCGAGCGCGGTGCCGGCTTCCGTGGACACCTCCACGAAGGAGACACGGGAGAAGGGAGCCGCGATGGGGTCGGTGGAGTTTCGCATCCGGCCGTACGCCGCCATCTATCTGAACGGGAAGCTCCTGGGCGAGACACCCATGGACATCGTGGCGCTTCCCGCGAAGCGCTACTCGGTGACGGTGGTCAACACGCAGTTGGGCAAGAGCGTGACGCGGGACCTCGAGGTGACAGCGGGCGCGCTGAGCATCTTCAAGCTCAATCTGTTGCAGCCGTGAGCGCGGGCTGCTGCTTCAGCGGGAGGCTGTGGCCTGCTCCGCGCGGCGGTGCATCCGAGAGCGCAAGGCGAGCCAGGTGGTAAAGATGAGCAGCGCCACGCCCACGCCGGTGAAGGCGCCGCCCACGCGCAACGAGGAGCGCCGGTCATCCCGCGTCACCTCGAGCGCGTCCGTGTCGGGTGAGGCGAGGAAGCGCTCGACCTGCTCCTTCACCACGACGGCCTCGTTCTCCTCGGTGGCCCACTGGGCGAAGAGGGGGAACTTGCCCTGCGTCGTCTCCAACTCCGGGCGGTAGATGGGGACGGACTTGCGGCGGGCGCTGCGGCTGCGCTCCAGCTTCACGGACTTGATGGCGTCGAGAGGGAGCGTCACGACCTTCTCGGTGGTCAGCCATCCCGAGCGGGTGAGCGTGCATGGGCCTCCCGCTTCGCAGCGGAAGTCCGCGCGGGATTTTCCATCGAGGAGCCACACGCCGAGCACGAGGAAGGGCACGGCCAGGATGAAGAAGGCCACCGCGCCGATGGCGGTGGAGCGGCTGGCGAGGGGCTTGTCGTCGTCGGAAGGGGCAGCGGGGATGGGCTCGCTCACGGAGTTTGCTCTTAGACCCGCGCGGCCCTGGCTGGCAGCGGTTTCGTCGGAGGGGGGGCCCTGGGGCAAATCCGGGTGTCGGCTTCAATAAGTTCAGGGACTTGGGGAGGAGTCGGGCCGGAGTCGTCAGCCCTCGAGGTCACGATGACGAGCCTCCTGACGGGTAGGGGGCGCCTTCGGGGGGAGCTCGATGAGACCTGTCGCGATTGCGGCGCTGCTGCTGTGGACGGTGGGGTGTGCGACCCCTCGTGTGGTCCACCTGGATGTTGGAGACGGGCAGCGTGTGGTCCACGAGTCGGTGGACGTCGAGCCCGTGGAGGTGAGCGAGGAGGCGTTCAGAGCGGCCCTCACGCGGCTCATCCTGGACCTGCGGATGGATGTGGCGTTCCGCAAGACGGATGAAGCGGACCAGCGTGAGTGGGTGCGGTCCAGGACGTTGCTGGTGTCCTCGAAGGGGCTCGCGGATTCCGGTGCGGGCGGTTCACCGGAGGCGCTGTATGCGCGCATCTGCGCGGATGGGGAGGAGTGCCTGACCCTGGTGGGAGGGACGGGGCTGACGTTCTCGCGCAAGGACCGGACGTTGATGGCGTTGTCGTTCGCGTTCGATGCGGTCTGGGAGAGTGTCGAGGCGGAGGTCGGGAAGGTGCTGAACCCGGTCGTGCTCAAGGCCATGGTGACCTCGGCCGCCTTGACGGTGCTGCTCACGATGGCGCTTCCGGAACCGGTGACGAAGGCCCTCGCGGTCGCGTTGACGGCGGCGATGGTGGCGTACCTGGGAGTGATTCCTGTCTGGGAGATGGGCCGAGGATTCGTGCAACTGTGGGACGACGCCGAGCGGGCCACGAGTGTCATGGAGTTGCAGGACATCGGGCATCGGTTCGGGAAGGTGCTGGGTGCGAATGGCACGCGTGTTCTCGTGTTGTTGGTCACCGCGGCTCTGGGAGGGAGGAGCGCGATGGCGGCGCAGGGACCCAGGCTCCCGGGGTTCTCACAAGCGGCCCTGCGCGCGGAGGCCGAGGCGGGATTTCAATTGGGAGCGGCGCTGCACGGTGGAGTGAGCTCCATCGCGATGCCAGCGGCGGGGGTGCTCAACGTCGCGCTGGCCCCGGGAGCCGCCGCCGCGCTCGCGATGTACTCGGACGGGCGCTTCCCGGGCGATGCCGAGGGGCCGGTTCATCACATATGCACGAACAAGAACCCGATTTCGGATGCGTCTGGCGGTCCCTGGACACCATTGTGCGAGAAGATCTTCAAGAAGGCAGGGATGACGCTCGAGGACGTCGCCAACAAGGTGCGGCTCAAGGGGCACGAAGGGCCTCACCCCGAGCGTTACCATCGAGAAGTGGTGAGACGGCTCGAGAACGCTGTCAAACTATGTCGAAGCCCCGAGACGTGTCGGGCCAAATTGATGAAAGAACTTTCGCGGATTGCGAATGAATTGCTTACGCCAGGGACAGACTTGCGCAATGATATTGTGAAGTAGGAGGGCATGATGGAGCGGAACTTCTATTGGGTCGACAGGGCTGATGTGCCGCAGTGGCTCATTGCGACGCCCATTCCTGCATCCGGTGGTGAGTTTGACGAACCTTGGATGTTTGGGGAGGGTCGCGTTCTTGCAGATCCTGGCTCCATGAAGTCTCCAATCGAACATCAGGGCGCAAGGCGTACGTTTGTATTCAGCCCGATAGAGCAAGTGCCCATCGTCAGTGAGGCCGTTTCGAACATCTTCAGGGCTCTGGCCCCCGATGATGTCCAGCTGTTCCCGATGACGGTGGAGGGAGAGCCCGAGCAGTACTTCGTCGTCAATGCCACCCGGGTGATTGACTGCATCGACGAAGAGAAGAGCCGGGAAATCCATCACTACGAGGAAGGAGATCCCTTCCCTGAGTACGCGGGCGAATACCGGTGGATCTACGGCCTGCGCATCGACCCCGCGAGGACCGAAGGCGCACAGGTCCTGCGTCCGAAGAAGTTCAAGACGGCCTTCATCGTCTCCGAGGAAGTGAAGAACGCCCTCGAACAGGTCGGCAACCTGGGCGTGTCGTTCGAGCGCGTGACGGCGCCTCCCGGGTAGCGGGCGGCCGGGCGCCGCGCACCTTCCACCCTCGAACCCTGGTGTCTCCGCTTCATGGTGAACACCTCAAGCAGGACTGGGCACTCGAGCAAGGCAGGAGCCGCGCATGAAGGCCGTTGCTGTCTTTCCTGGGAAGAAGGAAGTGCGCGTCATCGACGCGCCCGAACCCCAGCTCCAAGCCCCCACCCAGGTGAAGGTCCGCACCCACGAGATTGGCGTGTGTGGCACCGACAAGGACATCGTCTCCTTCACCTACGGCACGCCACCTCCAGGCGTCGACTACCTCATCCTCGGGCACGAGTGTCTGGGCGAGGTCGTGGAGGTCGGCCCCGCCGTCCAAGGTCTCCAGAAGGGCGACTGGGTGGTGCCTCGCGTGCGCAGGCCTTGCCCGCATGCCATCTGTCCCGCGTGCCGGGGCGGACACCCGGACTTCTGCATCACCGGTGACTTCACCGAGCGCGGCATCAAGGAAGCCCATGGCTTCTGCTCGGAACACTTCGTGGAGGACGTGGCCTATCTGCACCGCGTCGCCACCGAGTTGCACGACGTCGCCGTGCTCACCGAGCCCCTCACCATCGCCGAGAAGGCCTTGCGCCAACTCGACGTCATCCAGGAACGATTGCCCTGGAGGCCCGTGCCAGGCCGCGCCGTCGTCCTGGGCGCGGGCCCCGTGGGCCAGCTGGGCATCCTCACCCTGCTGCGGCGAGGCTTCGCCACCACCGTCTACTCCCACAGCCGCAAGCCGAATGTGAAAGCGGAGGCCGCGGAGGCCGTCGGCGCTCCATACCTCTCCACGCAGGACATCTCCCCCGAGGAGCTGATTCGCCGCGTGGGAGCACCCGACGTCATCTACGAAGCCGCGGGCACCGCGAAGGCCGCCTTCGACGCCCTGAGGTCCCTATCACCCAACGGTGTCCTCATCTTCACGGGCGTACCGTCGAAATCCCAGCACATGTCCCTGACGGGAGATGACTTCCTCAAGCAGCTCGTGCTGAACAATCAAATCCTGTTGGGCACCGTGAACGCGGCCGCCACGGACTTCGACGCGGCGCTGGAGGACCTGGCCCGCTTCCGTGCGCGCTGGCCGGGGGGACTCGAGCGGCTCGTCACCGCGCGCCATCCCCCTGAGTCCTTCTTCGACGTGGTGACGGGCAAGGCGGGCGGCGGCATCAAGCAGGTCATCACCTTCACCTGATGCGAGGTGCGTATGGGGGTCGGCAGACAGGCGGTGGCGGGGGGCTCGGTGCCCATCGAGGACCACGGCATCATCGGCGACCTGCGCACGGTGGCGCTCGTGGGGAACGAGGGAACCATCGACTGGTTGTGCTACCCGCACTTCGACAGCCCCAGTGTCTTCGCCGCGCTGCTGGACCCCGGCAAGGGAGGCCACTGGCGCATCCACCCCAGGCCGGATGGAGTCCTGCGCAAGCAGTTCTACTGGCCGGACACCAACGTGCTGGTGACGCGCTTCTACACGCCCGACGGCGTGGGCGAGATCATCGACTTCATGCCCATGAACAAGCGGGGCGAGAAGGACACGCGCGAGGTGCTCCGCCGCGTGCGCGTGGTGCGCGGTGAGATGGCCTTCGAGATGGAGTGCTTCCCCGCCTTCAACTACGCCCGGGATGAGCACAAGACACACCTCATCTCCGGAGGCGCCGCCTTCGAGTCCTCCAAGCTGCAACTCACGCTGGCCTCCTCGTTGCCCCTGCGGCGCGTGGACCGCGGCGTCGTCGCCAGCTTCGTGTTGCATGAGAACCAGTCCGCCGTCTTCACCTTGCGCGAGGGCATGCGCTTGTCGTGCGACGACCTGGTGCACAGCCACGAGTCCGCGGAGGCGCTCTTCCGGGACACGGTGGAGTACTGGCGCCACTGGCTGTCGGGCTGTCAGTACACGGGGCGGTGGAGGGAGACGGTGCAGCGCTCGGCGCTGGTGTTGAAGCTGATGACGTTCTCCCCGACGGGCGCCATCGTCGCGGCGCCCACGTGCAGCCTCCCCGAGTCCCCCGGTGGAACACGCAACTGGGACTATCGCTACTGCTGGTTGAGGGACGCGGCCTTCACCGTCTACGCGTTCCTGCGCATCGGCTTCAAGCGGGAGGCGGCGGCCTTCATGCGCTGGGTGGAGGCGCGCTGCGCGGAGCAAGGAGACGGACCGCTGCCGCTGATGTTCGCGCTGGATGGCAAGCCCGTCCCGGCGGAAGAGGAACTCTCACACTTGATGGGTTACGGCGGCGCGAAGCCGGTGCGCATCGGCAACGCGGCGGCGGACCAGCTCCAGCTCGACATCTACGGCGAGCTGATGGACTCGGTCTACCTGTCCAACAAGTACGCGGCGCCCATCTCCTTCGACTTCTGGCGTCACCTGCGGAGGTTGGTGGATTGGGTGTGTGAGCACTGGAACCAGCCGGACGAGGGCATCTGGGAGGTGCGCGGCGGACGGCGGCACTTCGTGTACTCGAAGCTGATGTGCTGGGTGGCGGTGGACCGGGCCATCCGCCTGGCCGACAAGCGCAGCTTCCCGGCGGACCGGCCTCGGTGGCTGGCCGTGCGCGACACCATCTTCGAGAGCATCATGGCCCGGGGCTGGAGCGAGGAGCGCGGCTCCTTCATCCAGGCCTACGGCAAGGACACGCTGGACGCGGCCAATCTGCTGATGCCGTTGGTGTTCTTCCTGTCGCCGGTGGACCCGAGGATGTTGTCCACGCTGGACCACATGCGCCGGCCCCCGTCGAAGGGCGGGCTCACGTCGGACGGGCTGGTGTTCCGCTACGACGTGGAGGCGACGCTGGACGGAATCCCTGGCAGCGAAGGCACCTTCAACCTGTGCAGCTTCTGGCTGGTGGAGGCCATGACACGCGCGAACCTGGCGCGGCCCGACCTGTTGGAGGAGGCCCGGCTCACCTTCGAGCGGATGCTGGGCTACGCCAACCACGTGGGCCTGTACGCGGAGCAGACGGGCATGTCCGGCGAGTCCCTGGGCAACTTCCCCCAGGCGCTGACCCACCTGTCGCTCATCAGCGCCGCGTACAACCTGGACCGGACCCTGGGCCGCAAGGATTGACGGCCCGGGCGGAGGTGCATGGAACCACTCGTGCGCGGCATCCGTATTGAGGGAGAGTGAGCCTCCACCGTCTCAGGTGGGCTCACCTTCCTTGTCTCCGTCATGGCCGCTCCCCAGCTCCCGTTCCCCATGTCGTCTCCTCCGCCCGGTGCCCGCCTCGCCCGGGTCTTCAAGGCCGTCATCGCCGTGGTGGGTCTGTTGGTGCTCGCGGTGGTGGGCGTGCGCCTTCGCTACGGAGGAGGTGAACCGTACCCGGACGTGACAGGCATGCCCCTGTTGCCAGACAGCGCGCTCGAAGAGGTGGTGCGCAGCGCGGAGCCCATCGGCAACGTGGCGGTGTCCTCGACGGGGCGGCTGTTCTACACGATTCATCCGGAGAGCCGTCCCCAGGGGGCGAAGCTGTGGGAGTGGGTGGACGGCAAGGCCGTGCCGTTCCCCGCCGAGCCGCTCCAGAAGAAGCTCTTCGACACGGTGCTCGGTGTCACCATCGACCGGAGTGAGCGGCTCTGGGTCATCGACCATGGCAATCACGGCCTGGGGATTCCTCGGCTGCTCGCGTTCGAGCTGGCCACGGGGCACCTCGCGCACGAGTTCGACTTCCCTCCGCAAGTCGCTCCGCCGGGCTCGTTCCTCCAGGACCTGCGCGTGGATGCGAAGGGCGAGACGGTGTTCATCGCGGACGTGGGCTTCTGGCGGCGCTCGCCGGCGCTGGTCGTCTACGACGTGGCGAAGAAGCAGGCGCGCCGCGTGCTGGAGAAACACGACTCCGTCTTCCCTCGGGACTTCATCATCCGCAGCCCCCTCAAGGACATGGTGTTCTTCGGCGGAGTGGCCGCGTTGAAGTGCGGCGTGGATGGCATCGCGTTGGACCCCGGGGACGAGTGGCTGTGGTTCGCCGCGATGAACCACGACACGATGTATCGCGTGCGCACCGCGGACCTGCGGGACGTGTCGCTCGACAACGAGGCGCTGGGGCAACGGATTCAAGCGGTGGGCCGCAAGCCGCTCAACGACGGGCTCAGCGCGGACACGGCGGGCAACGTGTTGATGACGGATGTCGAGCACGGGGCCGTGTTGCGCATGTCCCCCGAGGGCCGGTTGGAGACGCTGGTGAAGTCTCCGCGCATCCGCTGGGCGGACGCTATCAACCACGGGCCGGATGGCTGGCTCTACGTGGCGGACAGCGCCCTTCCCCACGCGATGCTCCAGTCCCGCGAGCACATCCAGGCCAACGGGCCATACTTCATCTGGCGCTTCAAGCCCGGCATCGGCGGTGTCGCGGGGATGTGAGGCGAAAGGCCGTGTCAGCCGTTTCTCCCGCCGCCGTCCTGGCCGCGCACGACGGAGGACATGGTCATGGGAGATCCACGCAATCCCAAGCGGGCCCACGAGAAGTGGAACCCCGAGCGGCTGAGCATCGGTGAAGCGGAGGTGTTGGCCCTGGCGCCGTGGGTGACGGTGTCCGGGGGATGGGCGTGGCACTTCATGGCCCCGTCTCACGCGGAGGAGGAGCTGAAGCTGTTCCACGACCACAAGGACGTGGACCTCTTCGTGGAGCCCGCGCGCTTCCCCGAGCTGATTTCCGTGCTCACCGCGCGCGGCTACCACCGCATCTGGACGCGCTACGACGCGACGAGCACCCACTTCTACCGCTACGCGCGGCACGACGCGGGCGGCAAGGTCATCCTGGATGTCTTCGTGCGGAGCGTGCCGTCGGTGGAGGCTCGAGGCGTGCGCGTGGTGGACCCGGCCACGCTGCTCACCTTCTACGGCGACATCCACAGCACGGACGATTGTGTCTCCGTGCTCGCCGCCCGCGCGTTGCTCGCTCGCGGGGTGAGCCCCATCGGCCGGCGAGAGCTCGTCACCCGGCCGTCGTGAGGGGACTCCCGGGGTGTGAAGGCCCCGGCGTCGTGAGGATTCCGGCGCGGCTTTGCTCCGCGAGCCGCCCGGAGTCCTCTACAGTCGGCCTTCCCCCACTCCCCGCGCTCCAGGCCATGGCCGACTTGAGACCCGCCTTCTTCCGCTTCGCCGTCCGCGTGGACGCTCACTACGACGCCGCGAGCCGGAGCCTTCGCCGCTGGTTGGGCATCGCCCCACCGCTGCGCATCGTCCCCTATCGGGGACACGGCTCGCCGGAGCGCGCCCTCATCAGGGCTCGGGTGATGGAGGACCGGCGCATCCGCCCCAGGCAGCAGCGCCACACGCTGTGGAGCAGCGCCGTGGCCTCCTACAAACGCTACATGACGCGTGAACTCCCAGGCGCCCACGTGGCGGTGCGCTGGGGGGACAAGCGCTGGGAAGGGACCACCGACGAGGAGGGCTTCCTGGAGCTGTGGGTGTCACCGCCGAAGGGCGTGGGCTCGGGGTGGCACGACGTGGAGCTGGAGCTGCTCTCACCCGAGCCGGAGGGAGTGCCTCGCGTGGTGGCCCCGGTGCGAGTGGCGGGCACGGGCGCGCGCTACGGCGTCATCAGCGACATCGACGACACCGTCATCGTCACGGGTGTCACGGACCTGTTCAAGCGCGCGTGGGCGCTCTTCCTCACCGAGCACCGCGTGCGCCTGCCCTTCCCGGGCGTGGACGCGTTCTACGCGGCGCTCCAGGCGGGCGCGACAGGGGACGCGGACAACCCCATTTTCTACGTCTCCAGCAGCCCCTGGAACCTGTACGAGCACCTGGACGAGTTCCTCGCCCTGCACCACATCCCCACCGGTCCGCTGCTCTTGCGCGACTGGGGCCTGTCCAGCCAGGGCTTCGCGCCCGGCGGTGGCCATGGGCACAAGCTCCAGAAGATTCGCGGCCTGCTCCAGGACCTGCCGCGCCTGCCCTTCATCCTCATCGGCGACAGCGGACAAGAGGACGCGGAGCACTACCGCACCATCGTCCGCGAGTTCCCCGGCCGCATCCTGTGCGTCTACATCCGCAACGTGCCCGGCCGCTCCGGACGTGCCCAGGAACTGGAGCGCATCGCCGCGGAGATTCGCGACGCGGGCAGCCAACTGCTGGCCGTGGATGACACCACCACCGCCGCGCGCCACGCGGCCGAGTCCGGATGGATTCAGCGGAAGGAGGTCCTCGAGGTGGAGGCCCACCGCCGCGAGGATGTCCCCTGAATCCCCACCTACCCCCAAGGGTAGGGAAGTTCAGATTGGATGTAATTTACGACAAATGCTTGAATTCAAACCTCCAGTTGTGGCACAGGCGCCCTGCTTTTCAGGGTTGTCTGCTGTTCCAACACCCCCCGGGGGGAGGAGAGTCACGCGTGGCCAGCTGGTGCATCCGTTTCGCAGGGCGCTCTCCACGGTGGTCCCGGGTGCGGGGCATGAGCCGCGGCTCCACGTCATCCCAGCAGCGGGTGTGCTCACCGCCCCGGGCGCGTCCCCGGCCTCCCTGCCGGCTTCCGCGCCGCAAGGCGGCGTGCTCGTGGTGGACGGCGCGGCCCTCGTCGGTGCACTGAGGGCGGGCGCGGCGTCGCGGCTTCACGGAAGCGGGCGGCCCCCGGGGAACTGGGCGTGGCGGCTGGCGCGCTCCATGAGCTCTCCCTGGGCCCAGCGCTTCTCTCCATGCGCGGGAGGCGTCAGGCGGCGCCAGGTGCCGTCGGACTGGAGCTCCCACGCGTGGGTGTTGTCGGTGAGGTTGCGGTCCAGCGTGTCGCGCACCTGCGAAATCAGCCCCGGGTCCTCCACCGGCGCCAGGATTTCCACGCGGTGGTCCAGGTTGCGAGGCATCAGGTCCGCGGAGCCGATGTAGCAGCGCACCTCAGTGCCGCGCTCGAAGAGGTAGACGCGCGCGTGCTCCAGGAAGCGGCCCAGCGTGGACACCACCCGGATGTTCTCCGACAGCCCGGGGACTCCGGGGCGCAGGCAGCAGATGCCCCGCACGTTGAGCTCCACCTTCACGCCCGCGCGGGACGCGTCGTAGAGGGCGCGGATGATGGCCGGGTCCACCAGCGCGTTCATCTTCATCTGGATGCGCGCGGGGCGCTCCAGCGTGTGCGCGACGACGGTGCGCTTGATGTGCTCGAGCAATCCCTCGCGCATGGTGAGGGGCGCCACCAGCAGCTTGCGGAAGCTCTTGGGGCGGCCAAAGCCCGTCAGGTAGTTGAACAGGTCCGCCACGTCCGCGCCGATGTCCGGGTCCGTGGTGAACAACCCCATGTCCGTGTAGAGGCGCGCCGTCTTCGGGTTGTAGTTGCCGGTGCCCACGTGCACGTAGTGGCGCACGCGCTCACCCTCGCGCCGCACGATGAGGATGGCCTTCGCGTGAGTCTTGAGCGAGGGGATGCCGTAGACGACGTGCACCCCCGCTTCCTCCAGCGCGTTGGCCCACTTGATGTTGGTGCGCTCGTCGAAGCGGGCCTTGAGCTCCACCATGCACACCGCCTGCTTGCCGTTCTCCGTCGCGGTGATGAGCGCGGGCACCAGCGGTGAGCTGTCGGAGGTGCGGTACACCGTCTGCTTGATGGCCAGCACGTCCGGGTCCGCCACCGCCTCCGTGACGAAGCGCTCCACCGAGGTGGTGAACGAGTCGTAGGGGTGGTGGACCAGCAGGTCCCCCCGCCGCATCGCCGCCATCACCGTGACGCCCTCGGGCGCGTCCGCCTCCGGCCGCAGCCGAGGCTGCGTGACGGGGGTCCACGGCGAGTCCTTCAGCTCGGGGAAGCCGGGCGCGAAGGCGATGGACTGCAAGTCGCCCAGTCCCAACAGCCCCTGCTCCTCGTACACCTGGCGAGGCTCCAGCCCCAGCGCCTCCACCAGCGGCTCGAGCAGCTTGGGGCTCATCCCCGCCTGCACCTCCAGCCGGATGACGTCGCCGAACCGGCGCTGGCGCAGCTCCGTCTCCACCGCCTTGAGCAGGTCCTCCGCGTCCTCGGACACGGTGAAGTCCGCGTCGCGCGTGACGCGGAACAGGCTCCAGCTGAGCACCTCCATGCCGGGGAACAGGTCGCCCAGGTGCTGGGCGATGATCTCCTCCAACGGCACGAAGACCTGGCCCTTCAGCGGCAGGAAGCGGGGCAGGAGCTCCTTGGGCACCTTCACCCGGGCCACGCTCTCCTCGTCGGCCTGCGGGTCCCTCAGGAGGACGGCGAGGCTGAGCGACAGGTTGGAGATGTACGGGAAGTGCCGGCCCAGGCCGATGGCCAGCGGGGTGAGCACGGGGAATATCTGCTCGCGGAAGCGCTGGTCCACCTGGGCGCGCTGTTCGGCGTCCAGGTCCTTGGCGCTCACGATGCGCAGGCCCTTCTCCGCGAGCGCGGGCCGCAGGAGCTTCTCGAAGATGGCGCTGTGGCGCTTGCTCTGCTCGAAGATGCCCTCGTGAAGCTTGTCGAGCGTGCTGCCCGGCGACGCTCCATCCGGCACCAGCCGCGCCACGCCCCCGCGCACCTGCTCGTGCAGCCGCGCGACGCGAATCATGAAGAACTCGTCCAGGTTGCGCGCGTAGATGGACACGAACTTCAGCCGCTCGAGCAGGGGCTCGTCCGCGGACTCCGCCAGCTGCAACACCCTGTCGTTGAAGGCCAACCAGGACAGCTCGCGATTGAAGAAGTGTCCCTCGTCCATCTCCACCCCCGCTGGCAGGACATCCCGCTCCAAGGGCTTCTGGGTGACGCTGCGTCCGGCAACGCCTCGCTTCGCCATCTTTCGCGACTCCTGGTTTTCCTACCTCGGCGGGGGATGTAGCAGGCCTGCCTCCCCGCGATTGTGAACTTAGACGTCACGAAAGGAAGCCCGCCAGTGCCCGGGCCCGCCTGGGAAGTTGCCGGGCGAGCGTTAGTGGACCTCGCGCGTGGAGTTTCTTGCATCCGCGCTGTTGGAACGGCATGTCAGTCGACGTGAGCCCGACAGAGAACCCCTCGAGTGCCTCCCTGGCCGCAGCCCAGACGGACGCCAGCAACCTCTTCACGGCGTTCCAGAAGGAAGGCCGGGCTTCGAAGGGCCGGTGGGTCGCGGCGCTGGTGGCGTCGTTGATTCCGGTGACGCTGGCGGTGGGCTTCTGGGTGCTGGCGCGCGAGGAGGCGGTGACGTTCCGCGTCGTCACGCCCCACGGCTTCAAGTCCATCACGGGCGGGATGACCTCGGACCAGGTGGTGGCGCTCCTGGGCCGTCCCATGACGCGCGAGCTCGATGAGACGGGCGCGGACTGCTACCGCCATGGCACGCCGTCGATGGAGAAGGACTTCTTCCTCGTGTACTCGGTCTGCTACCAGGGCGGAAAGCTGCGGGACGTGAAGCAGCAGAAGTATTCCGCGTGGTCGGTGGACCCGGACACGGGCAGCTTCCAGGCTCCGGCCTCGGACCCGGCGCCCGCGCCGGAGGTTGTCCCGGCGGGTACGCGCTAGAGCCTCCGCGTCACGAGTGCACGCCGTCCAACGCGGGCACATCCCTTGGGCGGGGATGTGCGGCCATGGACAGCGGGCCCACCTTGATGGGCGCGGGACCCGGGAAGACGGGCGTCCTGCCCGGAGGGGGGCGGCGTGGGGCGGCCGTGGACGTTCTCACAGCGCGTCGGCGCGGGCTTCTTCGCGTCCCTGCTCGTGGCGCTCGCGCTGGTGGTGACGTTCGCCGTGGCGCTTTTGTCCGTGCGCACGCACCAGAAGGCGGGCCTGCTGGAGCTGTCCATGGACCTGCTGGAGGTGGAGCGCCTGCGCCGCGCCTTCAGCGACAAGGTGGCCAGCGAGCGGGGCTATGCCCTGTCGGGTGACTCGCTCTTCGCCGAGGAGATGGTGGCGTCGCGCGAGCGCTTCATCTCCATCGCCGGGAGGCTGAAGGCGCGCCTCCTCGCGGAGCCCGCCTCGTCGCTCCTGGATGCCGCCATGCGCGCGGAGCAGGAGCACGAGCAGGCCGTGCGGGAGCTGGTGGTGGCGCATGCGGCCAATGTGCCCCGCTCCAAGCTGGAGCGCCTCTTCGAGGAGCGCGTGGGCACCACGCGGCTGCGGGCCTACGAGGCCTTGCAGCAGCTCTCCGCGAACGCGGAGGAGCAGCTCGCGCGCGGCATCCAGACGGCGGTGGACGTGGATGAGCGGGTGCTCACGCTCACCCTCGTGGCCGCGAGCCTGGGCCTGGCGGTGGCGGCGGTGTTGTCGTGGGTACTGCTGCGCAGGCTGCGTCCGTTGCGCGAGGAGGCGGACGACAGCGCCCGGCGCTTCCAGCTCCTCGTCGAAGGGGTGCAGGACTACGCGCTGCTGCTGTTGGACGAGCGCGGACGGGTGGCGAGCTGGAACCCGGGGGCCACTCGAATCACGGGCTACGAGGCCTCGGAGGTGGTGGGTGAGCCGGTGGCCCTCTTCTATCCGCCGGACGCCGCGGCGCTGGGGGTGCCGGAGAAGGACCTGGCGCGAGCCAGAAGAGATGGGCGTCTGCGCACGGAGGGGTGGCGCGTGCGCAAGGACGGCTCGAGTTATTTCGCGGAGGCGCTCGTCAACGCGCTGCGGGATGAGGGTGGCGCGCTGCGGGGCTACGCGGAGGTGACGCGCGACATCACCGAGCGCCGCCGCGCCGAGCGCACGCAAGGCTTGTTCGCGGAGGCCGGCCGGGTGTTCCAGCGGTACACGGAGCCGGACCTGATGGTGGCGGAGCTGGTGCGGATGATGGTGCCGGAGGTGGCGGATGCGTGTGTCCTGTATGTGCTG
Organism: Myxococcus stipitatus; assembly: GCF_037414475.1. The sequence goes on along the minus strand of NZ_CP147913.1, from coordinate 4,467,225 downwards.
ACGCCGTCCGGACAACTGCGGCCCCGGGTGGTGAAGCACGCGGACGAGCAGAAGGAGCCCCTGCTGTGGGAGGCCCTGCGGCGTCATCAGCCCTCGCCGGATTCGCCTCGGGGGGTGTGGCAGGTGATGCGCACGGGACGCTCGCAGTGGGTGGCTGAGGTGTCGCCCCAGATGCTCGTGAAGGGCGCGGAGGACGCCGAGCACCTGGGGATGATGGAGCAGGTGGGCATCCGCTCGTACCTGGCGGTGCCGCTGCGCTCGGGGGAGAAGACGCAAGGGGTGTTGGTGCTGCTCACGTCCTCGCCGGAGCGGAGGTTGACGCAAGGGGACCAGGTCTTCATGGAGGAGCTGGCGGGCCGCGCGGCGCTGGCGCTGGACAACACCCGGCTCTTGCGCGAGTCGCGCGAGGCGGTGGAGCTCATCGGCATCGCGGCACATGACCTGGGCAATCCCCTCAACACCCTCCAGCTCCTGTTGCGCAAGCTCCAGCGGTTGGACCCGGGCCTTGCGCCAGACAAGGTGCGAGAGGGATTGGGCGCGGCGCTGAAGCAGACCCAGCGTCTGGGGCAATTGCTGCTCAACCTGTTGGATTTGTCTCGTTTGTCCGCGGGACGTCTGGTGTTGGACGTGTCGCTGGTGGACCTGGCGGACCTGGCGCACGAGGTGGTGGAGCGCTTCGCGGCGTATGCCTCCGAGCAGGGCAGCAAGCTCGTCTTCGACGCGGAGCTGGGCCTGGTGGGCCGGTGGGACCGGCTGCGCCTGGACCGGGTGATGACGAACCTCTTGTCCAACGCGCTGAAGTTCGGCGCGGGACAGCCGGTGGAGGTGCGCGTGGAGCGCGCCGGGGTGTCACGGGCGCGCCTGGTGGTGAAGGACCACGGCGTGGGCATTCCCCTGGAGGCGCAGCGGCGCATCTTCGACCGCTTCGAGCAGGTCCCTTCCGAGGGACGGCATGCGGGCTTCGGGTTGGGGCTCTACATCGTCCGGCAACTGGTGGATGCCCACGGGGGCTCCGTCCACGTGGAGAGCTCGCCGGGGGAGGGCTCCACCTTCACCGTGGAGCTGCCCCTGCTGCAGCCCGGCTCGGAGCGGGAGGCCCCCGTCAACGAGCCCGTCCTTCCTTGAACCTAGAGCGGCGGGAGCGCGCAGGAGGGCTCGAGGACGAGGACATGCACCTCCTCGTCGGCGACGGGCCGGTGCTCGACGCCTCGGGGGAGGAGGAGCAGTTCGCCGGGCTCCACCTCGACGGTGCGCTCGCGCAGCTCCACGCGCAGCCGGCCATGGAGGACCAGGAAGAGCGTGTCGTCATGCTCGTGCCGCCGCCAGGCTCCGTCGCCGTGGAGCTTCATCAACTGGACGTGCTGTCCATTGAGCGCGCCCACGGCCCTGGAGGCGTCGGGTGCGGTGAGGAGGGTCAGCTCCTGGGCCAGGTGGACCTTGTCCACCGGGACGACGACGGGCGGAGAGGCCGTGTCATTGGAGCACGTGTCCTCGGACGCGGGCTCGGTGCGCCGGCGGGAATCCCAGCGAGGTGGACGGGCGGTGGCGGTATTGGGACTGCGAGTGGGCGCGCTCATAGGAACCTGATGTCTGTCTTTATGGCCAGACATCGCCGTTCCTGCACCGGCCCACGAGCGATGGGGTCGACTACCCGACGAAGCGTCCGCCGCCTTCAGTCTGGATAGAACATCGGGTCACGCGTGGTGACGAAGGACGAGATGACGGACGCCACTTCCTCGGGCAGCCCGGTGAACTGGACGCCCACGCCCGGCATCAGCTCCGGCATGCGAGGGTTGGCCTCGCGCACCCAGCGCACCACGCCCGTCACCTTCATGGGCCGGCCCCCGGGCAGCGTGAAGTCCAGCTCCACCTGGGTGCCGCGCGGCACCGCGTCCACCGTGGCGATGAAGACGCCGCCCTCGCTGATGTCCATCGAGAAGCCGGTGAAGAAGTTCGAGTCGCTGCGCATGTCGATGGACGTGTGCATCCGCACGCGCCCGTTGCGCCGCGCATCCACGCCCTCCGCGCCGCTCGTCCGGGCAGGCCCTGGGGCCGAGGGAACTGTCTCTCCCCGAGCCTTGGCCTCGGTGGCGGCGCGGGCCAGCTCCGCCTGCCTCGCGCGAGCCGCCTCCTGCTGCGCGCGCGTGGAGGCCTCCTGGCGCGCCCGCGTCCGGGCCGCGGAGGCTTCCACCTGCTGCTTCATGGCCGCCTCGGCGTCCGCGACCGCGCGCGTCACCTGGGCCATTTGCTCCTGTTGGATGCGCAGCGCGGCCTGGGCCTCCAGGCCCAACTGCTTGCGTGCCTCCAGGGCCTTCTCGCGTGTGTCGAGGGCCTTCTCCCGCGCGGCGTCCACGTTCAGTGAGGGCACCCGTGTGGCCTGGAGCCTGGACGCCTGCTCACCCATTTGCGGGTCCGCGTCCGGGTCCTGGTGCGCCTTGGCCAGCGCGGCCCTCACCGCGTCGAGCCGGGTGGAGAGGGCGGCGGCCTCCGCCTGGGCTCGCGTGAGCTGCTCCGCGAGACGGGACTCCTGGGTGGACAGATCACTCTCTGCTCGAGCCAGCTCGGCCTCACGGGAACCCAACATGGAGGCGCGGGCGGCGGGGGACGACGAGGTCATTTCGTGGGACTCCAGAGGGGCGCCACTGTAGCAGGCTCCCCAGGAAGTCCACGTGCCACCGGGTGTGGGTCAATCCGCGCCCTTGATGCAGGCCACGGGCTTGAGCCGCCGCGCCACCTTGGCCAGCCCCGCCATCTCCACCGTCTCCAGCACGTCCTCCAGGTTCTTGTAGCAGGGGCCGGACTCGTCGAGCGGGGTGTGCCGCGTGTTGAGGATGATGCCGGACTCGGCCATGCGCGCGTCGGTGGCGTCCTGCTTGAGCACGCGCCGCGCCTCGCCTCGAGACATACGGCGGCCGGCGCCGTGGTTCACCGAGTAGATGGACCTGGACGCACCTTCCTCCGCGAACAGGATGGCGCTGCCGGTCTCCATCGAGCCGGGAATCAGGATGGGATGCCCGGTGCCTTCCCAGTCCGTCTTCTTGAGCGCGGGGTGGCCGGCGGGGAACGCACGCGTGGCGCCCTTGCGGGCGACGAACTTCCCATCCTCCTTCTGGATGAGGTTGTGCGAAATCTCGTAGTAGACGCTCGCGGTGCCGCCGAACACGTCCTCCAGCGCGGCGCACACGGCCTCGCCGATGATGAGCCGGTTGGCCACGGCGAAGTTGGCGGCCATGTTGTGGAGGTTCCAGTACTCGCGGCCCAGCGGGCTGTCGGCGTCGAGCCAGACGAAGTCCTCGCTGCGGCTCTTGAGGCCGAGCTGGGCTGCGCCCTCCACGAAGAAGTGCTTGGCGATGTTCCACCCGAAGCCACGGCTGCCGGTGTGGAGCATCACCCAGACGCGGCCCTCTTCATCGACCTGCATCTCGGTGAAGTGGTTGCCGCCGCCCAGGCTGCCCAACTGCCCGCGCTTCTCGAAGGCGCGCTCGGGGATGTCCACCCGGTCATCCTCCACGGGGATGAAGTCGCGCTCGGTGACGGAGGAGCCTCGGCCCAGGGCCTTGGCGCCGTGCCGCACGACGTCGGCGAAGGCCCGGTCGGACACCCTGCGCTGCTGCTGCACGCGGCTGGCGCCCACGCCCACCGCGATGCGGCGGGTCACCTGCTCAATCCACTGACGGCGCTTGGCGGCGTCCGCCACGTCTTCCGCGGTGAGGGTCGTCTGCAATTGCACCATGCCGCAGCCGATGTCGTAGCCGGCGGCGGTGGGCAGGAGGATGCCGTCGGTCTCCACCACGGTGCCGATGGGGACGCCATAACCCACGTGACAGTCCGGGGTGACGGCGACTCGGGTGACGCCGGGGAAGGACGCGGCGTTGACCACCTGGTCGAAGACGGCGTCCTCGAGACCCGGCAGGTCGGGCCCCTCACCCCAGAGCAGCTTGTCGGACAGGAACAGGTGCGCGTCCACCCGCATGCTCTTGGCCTTCGGCAGGACGTAGTGGCCCTCGCCGGCCTTTTCCAATCGTTGTTTCCAGCTCATGACCTTGACCTCCCCCTGACTGGGGAAACGCGCGCGAGGGACGGGAACGTCCGAAACAAGCTGACCTGTGGGTGCGGGCGTGCCCGAGTGTTCCCGAGGATGCGTGGGAAGGAGACGGAAAGGCGAGCGAATTTCCGAGGCGCGCGCCGTCCACGTCCACACGAACGGCCGAGCGAGAGTCGGCTCTCGTGCGAAGCGCGGGAATTGGATCAGCGCGGGGCTTGCCGCATTCCCGCGTCAGGCGCATCCATTTGCCATCCAGGCAGGGGGTGGGCGATGGGTTTCCTCAGTGGGATTTTCCTGGCGATGGCGATGCAGGCCGTGCCGGCGGATTCGTTGGCGGGGCCGGTGTTCAACCCGTCCATTTGCGCGAAGAAGCGGGTGGACGCATGTGGTTGCCACCATGTGTATGGGATTCGGCACTGCCATCCGAACCGCAAGGGAGAACACTGCGAGGCGCCGGTGAAGGCGCAGGTGTCCTCGTCGGAGACCCCCGAGACGGCGGAGGCTCCCGTGCTGGAGAGCCGTGAGCCGGAGCAGGCGGCCCCGGCCGAGGCGCCCGCGAAGCCCGAGAGTGCCCCCCAGAAGAAGCGCTTCGACCCGAAGAAGTCCGTGGCGATGTAGCGCCGCGGAGGTCTCGCGAGTGGGGGCACCTCATCGTGGGAACGTGAGAGCCCTCCACCGGGGATGCGGGTGTTGGCCTCAGCGCCGCCGGGCGACGATGCGCAGGCCGACGGGTTTGAACACACCCTCGGCGATGCGCTGGCGCTCGGTGGCGAGCATGTATTCAGCCAGGCGCTCCGGCGCGGGCACGTGGCCGTGGGCGCCGTGGTGCCCCTTGGCCAGGTAGCGGAACAGGTAGGGCCCGCGCGTGACGTGTTGGAGCTCGAAGCCCCCGTCGCGCAGCGCACCCACCGTGCTGTCCCCGGTGTGGAGCGGCTCATCGTGGTGCAGGTGCTCATGGTGCCAGCGCTCGAGCGGGGCTTCCTCGGGAGCGCCATGGACGGCCTCGGGTGGGAAGAGTCCTCCGGCGGCGAGCAGATCCTGCGCGTCGTAGTACCAGCGCGCGGTGGTGACGTCCGGAGCGGCCAGGTCGAAGTCGTCCACGACGAGCGACCCACCCGGAACAATCAGCTCGCGCAGCTTCGCCACGGAGGCTTCGAGCGGAGAGAGGTGGTGGAGCACGGCCACCGCGACCAGGGCGTCGAAGGGCTCGGCGGCGAAGCTCGACAGCGAGACCTGCTCGAAGCGAACGCCGGGCGGGCGGGGTGTGTCGCGCAGCCGCGCGTCGATGGCGACGACGTCGTGGCCTTCGGCGGCGAGGAGTCCAGCGAGTGCTCCGTCGCCGCAGCCGACCTCCAGGATGCGGCGGTGCGGGGCCACGGTGGGACGGACGAAGGCGTGGGTCTCTCGAAGTGGGATGGGGAGCATGGGGTGCCCCCTCATCGTGGTCCTGGAGGGCCGCGAGGAACAAGCGCGTGGTCAGTGGGTGAGGTGCAGGGGCTCGTCGTCCGTGGGGAGCTCGGGAGGCGTGACGACGGACTCCGCGCGGCTCAGCGACAGCGGGCCTTCGGCGCGGATGACGACCCAGGCGGACTGAGGCGAGGAGCGCAAGGCGATGGCGTTGGGACTCAGCCACCGGAGCTCGGGGCGAAAGCCCATCACGGGGGGCTCGGGTGTGATGCGCGGCGATGGAGTGGGATGCGTGGGGGTTGCAGCGACCTGCCGTGATGTGGCGGTGGCTGGAGCATGGCCTCGAGGCGCCGAGCCAGGCTCGCCTCCCGCGCGCGGCGTGGACGGCGTCACGGGGACGAGCGTGGGAGGCGTCTGGGGACGCTCCTCCCACCGAGCCTTCCCGGAGGAAGGTGGGAGGCGTCCTGCATCGGACGGCCTCATCCGCACGGGGGCGATGGTGGGCGCCGCGGGCAGCGGCCCGGCGGAGGCGGTCTCTTCCGCCGCGCGCAGGACGAAGGCGGGTGGTGGAGGCGGCGGCGTGTTCGCACGTGTCTCCATGCGCGAGGGCTCCTCCAGGATGTCATTGGCCGTGATGTAGAGCCGCTCGTCCTCGAGCGCCGTCGCGGGGGGCAAGGACACCTGGCCCAGGCGCGCGACGTCCGAGGTCAGCTCAGGGTCTCGAGGGTCCACCGCGAGCGCCGCGCGCAAGGCGGCACGGGCGCGGGCTTCGCAGCCTTGCGCGAGCAGCAGCTCCGCGGCCACGCGATAGGAGGCGACCGCGCCGGGCCGGTCTCCCGCTCGGCGGCAAATCTCGGCGTGGCGCACGCGTGCGTTCGGGTCCTTGGGCATCAGCCGGACGATGCGCGCGAGGACCTCCGCGCATTCGGAATACCGTTCCTGGATGAACAGTGACCGCGAGGTCTCCTTCAGGGTCTTCAGTTGAGTCTGTACGCGCTCGCTCATCGTCCTGCCCTCCGAACGGATGCAGGGAGAGGGAAGCAGGCTGCGTGCCGACAGGAAGCACTCGCCGCGAAGCGTTGCATGTCATTCGGCGATAGTGGCTTCGAGCACGAACAGGCGTTACCGCGTGGGCATTCACGTTGAACCCAGGGACAGCGTCGGGTGGGCCATCGCCGTCAGACCGGGGGCTTGGGGCCTGTAGAAAAGGCGCCCCTCGCTGTAACAATGAAAGCCCGCCTGACTGGAATCCTCCCAGGAATGGGTCACGCGGCACGGATGTCGATGCCGCACGGCGGTGCCCAGGTCTTCGCCCGACACCTGCTAGCGTTGGAGAAACACTTATCCGAGTTGAACGGTGTGGACGTGTCCGGACTTGAAGCGCCGCGGGGTTCGTGGGTGTCCGTGGGACGAGAGGCGTGGCCGGAGGTGGTGCTCGCGGAAGAGGATTTCTCGCGGTACCTGGCCCAGCGGCTTGGGACGGAGGCTGTGTCCTCGATGGCGTCCCAGGACGTCCCCGTGGCGGACCTCTATCTGGCGTGTGCCTGTGCGCGAGGAATCCCCGCGGCCCACGCGGCGTTGGAGCGGCACTTCCTCTCCAAGGTGGCTCGCGCGGTCTCCCGGGTCCGCGGTGGCGGCGTCGACGCGGAGGAGGTGCTCCAGCAGTTGCGGCACCGGTTGCTCGCCACGGAAGGGGGCGCGGAGCCACGCATCGCCGAGTATCGGGGAACAGCGCCCCTGTCCGCGTGGCTGCGAGCGGCGGCGGTGCGCACGGCGCTCAATCTCCAGCGGGCGGAAGGGCGGCGCGCCCGGGTGGAGCAGGAGGCGGATGGGACGGCGCTGGAAGGTGGGCTGGGAGGGGACGTCGAACTGGAGTACCTCCGGCGGCGTCACCACCAGGACTTCCGCGAGGCCTTGGCGGTGGCCGTGGCGAACCTTCCTCCGCGAGAGCGCACGGTGCTGCGGCTGCATGTGGTGGAGGGCGTGAGTCTGGAGCGCATCGGCGCCATGTACCGCACGCACAAATCCACGGTGTCGCGCTGGGTGTCACACGCGAAGCAGCAGATGCTGGTGCATGCGCGCGAGCACCTGGCGGCGCGTCTCCAATTGTCAGTGGATGACCTGAACAGCCTGATGCGTGTGGTGGGCGGTCAGCTGGACCTCAGCCTCCCGGGCTTGCTGCGGGAAACCGCGTAGGCGGCGACTTTTTCATCACGGCCGTGCAACGGACCGAAGTGGCCGGTGTCCCCCAGATGAAGGCCAGGCATGGGAGCCTCGCTTCAAGAACGAAAGGACGGACCTCATGAGGAACGGACTGATGGGACTTGCCCTGATGGCGTCGGTGCTGATGGGCACGAGCGCCGCGGCGGAGGAGCGCATCGAGCTGAAGGTGGGGGAGCACCAGGTGCTCACCGTGAAGGGGATGAACAAGGTGGCGCTGGGAGACCTCGACACGGCGGATGTGAAGACCTTGGGCGCGGGCAAGCTCGACATCCAGGGCAAGGCGGCGGGGACCACCCGGCTGCTCGTGTGGAGCGAGGGCGGCAAGCGGCAGGAGTACACCGTGGTGGTGACGAAGGACGGCGCGAAGGCCGCCGCCGAGACGAAGTAGCCTCCGCGTCCGAGGTGGCCCTGGGCGGTCCGCGCGCGGCCCAGGGCCCGGTTCGCGATATCATCGCGCTGTCACGAACCCCATGAGCCCGCTGCCACCCTTCTCCGCGTCCCTCGCCTGTCCCGATGAGAACGTGCTCGCGGGCTTCGCGAGCGGAGCGCTGCCTCCGTCCGAGGTCTCCTCGGTGGCCGCGCACCTGGATGTCTGCGAGGACTGCCGGGCGCTCGTCGCGGTGGTGGCGGCCGAGGGCTCCATGACGGACGTGAACACCGGGTCCGCTCCCCCGGCGAGTCCTCCGCCACGAGACCTGACGCGAGAGCTTCGACTCGAGGGGACACGGCTGGGCCCCTACGTCCTGCGGGAGCTCCTGGGCGTGGGCGGCATGGGCGTGGTGTACGCGGCGGAGGACCCGAGGTTGGCGCGCAGAGTGGCGGTGAAGCTCTTGCGCCCCGTGCCAGAGGACCAGGAGGCAGAGAGCCGCGCGCGCCTGTCTCGCGAGGCACAGGCCATGGCGCGCTTGTCCCATCCCCACGTGCTGCCTGTCTTCGAGTTGGGACAAGAGGACGGCCGCGACTACCTGGTGATGGAGTGGGTGGAGGGAACGACGCTCGCCGGATGGCTCCGCGAGCAGGAGCGCCCCTGGAGAGAGGTGCTGGAGAAGTTCCTCGAGGCGGGCCAGGGGTTGGCGGCGGCACACCGCCAGGGATTGGTTCACCGCGACTTCAAACCCACCAACGTGCTCGTGGGCCGCGACGGCCGCGCGCGAGTGATGGACTTCGGCCTGGCGCGGAGATGGCGCGGCGGCGACGGCGATGCACACGCCACCTCGCGCGAAGCCGCGCCCACGCCGCCAGCGGACGACCTGGAACAGACGTTCCTCACCCGCGAAGGCGCCGCGCCGGGGACTCCCGCGTACATGTCGCCCGAGCAGCGCTGGGGTCTCCCCGTGGACGCCCGCAGCGACCAGTTCAGCTTCTGCGTCGCGCTCCACGAAGCACTCCACGGAGCACGTCCCTCGGGGGCGGCGCACGCGAAGAAGTCATCCAAGCTCCCCAGGCACGTCCAGGCCGCGCTGTCCCGAGGTCTCGAGACCGAGCCTCGAGCGCGCCATCCCTCGATGGAGGCCTTGCTCCAGGCCCTCACTGCCCCGCCGTCCAGGAGGCCGTGGTGGTTGGGATTGGGGGCGGTGTCCCTGGGGGGATTGCTGGTGCTGGCCACGTGGACGTGGGGAGGGGACGAGTCGGCCCCCATGCACACGGAAGAGAACCGAGCCTTCCTCCAGGAGGTCGAAGCCGCGAGGAAGGTGGGAGGCAACATCTTCTTCCCACTGGTGATGGGGGAGCCGCGCACGCTGGAGCTCTCCGGCATGTCGCGCATCGCCATCGGCCAGCAGGGGCTGGTGAATATTCAGGTGGTGGAGAATGGATTGTTGCTCACCCCGCTCGAGTCGGGGGCATCCCAACTGCTGGTGTGGACCCGGCAGGGTGAGAGGCGCCTCTACACCATCTCTGTTTCGGGGAAGTGAAGCAGTTGTCACCGTGAATAAAGAACAAGCGGAACCTCTCGAGTCTCCTCCTTTCTCCCCGGGGATGAGGCTGCGATGATGCAAGACATCACATGAATCCGCAGCGTCCCCTCGTGCCAGCACCCTGCCCAGACAAGAAGGAACTCATCAGCCTCGCCCACGGGGCGTTGCCCTCGGCGAAGGCGGTGGGGCTGGCGGCGCATCTGGACACCTGCGAGAGCTGCCGTGCGCTCGTGGAGGCGGAGCGCACGATGCCGGAATCGGATGACGCGGACGCCACCACGCGCCGGCTCACCATGCCGCCCCCGGCACAGGAGCTTGGCATCTCGGCCCTGGCCTTTCCGAAGGGGACGCGGCTGGGCCCCTACGTGCTGGGAGAGATGCTGGGCCTGGGGGGAATGGGCGTGGTGTACGCGGCGGACGACACGCGGCTGGGACGCAAGGTGGCGTTGAAGCTGCTTCGCCCCGCTCGCAAGGGCGTGGAGGAGGAGCGCCGGGGCCGGCTGCTGCGCGAGGCGCAAGCGATGGCGAGGGTGTCTCATCCCAATGTGTTGCCTGTCTTCGAGCTGGGCTCCGCCGAGGGCCGCGACTATCTGGCGATGGAGTGGGTGGAGGGGACGACCCTCGCGGGGTGGCTGCGAGAGAAGGAGCGCTCCTGGAGAGAGGTGCTGGAGAAATTCCTCGCGGCGGGCGCGGGGCTGGCGGCGGCGCATCGCCAGGGGCTGGTGCACCGGGACTTCAAGCCGGCGAACGTCCTGGTGGGCAAGGACGGGCGCGTGCGAGTCACCGACTTCGGGCTCGTGCGGCGGTGGCGGACCGAGGCCACTCCTCTGGATGAGACCGAGCTGATTCTCACGCGGGCGGGCACCATGCTGGGCACGCCCGCGTACATGTCTCCCGAGCAGCGCCGGGGCCATCGCGTGGACGAACGGAGCGACCAGTACAGCTTCTGTGTCTCGCTGTATGAAGCCCTGCACGGCGAGCGCCCCGCGCAGCAGCGGGTGGCCGTGCCCCCCGCGGCGACGCCTCCGTCCCCATCCCAGACGCCGCGCCTGCGTCCGAGCACGGGCCGTCCCCCGGAGCATGTGCTGCGTGCGTTGTCCCGAGGACTGTCGCACCTGCCCGCGTCGCGCTTCACCTCCATGGAGGCGTTGCTCCAGGCGCTCTCGCGTCCCCACGTGACACGCGACTGGAAGGTGCTGGGGGTCGTGGCGCTGCTGCTCCTCTTCCTGGGAGGAGGGCTGGGCCTGGTGTTCTGGAGTCAGGCGCAGGACGGCATGAGGCAGGTGTCCTCATCCCCGGGGGAGGAGCACGGGGACCGCATCGAGCTGCGCAGAGGTGAGCTGCGCGAGTCGCTGGTCCCAGGCATCCAGCACTTCATCGTGGAGGACCCGCGCCTCGTGGAGGTGGAGGTGTCACCCGGCCGGCTCCAGCTCAAGGCACTGGAGCCGGGAGTGACTCGCATGACGTTGTCGCTCTCGGACGGGACGGAGCGCGTCTACACGCTCTCCGTCGAGTAGCCCGGAGCGCTGGACGTCAGCGCCCGCCGCGAGGGCTCTGGCGGGCCTGGCGCGGAGTCTCCTGGCCCAGCAGCCGGTACGCGCTCTGACGGTGCTGCTTCATCATGGTCAGCGTCTCGTCGAGCATCCCCTTCAGCTCGGTGTTGCTGGCGAACTGCTGCTGCCCGGCCATCACCATGGCGATGTCGGAGTCATGGTCACCGACCATGACGGCCAGGTAGCCCCGGTCGAACGCGGGGCCGCGGCGCAGCTGGAGCTCCTCCATGAGGGCGTGCTCCGTGTTGCCCATGGCCTTGGCGAGCGGCGTCGTCGCCTGGGGCTCACCGAGCTGGAAGCCCTTCTTCTTCGCGTACGCCATCAGCTTCTCATCCGCCTTGCCGTGCTCGCGCTGCATGCGGACGCCGAAGTCCTTCACGTCCTGGGACGCGCCGTTCTTCTGCGCGAGCTGCCCCATCTGAACCTCCATCTGGTTCCCGCTGTGCAGTATCTCCAGGAAGGACTTCTCATCGGTGGGGATGGGCAGCAGGCCCTCCTTCATCCACTTCTGGGCCTGCGCGTCGGGCTCACCCGAGCCGCCCGTCGCGGGCTGGTCCTCGCGGGCTTGCTTGCGCAGGTCCTCGCCCTGGTCGATGGCGTCCGCCTCTCCCGAGCGAATCATGCCCTGGCTGTCGCCGGTGCCGTTCTGCGGCGCCGTGGAGTTCTGCGTGTCCTGCGCCACCGCCGCGCCGCCCAGAAAGACCACGCCGGCCAGCATCCAACCGTTCCATCGCATCATCGCCTGCCTCCCGAGAATGGGCTCCTGGGGACGAAGGTGGAGATGGCCCGGCGCAAAAGCCCACCGTGCGCCGAGGGAGCGGCCAACGGCTCCGCCCCTCGGCCCGGCCCTCGCGGGCGGCAGAGGCTCAGGGCTCCGCGAGCAGGAACAGGGCGTTCGCGCTGGCGATGGGGCGGGTGCGGTCGTCCTGCCAGGCCTCGACGCGGACGTTGGCCACGCGACGTCCCTGGCGCGTGATGAAGGCGCGCGCGAAGGTGTCCTGGGCCTTGCCGGAGCGCAGGAAGTCCACCGTCAGGGAGATGACCTTGGGGACGCGCTGGGTCTCCGTCTGGAGCAGGAGCTCGAAGATGGCGGAGCACTCCAGCAGCGCGCCCAGCGTGCCGCCGTGCAGCGCGGGCAGGAAGCTGTTGCCGATGAGCTTGGGCGTGTACGTCATCCGGCAGAGCATCTCCCCGGCCAGGTGCTCCACGCCAATGCCCATGAAGCGCGCGTAGGGGATGGCGTCGGTGAGGCGGCCGTACTCGCGCGACTTGCGCACCTGGAGGACCAGCTCGGCGAGCGTGGGAGAAGATTGCGTGTCACTCATGTCCGTCACTCCTCCAGCCGCATGAAGGTGCCCTGCGCAGAGGCCACCGGATTGCTCTTGTCACCCTGATGCACGAGTGCGCGGACGAAGGCGACCTGGCGCGTGGCGCGGTAGCACTCGGCCACGGCGGTGAGCGAGGCGCCGGGGCGGGCGGGGCGGAGGTAGTCGATGCGCAAGTCCAACGTCACCAGGGGCAGGAAGCGGCCGAACCGGAGGATGACGGCGGAGCCACACGCCGCGTCGATGAGCGTCGTCACCGCGCCGCCGGCGATGACGCCCGTCTCCGGGTTGCCGACGAGGAAGTCCGCGTAGGGCAGCTCGACGACGGCCTCCGCGGGCCCGATGTCCAGCAGCTTCAGTCCCAGCGCGTGGTTGTGGGGAACGATGTCCGTGTAGAACAGGGAGCAGCGTTCCATCCGCTCTGCCTTGTCTTCGGGGAGCTTGAAGTCATCCGACATGGGGAGCGGATAACAGAATCACGGGGGGATGGCGCGCGACGAATGCTCAGGAACAGGGACGCCCGGTCCCCTGTTGAGGGCCGCCGAGCCTGCTTGCTCCGGGGCGGGTAATCTTTCGCCCCCTGTACGGCCGTGTCTCGCGCAGTCCCCCAAAACGAGGACCTCCGGTGAAACGACTGACCTCCGCTCTTTGCGTCGCGCTGCTGGTGCCCGGCGCGCTGGTCTCCGCGCAGCCCGCGGCGACACCTCCCGCCGCTCGGCAGGACCCCCCTCCCGCTCCCAAGAAGAAGGACGACGCCGCTCGCGAGGCGGGCCGCGCGGTGGAGGTGGACCCCAACGCTCCCGCCGTCGCGGAGGGCCCCGGCGAGGGGAAGGACAAGGACGCCTGGAAGGTGGACGCCCCCGGGTTCCCCGCGAAGCAGGTGGACATCGACGTCACCGAGGGGACGTGGATGAACCTGGACGTGAGCCCCACGGGGGACGAGCTCGTCTTCGACCTGTTGGGCGACATCTACGTGTTGCCCCTGACGGGAGGCGAGGCGCGCGCGGTGACCTCCGGTGTCGCGTGGGACATGCAGCCGCGCTACAGCCCGGATGGCAAGTCCATCGCTTTCACCAGCGACCGCGGCGGCGGCGACAACATCTGGGTGATGAAGCGGGATGGCTCGGACGCGAAGCCGGTGACGCAGGAGAAGTTCCGCCTGCTCAACAGCCCCGCATGGAGCCCGGATGGTCAGTTCATCGTCGCGCGCAAGCACTACACCGCGCGGCGCTCGCTGGGTGCGGGCGAGGTGTGGATGTATCACCGCTCCGGCGGTGACGGCGTGCAGCTCACCGAGCGCGCCAATGACCAGAAGGACCTGGGCGAGCCGGCGTTCTCTCCGGATGGCCGCTACGTCTACTTCAGCCAGGACGTCACGCCGGGCAGGACGTTCGAATACAACAAGGACCCGAACGCGGAAATCTATGCCATCCAGCGGTTGGACCTGGAGACGAAGGAGATAGACCCCTTCGTCAGCGGGCCGGGTGGCTCCATCCGTCCGACGCCGTCGCGCGATGGCAAGCAGCTGGCGTTCATCCGCCGCGTGCGCACCAAGAGCGTGCTGTATGTCGCGGACGTGGCCTCCGGCGCGGAGCGCCCGCTGTATGACGGGCTCGACCGCGACATGCAGGAGACGTGGGCCATCCACGGCGTCTACCCGACGATGGCGTGGACGCGCGACGACAAGGCGATTGTCCTCTGGGCGGGCGGCAAGCTCCAGCGCGTCGACGTGGCGACGAAGAAGGTGACGCCCATCCCCTTCCACGTGAAGAGCACGCGCACGATTTTCGAGGCGGTGCGCACGCCGCGCGCGGTGGCGCCGGAGCGCTTCAACACGAAGATGCTGCGCTGGGTGCAGGTGTCTCCGAAGGGAGACCGCGTGGTGTTCCAGTCGCTGGGCAAGCTCTACGTGAAGGAGCTGCCGAACGGCGCGCCCAAGCGGCTGACGAAGCAGGAGGACCACCTGGAGTTCTATCCGTCGTTCTCTCGCGACGGGCGCTCCATCATCTATTCGACGTGGGACGACGAGAAGCTGGGCGCGGTCCGCCTGGCGCCGGCCACGGGCGGCGAGGGCAAGGTGATGACGTCCCGGCCCGGCTACTACGTGGAGCCCGCGCTGAGCCCGGATGGCAAGACGCTGGTGTACCGCATGACGGGAGATGGCTACCTGATGCCCGGCCTGTGGAGCCGGGAGATGGGCCTGTTCGCGCAGCCGGTGTCCGGCGGCGTGGCGCGCAGGCTGACGCGGGATGGCTCGGCTCCGCACTTCGGCGCGCGCTCGGACCGCGTGTACTTCCTGCATGTCGAGTCGAAGGAGAAGGAGGACGTGCGCTCGTTGAAGAGCGTGGGTCTGGATGGAGGCTCGGAGCGCACGCACCTGACGAGCGCGGAGGCGACGGAGCTGCGCGTGTCTCCGGATGAGCGCTGGGTGGCGTTCCGCGAGAACTTCAACGCGTATGTCACCGCGTTTCCCCGGGGCGCGAAGGCGGCCACGGTGGGACCGGACGCCAAGTCGATGCCGGTGGCGAAGGTGAGCCGGGACGCGGGTGAGTATCTGCACTGGTCCGGCGACAGCGCGCGCCTGCACTGGGCGCTGGGGCCCGAGCTCTTCACGCGGGAGCTGAAGCAGTCCTTCGCCTTCATGGACGGGGCGCCGGAGAAGCTGCCGGAGGCCGCGGAGAAGGGCGTGGACCTGTCGTTCCAGGTGAAGGCGGACGTGCCCGAGGGCACGGTGGCGCTGGTGGGTGGCCGCGTCATCACCATGAAGGGCGAGGAGGTCATCGAGCAGGGCGTCGTCGTGGTGCGAGGCAACCGCATCGTCGCGGTGGGCCCGGTGGGCAAGGTGCAGGTGCCCTCGGGCGCGAAGGTGGTGGACGTGAAGGGCAAGACGCTGATGCCCGGCCTGGTGGATGTGCACTGGCACGGGAGCATGGGCTCGGACGGCCTGATGCCCGAGCAGAGCTGGGTGCACGCGGCGTCGCTCGCGTTCGGCGTGACGACGCTGCATGACCCGTCCAACTCGTCCGAAGAGGTGTTCGCCGCCAGCGAGATGGGCAAGGCGGGCGCGCTGACGGCGCCGCGCATCTTCTCCACGGGCACCATCCTGTACGGCGCGGCGGGCGCGGGATACCGGGCGCCCATCGAGACGCTGGACGACGCGCGCTCGCACCTGCGGCGGATGAAGGCGATGGGGGCCTTCAGCGTGAAGAGCTACAACCAGCCCCGCCGGGACCAGCGGCAGAAGGTGCTCCAGGCGGCGCGCGAGCTGGACATGCTGGTGGTGCCCGAGGGTGGCTCGCTGCTCCAGCACAACCTGACCATGGTGGTGGACGGGCACACGGGCGTGGAGCACGCGATTCCCGTGGCGCGCATCTACGCGGACGTCCGGCAGCTGTGGGGCAAGAGCGGCACCGGCTACACGCCGACGCTGGGCGTGGCGTACGGCGGCAACTGGGGTGAGAACTACTGGTACCAGAAGACCAACGTGTGGGAGGACGACCGGCTGTTGTCCTTCGTTCCGCGCCGGGTGGTGGACTCGCGCAGCCGCCGCCGGATGATGGTGCCGGATGACGAGGTCAACCACATCGACGCGGCGAAGGTGGCGCGGGAGTTGAACGACGCGGGCGTGAACGTGCAGCTCGGCGCGCATGGCCAGCGTGAGGGACTGGCGGCGCACTGGGAGCTGTGGATGTTCGGCCAGGGCGGGATGAAGCCCCTCCAGGCGCTGCGCGCGGGCACGCTCGGCGGGGCGCGCTACCTGGGCATGGACAAGGAGCTGGGCTCGCTGGAGGAAGGCAAGCTGGCGGACCTGCTCGTGCTGGACAAGAACCCGCTGGAGAACCTGAGGAACAGCCACACCGTGCACTACACCATGGTGAACGGGCGGCTGTTCGACGCGGCCACGCTCAACGAGGTGGGGACGCGTCAGCGCGAGCGCGCGAAGTTCTTCTTCGAGAAGGACGGCAACGAGGGCTGGACGCCGAAGGCCAACGCCCAGACGCACACGCACGCATGCGATTGAAGCAGGACCCCTGAAGGCGAACGGTGGGCATCGGACCTCCCAGGTCGATGCCCACCGTGTGCCCGCGAGGACTCAAGGCGTGGGCCTGGCGGTGCTCTTGGCGCACTGCTCCACGTAGCGCTGGAGCCAGTCGCGCAGCTCCTTCCGGAAGGCGGAGGAGTAGGCCTCGTGGGCCATGTCCACCGCGCGGCGCTGGAAGGCGATGGCCTCCGGGCAGCGGTTGACCTGGGAGAAGAGCGCGGCCTGGATGGCCAGCGCGAAGGGGCTGCCCGGAGACAGCTCCACCGCGCGCTTGGCCACGGGCAATCCCTTCTCGGGCTGAAGGGTCATCGAGTAGTGCTGGGCCAGGTTCGCGAGGACACGCGAGTCGTGCGGCATCAGCCGCGCGGCGGACTCGCGGGCCTGCTCTTGGGTCTTCACGTCACTCTGGCCGTTGAGCTGCTCCGCGAGCAAATCCCACGCGCGCCCGTCCTCGGGGTGGGCCTTCACCAGCTCGCGAGCGCGGGCGAGGTGCTCCGCCGGGTTCGTGGACAGCTGCGTGGCGAGGAGCGCGGCGCTCACGTTGTTCGGGTCCTCGGCCAGGGCCTGCGCCAGCTCGGCGCGGGCCTTCTCCTGGCGCTGCTCCCGCGTCAGCTCGCTCGGGGCGCGCAGGAACAACAGCCCGCGATTCACGTGGACCTCCGCGCTCTCCAGCTCCCGCACCTTGACCTCGGTGGACACCGGCGGCAGCGGCAGGGTGAGGAACGAGGAGCGTCCGCTGGTGAGGTACGTGCGCAGCTCTCCGCGCAGGTCGTTGACGCCCTGGAAGGAGGCCTCGAAGGCGCGCCGGGGGGCCTCCGCGCGGGCCAGCCGCGTCTGGAACTCATCGAAGCGCTCGGTGTGCATGTTGATGAGGTAGTGGACCCAGAGCCAGGCGGACGCGTAGTGCTGCTGGTTCTCCGCCTGGTTGAACAGCTCCTTCTGGTCCCACTCCCAGAGCTCACTCGTGTTGCGCAGCAGGACGATGTCGAGCGAGCCCGGGGGATTGAAGTCGGGCCCCCAGGCGAGCAGCACGGCGCGGCGGAGCTTCTCCAACTCGGCGGCGGACTTCGCCGCGACCTCGGGCGAGAGGTTCGTCTGCAAGCGGAAGTGCTCGCTGCGCACCTCGGACCAGGCCCGTCCCCCTTCACGGGGACACAGTGCGCGGGAGCTCGCACAGCCCGTGGACATCAACAACGCCAACAACGCGACTCAAGACTTGGATATGGGGCGGCTTCTCGCATGTCTACTTTGTGAATCCCAGGGTGCCCGGCGAGTGAGGGGACGGGGGGCTTCGTGGAGGCCCGTGGGAGGGGTTGTGCAATGCCGTGGCCGAGAGGTTCGTGCTGTGATAGCCAGCCGGCAGCCACTTGACGCTCCGATGGCGGCGCGACCTTTCCGGTCGTGACCGTAGGGTGTCCTCGGGTGGCATTTCCCACAGGGCGCTGCCCGAGCCTCGACCACGTCGTTGCTTGGAGGCACTCATGGCCGCATCTGAACTTCCTGTCCTGGAGTTCGTCCTCACGAACTACAAGAACTTCAACGCCCGCGCGACGCGCGATGCGCTCCTGTCCTATTGGGAGCACGTGTCGAAGGGCGGCCGCATGTTCTGGAGCGTCGCGGGAGCGATGTCTTCGGCGCAGTTGGGCATCACGCTCGCGCCCGCCATCCGCGCGGGTCTGATTCACGGGCTCTCCGTGACGGGCGCCAACATCGAGGAGTCGCTCTTCCGGTTGGTGGCGCACCACTCGTACAAGGACTTCCCGGAGTACCGTTACCTCACCAAGCAGGACGATACGCGCATCCTCGAGCAGCGGATGCGCCGGGTGACGGACACGAGCATCCCCGAGGACGAGGCGTTCCGCGCGGTGGAGAAGTTCATCGTCCCGATGTGGAAGAACGCGAGCGAGAAGGGCGAGCGCCGCTTCTGGCACGAGTACTTCTACGAGGTCATCCAGGCGCTGGAGCCCTCGTCGTACGAGGGAGACCCGGAGGCGTGCTGGCTGCTCGCGGCGGCGCGGGCGAAGCTGCCCATCGTCGTGCCGGGTTACGAGGACTCGACCTTCGGCAACATCTTCGCGTCCTACGTGAAGACGGGTGACTGCAAGGCGAGCATCGTCAAGTCGGGCATCGAGTACATGGCGGACTTCTACGACCGCTATGAGGAGCTCTCCGCGGGAGAGGGCGTGGGCTTCTTCCAGATTGGCGGCGGCATCGCCGGTGACTTCCCCATCTGCGTGGTGCCCTCCATCAAGTACGACCTGCAGAAGCCCGTGAAGCCGTGGGCGTACTTCTGCCAGATCAGCGACTCGACGACGTCCTACGGCTCGTACTCGGGCGCCACGCCCAACGAGAAGATTACGTGGGACAAGCTGACGGAGACGACGCCGATGTTCGTCGTGGAGTCGGACGCGACCATCGTCGCGCCGCTGGTGCTCAACGCGCTGCTGGAGTGCAAGCGCGCGCCGGAGAAGGCGAACGCGCTCATCGCGAAGCACATGCGCTGACACGTGAGGACCACACCTGCCGGGGGATGGATGCCCGGCAGGTGGTGGGTTCCGCGTGAGGAGTCGATGCGTGAGCCCGTCTCGAACAGGGTCTCCATGACCTTGCAGGCGGGCTCGATGCTCGAGGAGGACTGTCACCCGGTGACGGCGGGGGTCTTCTTCTCCCGGAGCTGGGACAGCAGTGCGTCGAGTGAGAAGCGTCCGGGACCGGCGCTGAGCAGGAGCGCGGAGACGGCGATGTAGAGCGTGGCGAGCTCCGAGGAGCCGGAGCCGCCGGCGCTGCGGCCGCCCGCGCGGACGAGCCAGGTGGGCAGACCGGCGAACGCCTCACCAGGGCCGGAGGTGTTGCCCAAGACGCTCAAGCGGATGAACGGGTCGTCGATCGGGATGTGCGCGATGAGGATGCCCACGAGCATGGTCCCCGCGACTCCGATTGAGGCCAGGGGGGTGGCCAGGCCGACCATCCACGCGAGTCCTCCGAAGAATTCGGCGGCGGCGCCGAGGAACTGGAGGAAGCCAGGGATGGAGGAGTCAGCGCCCATCCAGGTGAAGGGGGTGACCATCTTCCCGGCGCCGTGCAGGGTCATGAGGCCGCCGCTCAAGATGCGGAGGGCGAGCAGGCCGGAGGAGAGGGAAGGGGTGGCGGAGCGAGGGTCGACGAGGAAGCGGAGGAGGGGGTGGCTCATGGTGATTTCTCGGGGGTGTCGGGTTCCAACAGGGAGAGGGCGAAGCGGAGGGAGGAGCGGATGAGTGCGGAGTCGGGTTCTGTCTTGCCGACGATGGACATCCCCTGGACGAGCACGACGAGGTGGGCGGCGAGCTCGTGGGTGTCGTGCCGGCGGCTGACGAGGCCTTGTTCCTGGGCCTCGCGGAGGGTGGGTTCGAGGGCGTCGGCGAGCTTGGCGAAGGACTGGCCCACGACGGCGCGGACCTCGGGGTCATGTGGGGCGACTTCAGCGGCGGTGTTGGCGAGGAAGCAGCCGCGGGTGCGAGCAGGTCCAATGCATTCCTTGCCGCGCACGCGCAGGTAGTGCTCGAGGCCGGCGCGAGGGTTTGAGCCCTTGGCGAGCAGCGCGTGGATATCGATGACGCTCTGGTCCGCGTAGCGGCGCAGGGAAGCGAGGAAGAGGGCGCGCTTGTCGCCGAAGGCGGCGTAGAGGCTGCCCTTGAGGACGCCGGTGCTGGTCTCCAAGTCCCTGACGGACACGGCGTGGTAGCCGGTCGTCCAGAACTGGTCGATGGCACGGTCCAGGACCGCCTCCTCATCGAAAGTCTTGGGTCTGCCCATGCGTGCTCCTCCTGGACCCGGTGGAGTCCTTTGTTTTTGGACGAGCGTTCAAGTAATGATTGTTGGACGAGTGGGCAAGTACAAATGAAGGGTGGGCTCATCGGGCGCTGGCCCGCACCGCTCGTTCAAGGGCGGTCCCATCCAGCCGTGCGATTCAAGGCCAGGGGCGTGGCGCCCGATGCCCCGACGCTTCTGGGGGGATGAGGACGACCCAGTGCCCGCGCGATACGGCGGAAGAGTGGCTGCCTCACGACCATGGCGGCTGCCCGCTGGGAAGTGACGTCTGGTCAACAGCGCCGACAAAAAAGCACAAGGAGATTCAAGACCATACGTTCCGCCAGGGCCCCTCACCCAGGTCACACGAAAGGACCCCAGTGGAGCCTTCTACGATTTTGGGAAGCGCTGCGGCTGGTATGACCCAAGTCGCCTCCCCTCTGGTTGGAACACTCCCCCTGCCCGAAGTCCGCTTCGAGTTCGAGTCTCAGGGCACGCCGCACATCGAGTGGCATGTCCGGAAGCTTCACCTCGAAGAAGGACTGTCCCAGCTCTACACGCTCACCCTGGAGTTGATCGCGGATGCCTTCGGCGAGGTCGTGGATGCGCTTTGGAAGTCATCGTGTGAGCTGCGGATGTGGCGTGGGGGCCAGGTGCGGCGGGTGTTGGGGCTCGCCTCGAAGGTGTCGTATCTGGGCAGCCACGTCGACAAGGTGAAGGTCCGCGTGGTGGTGGTGCCAGCAGCGTGGGTCCTCACCCAGCGCAAGGATTCCTTCATCTTCCAGGAGCGAAGCGTCCCCGACGTGCTGGAAGAGGTGCTGGAAGAAAGCCTTGCACCCTTCAAACGGAAGGTACGGCTGGAGACCCGCCGCGAGTACCCGAAGCGCGAGTATTGCTGCCAGTACAAGGAGACGGATTGGGACTTCTGCGTGCGACTCCTTCACGAAGAAGGCATCGCGTTTCGCTTCGAGCACGACGGAGACGCGGAGGTGCTGGTGCTGACAGATGAGAACAGCACATGTCCTCCCTGCGCCCTCGAAGGCGGCGCGGTGTGGGTGGCCAACGAAGCGGGGGCCCTGGCTTCCACGGAGACGGTGCGGACGCTCCATCATGCGCGGGAGATGACGTCGGAGGGGGTCGTGGTCCGCGAGATGGATTGGAGCCGTCCCAGCCTGGAGCTGGAGCAAGCCCACCCGAAGGACGCGGCCCCTCACCGTACCCTCTACGCGCACAACGATGCATCCACCGTGGGCGGGTGGGATGGTGTGAAGTTCGCGACGGATGAGGTGGGGCGCAGTGCCCGACGACTGCACGAGGAGCAGGTCGCGCTCGCGTGCAGGGGGATGGGAGAGGGATGCGTCAGTGTCTTCACCCCAGGCCACACCTTCAATCTCCAGGGTCATGAACGCGCCGAGCTGAATCGCGCCTTCCTCCTCACTCGCGTCACGCACACCGGAGAGGCTCCCGAGGAATCCATCCACGCGACGAGTGGGAAGGACGCGACGCAGGGCCCCCGCTACAGCAACACCTTCGAGTGCATCCCGCTGGACGTGCCCTTTCGCCCTCGGGCCCCGGAGAAGCCCCGCCCCCTCGCCTTGCGCCAGACGGCCACGGTGGTGGGCCCACCCGGTGAGGAAGTCCACACGGACAAGTACAACCGGGTGAAGGTGCTGATGCACTGGGATCGCGAAGGCAAGCGCGACGACAAGTCCTCCTGCTGGATGCGCGTTCAAACGCCTTGGGCGGGCCCCGGTTATGGCTTCCTCGCCACGCTCCGCGTCGGAATGGAAGTGGTGGTGGAGTTCTTCGACGGAAACCCCGACAGGCCGATGGTGACGGGGGCTGCCTTCAACGGAGAGAACACCCCGCCGCACGACTTGCCCGAGAAGAAGACGCGCCTCTGCCTTCGCTCCGCATCTTCACCCGGAGGTGACGGCTACAACGAGCTGGCCATGGAGGACGCCGCGGGCCAGGAGGAACTGCACCTCCACGCCCAACGCGACCTGACGGAGGTGGTGAAGAACGAGCATTCCACCGAGGTGGCGAGCCACCAGACCAACAAGGTGAAGGGGAACCAGACGGAAGAAGTGGGCGGCGCCCAGACTGTCACCGTGATGGGCCATCGCTTCAAGGTGGTGAAGGAGAACGAGACCCACACCGTCGAGAAGACCCGCACCACCACCATCCACCTGGACGACACGAAGACGATTCACGGCAACCGCACCACCACGGTGGACAAGAACGAGTCCCACACCGTCCAGGGCGAGCGCATGAACACGGTTGTCGGCAAGGAGACCGCGAAGCTCGAGGCAGGCCGCGAGACCACGGTCACGGGCAACGACATCCTGTCCATCAGCGTGGAGCGCCGAGTCACGGTCGACGGCAAGGACCTGCTGGTCCAGGGCGGCACCCGGCGCACCTTCGAGGGCGGGAACGTGACCCTGGTCGTGGCTGGAAACCTCGTCATCCAGTGCGGTGGCGCGGAGTTCTCCATGGACAAGAGCGGCAACGTCGAGGTGATGGGGGCCAGGTCCATCACGTTGAAAGGGGGTGAGTGTGCGCTGTCCATGAAGGACGGCAAGGCGCACCTGGATGCACCACGAGGTGCATGCGTCACCAGTGGAACCACCACGCTCGACTTGCAGCCCACCTCCGCCACGCTCTCCGGAAACAAGCTGACGACCTCCGCCACTGGAGAGCATGAGGTGACAGGCAACCCGCTGAAGGTGAATTGACCATGGATGCCCTCACCAAGCCCCTGGAGAGGCTGCACGAGGAAGCGACATGGTTTGCTCGGCTGAAGACGTTACGCCTCATGCACGTCACCACGTCGATGCAGCTCCGAGACAGCGTGCTGGAAGAGTGCGCCGCGTTGGAGTTTCACCCGGACAATCTCTCACCGCTCTTCCTCCTCGAGGGAGCCCACACCACGGTCGAGGACGGATGGACCGCACGCGCGGAACAGCTCCGACTCACCCATGAGGCCCGCCGCGAAGCCCTGGCGACGGAAGGGAGCACACTCCCCGCCTTGCCGGCGCCACCGGCGAAGCGCACGCCGCCCGCCGCCCACTTCGCGCTCCAAGTGCATCAAGTCCTGAATGCGAAGTGTGAGCCCCTGGACGGGGCCCTCATGGTGCTCTGTCTGTCGCGAGTGGAAAAGCCCAGGCACTTCGAGGACGAGCTGCGCGAGCTGGTGATGGACCCCACGTTGGAGGACGCGCGGTGGGTGGTCGTGGAGACGGACGTGTGCAGCCTCCCGCGCCTCTTGAAGGAGCTGGGAGAGGACGCGCTTCAGGTGGATGCACGTGAGGACGAAGCCCGCAAGCACGACGCGGTGAAGTGGCTGCTCGCCGAGGACGAAGAGCCCGCCCCGCCGCACGCTGGCACGAAGTCCATCACCCCGCAGTTGCCGCCGAGCCGAGCCGTCGCGCTTCGTGCCGAAGTGATGAAGGCGGCGATGGCATTCCGAGAGGGACGCCGCCATGACGCCCTGAAACATCAGGCCGCCGCTGTCCGCATGTGCGTCGAGTGGAGGCTTCCCGCCGAGGCCACGTCCATGGAGCTGATTCTGGGCTCCTACCTCGCCGCCATGGCCGAGGACAAAGAGCACCGCGCCCTTGCAATCAAGTCATATGCCGCGGCGGCCCACACCGCCCGAGAGGCCGGACTGCCCCAGGAGGAAGTCCAGGCACTGCTCTCCCTCGGTGCCCTTCAGCTCCAGCCAGTGAGCCTCGGAAGTCGTCTCACTGGAAGGCATGTCGAAGAGGCCGCGGCCACCTACGCCCGCGCCGGGAGGGTGGCCGAGGATGCGAAGCTCTCCCTTCTCGCGATTGAAGGCTACCGGATTGCTGGCCAGCTCGCCGCCGGGCGGCGCGGGATGAAAGAACAAGCCGCCCCCTTGTGGAGTCGTGCC
This sequence comes from Myxococcus stipitatus, assembly GCF_037414475.1. The sequence goes on along the minus strand of NZ_CP147913.1, from coordinate 4,443,015 downwards.
CTCTGGATTGCTCGGGGTCTCCCCCCGTCCGAAGCCCAAGCCACCAGCGCCCACGAAGCAGCCCGTGCCCTTGCCGCCCACTACCGCAAGAACGGGGACACGACGTTGGCCGACTCCTTGGAAGCTCAAGCCCTTCACCTCGAAGAAGGAACGAGCCCCACGACCAGCACACCCACCCCCACGCCGTCACCCGCTGCGAGCGTCATCAAACCCGAGCCCCCAAAGGCTGAGCCCGCCACGAGCACGGCACCGACACCCTTCGGCTCGCGGTCAGTGAGAACAGCACTCACAGGCATCCCGGCCGTCGGAGCCCGTCCAGCACAGCCCGAGCCGCTCGCGCCAGAGGCCCCTCTCATTCAGCCCTGGGAGTTTCATCCCCAGCTCACCGCCGAGTCACTGGCTGAGATTCGCCGCACGTCCCCTCCCACCACCGCGCTCCCGGCGATTCCACGCGAGGACCGAGCGCGGCCCTACAAGACGCGCTTCGCCATCCTCAGCGAGTTGGAGCACGCGGGCCGCGCAGGGGAGGACGAAGCACCCTGGCCCCCTCCCGAGCTGGTGGATGATTGGCTCACGGAGGAAGAGGCGCCCGCCCCCCGCGACACCGTGGTGCTGCCCGTGCTCCCCGCTGAAGGCGCGCAACCCCCGACTGACGCAGCCCGCGACCTCACCGACATCGAGCACTTGCTGGTGCAGTCCGCCCCCTCCGTGTTCGCCCCCGAGCCGCCCGCGCCCACTCCGAGCGTCACCGATCCAGAGGCCAGCCCAGAGCAGACGGAGGTTGCGTAGATGCACAAGCCAGCCAGCACCTGGTGGGACCTGGTGGTGGGCGTGGACTTCCACTTGGAGCTGACGCCCATGGGCGCCCCAGTCCTGTTGCCTCACCCCTTCGTGGGCATGGTGCATGACGTGACGGGGCTCGCCTTCACGGCGGCCAAGGACCTGATTCTGGCGATGAATGGTGGGCCACCTCCGAAGGGGCCCGTCCTCATCAACGGCAAGCGCGCCACGGTGGTGGGAACCAACACGAGCAACACCTTCACGCTCCCGCACTTCATCATCCCGCCCGGCATCGCCTGGGCCCCGGCTCCGACGCTTCCCAACCCATTGCGCAAAGGGCCGCCCAAGCCCACCCCGCCCACCCGTCCTCCCGGCGACGCGCTCCTCTTGCACGGGGCTGATAACGTCTTCTTCGAGGGGGCCTCGCCGGTACGCAATGGCGAGGTGGCGTTGAGCTGTAGCTTCCCGGTGCGCCTGCCCACCTCCCGCGTCATCGCGATGACCACCGGAACACCGGTCCTCATTGCTGGCGCCTCGGTGGCCAACTGGGGAGATGCCCTGGGGCAATTCGCCTTCAACAAAGCCCTGCGCAGCAAATGGGTTTCCCACCGGATTCACGCGCTGGTGGGGAGACTGGCTCCAAGACGCGCGCGCAACCTCCTGCACAAGACGGTGTGCTTCTTCACCGGACACCCCGTGGACGTGGCGAGCGGATGCGTGGTGACGGAGGCCACGGATTGGGAGCTGCCCGGCCCACTGCCCGTTCGCTTCGAGAGAAACTACAGCACCAACTGGGCGGACAGGGATTCACCGCTCGGCTTTGGCTGGAGCCATTCCTTCAACCTGGCTGTGTGGAAGGAGAAGGGCAAGGTGGTGTACCGCGCCGAGGACGGGCGGGAGCTGGAGTTCGACACCTTCGACTTCCCCCGCCAGGCCATGGGACCCGGGCAAGAGTTGTACGAGCCGTTGCACCGCCTGACGCTGAAGTGCATGGGCGACAACCGTTGGAGGGTCATGGACGCCCACGGCCTGGCCCATGACTTCGGGTTGGTACGAGTGGGCAAGAAGCGCTCCCGCGAAGCCAAGGTGCTGCGCACGTTCAATCGGGAGGGCCAGGAGGTCCGCTACTTCTACGACGAGAAGACGGGCCACCTGGAGCGGGTGAAGGACTCGGTGGGCCGTGCTGTCCGCTTTCTCCATGACGACGACGGCCACCTCGTCAGCGTCCACCTGCCCCATCCGCAGGAGGCTGGCGCCCACGCGCCCCACAACCGCTATTTCTACTCGGAGCTGGGAGAGCTGTCGGAAGTGGAGGACGCGCTGGGCCATTCCTTCCGCTACGAGTACGCGCCCAGTCACCTCCTGAAGAAGGAGACGGACCGCGAGGGGCTGTCCTTCCATTTCAAATACGACAGGCCCGGCGTGTATGCGAAGTGCATCCGGACGTGGGGCACGGGCGGCGTCTACGACCATCGCATCAGCTACGACGAGAAGCAGCTCCGCACCACGGTGACGAACAGCGTTGGCCGCAACACGGTCTATTTCGCCAACGAATTGGGCGCCGTCACGCAAGTGTGGAGGATGGGCTGGGGGAAGACCTTCTACGCCCACGACGACAACCTGCGAGTGATTGCGGAGACCAACCCGCTCGGCCACACCACCCGCTTCGAGCATGACGCCAAGGGGAACCGCACCCAGACGATTCACCCAGATGGTTCCACCCTCAGCGTGAAGTACAACGAGCTGAATCTCCCCGTGGAAGCAGTGGATGTGTCGGGCGGGAAGTGGACGTGGCGGTACAACGCATGGGGCCGGTTGCTGGAAGAGGAGAACCCCGTCGGCGCCACGCATCGCTACGAGTACAAGCAACGCTCCGTGTCCGCCGTGGTGTCCTCGGGCGAGCGGCGGGTGGAGCTGGAGTACGACAAGCACAAGAACCTCTCCTCCATCCGCTTGCCCACGGGCGGTACCATTCAACGGGCCTATGACTTGCTGGGCCGCCTCACGCGCCAGAAGGACGCACGAGGGGGTGAGCGGCACATTCGGTATGACGCCTTGGACCAGGTGCGGGCCGTGGAAGGTCCTCTGGGCGACGGCACGAAAGGCGCCTGGGAGTGGGAGTACGACAGGGAAGGCAACGTCCTGGTGGAGCGCACGCCCGACAAGGTTGTCCGCTATGGATACGAGGGTTTCAACTGGTTGGCCTGGAGAGAAGAGGCCGACTCACGTCGCACCTTCCGACACAACACGGAGGGCCAGCTCGCGGAAGTCATCAACGAAGCGGGCGAAACCTACTCCTTCCAATACGGGGCGAATGGCCTCGTCGAGGAAGAGAAGGGCTTCGATGGAGCCGGGCGCAAGTACCTCTACGACGACGGGGGGCAGCTCATTCGAGTGACCAGCCCCGCTGACCGGCAGACGACCTTCACCTACGACGTGATGGGCCGAAGGACGGAGGCGCACTTCTGGGACAAGACTTTCAACCGCTACACCTACCGCGTGGACGGCGCTGTCATGAAGGCCGAGAACGAGTCCCGCGTGGTGGAGTTTGAAAGAGACGCCCTCGGCCGAGTGACGAAGGAGACGCAAGGCCCATACGTCGTTCAATCCAAGTATTACCTCTCGGATGAGCGCTCCTGGATGGAGTCCTCGGCAGGGGCGCTGCAGTCCGTCCTCTTGAATGCGGCGGGCCAGCCCGAGACGATGCTCCTCTCTGATGACCGCCACACCCCGCCCATCCTCCGGTTCGAGCACGACATGGAGGGAATGGAATCAGCTCGCGTGCTCCCTGGAAACGTGCGTGTGGAGTGGCACCGAGACGTGGCGGGCAGGCCCACCGAGCGCAGGACGTTGACGCACACCGCAGGGGGCACGAGACACAGCCAGAGCCTGGAGTACGAGTGGAAGGGCGAGGATGTGTTGGGCACCCTCAGGGACTCCACGCAAGGCACCACGCGCTACGGCCACGACGCCAGAAACCGCCTGGTTCGCTCGGAGAACAACGGTCGCGCTGTGACGCGAGCCCTGGATGCGGTGGGCAACGTGTATCGGACGCCCAACTTCATGGCGCGCGAGTACGGCCCTGGCGGTCGGCTGGAAGAGGCCGAGGGCACCCGCTACGAGCACGACGAAGACGGCAATCTCGTGAAGCGCGTCACAGCGGGTGGCGTTGTCACCGTGTTCACGTGGAGCGGCTCGGGCTTGCTGAAGGAAGTGGAGGAGACGGACGGGCCGCTCGTGAAGTGGGCGGCGTATGAGTACGACGCCCTGGCCCGCCGAACGAAGAAGCGCGTTGCCCGGCTCCGCGACAAGAAGGTCGAGAGCGAGACGGAGATGCGTTTCATCTGGGATGGCGACACCACCCTCCACGAGGTGGACGATTTCGGGAACACCACCACGAACTACTGGATGCCGGGCACGTTCGCCCCCGTGGCCGTGGAGAGGGACGGGATGCTGCGCACCTTCGCGACGGACCATCTGGGCACCCCCACCGAGAGCTACGACGAGGATGGCGAACTCGTGGGATGGATGCGCCTGGACATCCTTGGCCGGGCAAAGGTGGGAGGTCAGGACGGAGAAGCACAAGAGCCGTTTGCACCGTGGCGCTGGCCCGGCCAGTACGAAGACGCGGAGACAGGGCTCTATTACAACCGCTTCCGCTACTACGACCCGAGCGCGGGCCGGTACATCAGCAGGGACCCCATTGGGCTGGCGGGTGGCTTGGACCTCTACGGATACCCAAAAGACCCGCTCACGTTCATAGACCCGTTTGGTCTCAGCGAAGGTGGATATAAGACTTGGCAGGTCCATTCACCAGCTTATCCTGACTTTGCGACGAAGGGGCTGCATTTCTATGCGCCCGAGAGCGTTGAGCTGTCGATCAAGACCGATCACAAAGGTGGGATCTTCTTCCGCTCTCCATTCAGCAAGAAGTACTCACCTCAGCAAGTCGAGAAGGCCATTGCAGCGGCCAGCAACCGATTCACCAATACGCCGGAATGGCGACAGCACATCCTCCAGAATGCCCTAAACGCCACAGACAAAAGTTTGTTGGCAGGCTTCACCGGAGAGGACAGGCACTTGGCGCGGGGGAAGGTTATCGAGTCGCACTTCATCGCCAAAAACATCCAACGTATGGACAACCCAAAGAATGGTGGCTGCTGATGACCGCGAGTGACGCCCAGTGGACGCCGCGCCACAAGTTTAGTGCTTACGAACTTCTGAGCACAGGACGCCTTGGAAAGTTCGAGTGGGGAAGTACACGAGACGAAATCGAGACTGCTCTTGGCCCCCCGGAAGGATACTCCAAGCAGGGGAAGCAGCATTTTGCTCTTCAGTACGGGAACCTGATATTGACATTCAAGCGCGATACCGGGCTGGTGTCGCTCAGTGCTGAATTTGGCGGACCCGAACAAGAAAGCATCTGCTTCGAGAGCAAGCATCCCACGCGCCAGCATGTGCTCGATTGGCTAAAGCAACACACCATTCCGCACCGCATAGAGCCCAGCTTGGGAATGACGCCGTTCATTGAACTCGAGAATGGGGTCAGAGTATTCTGGGATGAGTCTGTTGGTGTGCTCAGTCTCTCGCATTCGCTTGGAACGTAACCGACCGACGGACAGCGGCGTCACGCGCTGAGCGCGCGCATCACTCCTTGCTCGGTCCACCCAGGATGCGCGGGGGCGCCGCGCGGTGGAACCCCTGGTACGGCTTGGACGCCGAGGTCTCCTCCAGCGGGAAGATCTTCGTGTTGCACGAAGCTCCACCGTCAATCTTGATGAACTCGCCGGTGATGAACGACGCCACGTCCGACAGCAGGAACACGATGGCCCCGCTCACCTCCGCCTCCGTGGCCAACCGCTGCAACGGCACTTCCTTCTGCAACATCGGGATGAGCGCCTTCACCGCCTCATCCTCGTAGCTGTCCAGGCCACTCGAAATCACCCAGCCCGGCGCCACCGCGTTCACCCGCACCCCCGACACCGCCCACTCCACCGCCGCCGTCTGCGTCAGGTTGAGCATCCCCATCCGCGCCGCGCCCGAATGCCCCATCCCCGGCATCCCGCCCCACGCGTCCGCCAGCATGTTCACGATGGACCCACCGTGCTCACGCATCGACTGGAGATAGACCTCCCGCGCCATCAGGAACCCGCCCGTCAGGTTCGTCGCCACCACCGCCTCGAAGCCCTTCTTCGAGATATCCGCCAACGGCGACGGGAACTGCCCACCCGCGTTGTTCACCAACCCGTGAATCCGCCCACGCGCCGCGACGATGCGCCCCACCGTCGCCTTCACTCCCTCCTCGTTGCGGATGTCCACCGCCTCCAGCGAGCACTCCCCACCGTCCTCGCGAAGCTCCGCGGCGACCGCCTCCAACTTGTCCCGCTTGCGCCCCACCAGGACGACGTGCGCCCCCAATGACGCCAGCTCGTGCGCCGTGCAGCGGCCAATCCCACTGCCGCCACCCGTCACGATGATGTTCTGCCCCTTGAAACAACCCGGTGCGAATACAGAGCGGTAGCCCATGACGTCTCCTGTGGCCGCCTGGCGGCATCAGTCCCGCCCTCGCCGGGAACGCAGCGCGTCCTCCAGCGTGAGCGCCCAGCGGTGAAGAATCTTCTTCCGGCGCGCACTGTCGTCCCGCAACAGATTCGCCAACCCCAACCCTCGGATGAGGTCCAGCGTCGCCTGCACCAGCTCGCGCGTCTCCGGCTCCCGGTCATCCACGCCCAACAGCGTCACCGTGAGCCGATGCACCTCTCGCCCCACCTTCGCCTCCACCGGCAACAACTGCGCCCGCAGCTCCGCGTCCGCGCTCGCCGCTACCCAGAGCTGCGCCGCCGCCGCGAACATCGGCTGCGTGTAGATGCCCGCCAGCATGTTCAGGATGCTCTCCGTCCGCCGCCCGTCCGCCGGCAACCGGGCCGCCCGCCGGCTCAGCTCCTCCACCTGCTGATGCCCCACGTACTCCACCGCCGCGGCGACCAAATCACCCCGCGTGGGGAAGTGATGCTGACATGCACCCCGAGACACTCCCGCCCGCTCGGCGATGACCGTCATCGTCGCGCCCGCCCACCCCAGCTCCGACAGGGCGCCAATGGCCGCCTCCATCAAACGCTGACGCGTGACGCGGCTGCGCTCCTGCTCCTGTCTGCCCGTCGCGGCCGGTGCCTCACTCACGACAAACAGCTTGAAAGCCACCCCCGAAAAAAGCAAGCGCGCTTGCTTTTTTAGACCCTGCCTCCCAGACTGACTCCATGAGCGAGTCTCCTCTCCGTATCGGCAATGCCTCGGGCTTCTATGGCGACCGGTTCTCGGCGGTCCGGGAGATGCTCGAAGGGGGCCAGCTGGATGTGCTCACCGGCGACTACCTGGCCGAGCTGACGATGTTGATTCTCGGCAGGGACCGGATGAAGGACCCCTCCACCGGGTACGCCAAGACGTTCCTCCGACAGATGGAGCAGTGTCTGGGGCTCGCGCTGGACAAGAAGGTGAAGGTCGTCGTCAACGCGGGTGGCTTGAATCCCGAGGGACTCGCCGCCGCGCTGCGAGAGCTGAACAACAAACTGGGCCTCAAGGCCCGCATCGCCCACGTCGAAGGCGATGACCTCTCCGGCCGAGCCGATGAGCTGGGCCTCGGCGCACCGCTGACCGCGAACGCATATCTGGGAGGCTGGGGCATCGCCGAGGGTCTGCGCGCGGGAGCGGATGTCGTGGTCACTGGCCGCGTGACGGACGCCTCGCTGGTGGTGGGCCCGGCCGCCGCGCACTTCGGTTGGAAGAAAGACGACTGGGACAAGCTCGCCGGCGCCATGGTCGCGGGCCACATCCTCGAGTGTGGAACCCAGGCCACCGGTGGCAACTACTCCTTCTTCAAGGAAGTGGACGTCCGCCGCCCGGGCTTCCCGCTCGCGGAGCTGTACTCGGATGGCTCGTCCGTCATCTCCAAGCACGAGGGCACCGGTGGCGCCGTGACGGTGGACACGGTGCTCGCGCAGCTCCTCTACGAAATCACCGGAGCCCGGTACGCGGGGCCGGATGCCACGGCGCGCTTCGACTCCATCACCCTCGCACCCGACGGCAAGGACCGTGTGCGAATCACCGGCGTACGAGGCGAGCCGCCTCCGCCGACCGTGAAGGTCTGTCTCAACCACCTCGGTGGCCACAAGAACGAGGCGACCTTCATCCTGGTGGGGCTCGACATCGAGGAGAAGGCGCGCCTCATCCGCGAGCAGATGGAGGCCGCGCTCACGCGCAAGCCGAAGGAAGCACACTGGACGCTCGTGCGCACGGACCGCGAGGACGCCGCCACGGAGGAGCAGGCCGCGGCCTTCCTGCGCGTGGTGGTGAAGGACTCCGACGCGAAGCTCGTGGGCCGCGCCTTCAGCGGCGCCGCCGTCGAGCTGGCGCTGGGCAGCTACCCCGGCTTCACGATGACGGCCCCGCCCTCCGATGGTGCACCGTACGGCGTCTACACCCCCGCCTACGTCGACGCGAAGCGCGTGGAACACCTCGCCGTCCTCCCGGATGGCGCGCGCACCGTCGTCACTCCTCCCGAACAATCCCAGGCACTGGCCCCCGTGGAGCCTCCCGCGCTCCCTGCGCCGCTGCCCTCCGGACCCACGCGCAGGGTTCCCCTGGGCCACATCGTCGCGGCCCGCAGCGGCGACAAGGGTGGCACGGCCAACATCGGCGTGTGGGCACGCACGGACGAAGCCTGGCGATGGCTGGCGCACTTCCTCACCGTGGAGAAGTTGCGCGAGCTGCTGCCCGAGGCCGCCACCTTCCCCGTGGAGCGCCATGTCTTCCCCCTGCTCCGGGGACTCAACTTCGTGGTCGACGGGATTCTGGGCGAGGGCGTGTCGTCCTCGACGCGTTTCGACCCGCAGGGCAAGGCGCTGGGCGAGTGGCTCCGCTCCCGCCACGTGGACATTCCCGAGTCGCTGCTTCGTGAAGGAGAGGGGTGAGGCCGATGCCGAGAATCACATCGCGAATCAACACAGGCTCGGAGACCTTCCAGGCGCAGCGCGCGGACATGCTCGGACGGCTCGAGGAGCTGCGTGGCATCGAGGCCAAGGTCCGCGCCTCCGAGGAGAAGGCCCGCGACAAGTTCCACAAGCGCGGCCAGCTTCTCCCGCGTGAGCGGCTGATGATGCTCCTCGACCGGGGCTCACCCTTCCTGGAGCTGTCCACGCTGTGCGGGTACGGCTACCACGACGACAACGATGGCTCGCTGGCGGGCGGCAACAGCATCGCGGGCATCGGCTATGTGTCCGGCGTGCGGTGCTTCGTCTTCGTGAACAACTCCGCCATCAAGGGAGGCACCGCCTCTCCGTGGGGTGTGCAGAAGGCGCTGCGGGGCCAGGCCATCGCGCTCCAGAACAAGCTGCCCATGGTGTCGCTGGTGGAGAGCGGCGGCGCCAACCTGATGTACCAGCAGGAGATCTTCATCCCGGGCGGGGAGACCTTCTACAACCAGGCGCGCCTGTCCGCGGCGGGCATCCCGCAAGTCACCGTGGTCCACGGCTCCAGCACGGCGGGCGGCGCGTACCTGCCCGGCCTGTCCGACTACGTGGTGATGGTGAAGAAGAAGGCGAAGGTGTTCCTCGCGGGCCCGCCGCTGCTCAAGGCGGCCACGGGTGAAGTCGCCACCGACGAGGACCTGGGTGGCGCGGAGATGCATGCCACCGTCGCGGGCACCGCCGACTACCTCGCCGAGAACGACACCGACGCCATCCGCATGGCGCGAGACATCGTCTCCAAGCTCGGCTGGAACGAGCGCCTCGCGGCCCAGGCACCAGCGCCCTACGCCGAGCCGCTCTACTCACCGGACGAGCTGTGCGGCGCCATCCCCGCCGACTACCGCAAGCCCTACGACTGCCGCGAAATCGTCGCGCGCATCGTCGACGGCTCCGACTTCATGGGCTTCAAGGACGACTATGACGCGCACACCGTCTGCGGGTGGGCGAGCATCTTCGGCGGGCCCATTGGCATCATCGGGAACAACGGCCCCATCAGCCCGAGGGGCGCGACGAAGGCGGCGCAGTTCATCCAGCTGTGCTGCCAGTCGGGGACGCCCATCGTCTACCTCCAGAACACCACGGGCTACCTGGTGGGGACGCAGCCGGAGCAGGGCGGCATCGTCAAGCACGGCTCGAAGATGATTCAGGCGGTGGCGAACGCCACGGTGCCTCAGGTGACGTTGCTCGTGGGGGGCTCGTTCGGCGCGGGCAACTACGGCATGTGTGGCCGGCCGTTCCATCCGCGCTTCATCTTCGCGTGGCCCAACGCGCGCACGGCCGTCATGGGCGGTGAGCAGGCGGCGAAGGTGATGTCCATCGTCTTCGCGGAGAAGCTCGCGCGAGGCGGGGAGACGGTGGACGAGGAGGCCTTGCGCGCCTTCACCCAGCCCATCATCGACCAGTTCGAGAAGGAGTCTCACCCCTTCAACGCGTCCGCGCGGTTGTTCGACGACGGCATCATCGACCCACGGGACACGCGGCGGGTGCTCGGGTTCGCGCTCTCCATCTGCCGCGAGGCGGGCCGGCGCGAGCTGAACCCCAACACCTTCGGGGTCGCACGCCTGTGAGAGGAGCGGACGGGATGGAGCGTTTCAACAAGGTCCTCATCGCGAACCGCGGAGAGATTGCCGTCCGTGTGATTCGCACATGCAAGCGGTTGGGCTTCCGCACGGTGGCCGTGTTCTCCGAGGCGGACCGGGGCGCGCCCCACGTGCTCGCGGCGGACGAGGCCGTGCTCATCGGCCCTTCCCCCGCGAAGGAGTCCTATCTCGTCATCGACAAGCTCATCGGCGCCGCGAAGGCATCGGGGGCCCAGGCCATCCACCCGGGCTACGGCTTCCTCTCCGAGAACGCGGCCTTCTCCCGCGCGTGCAAGGACGCGGGGCTGGTCTTCATCGGCCCGGATGCGGAGGCCATCACCCTGATGGGCAACAAGCGTCAGGCGAAGCTGCGGATGATGGCCGCCGGTGTCCCCTGCATCCCGGGTTACGAGGCGACGGACGCGGATGACGCGGCGCTGGTGGCGGAGGGCGAGCGCATCGGCTTCCCGCTGATGGTGAAGGCGGCGGCGGGCGGTGGTGGGCGCGGCATGCGCTGGGTCCACGAGGCCGCGCAGCTCCCCGCCGCGCTGAAAGGCGCCCGCTCGGAGGCCACCAACGCCTTCGGCAGCGGCGAGCTCATCCTGGAGCGGGCCGTGGTCAACGCCCGGCACGTCGAGATTCAAGTCTTCGCGGACGAGCACGGCAACGTCGTGCACCTGGGCGAGCGCGACTGCTCCGTGCAGCGTCGCCACCAGAAGATTGTCGAGGAGAGCCCGTCCCCCGCCGTCAGCGCGGAGCTGCGCGAGCGCATGGGGCAGGTGGCCGCCACCGCGGCGAAGGCCATCGCCTACAAGGGCGCGGGGACCCTCGAGTTCCTCCTGGCCCCCAATGGCGAGTTCTACTTCATGGAGATGAACACCCGTCTCCAGGTGGAGCACCCCGTCACGGAGCAAATCACCGGGCTGGACCTGGTCGAGTGGCAGCTCCGTGTCGCGCAAGGTGAGTCGTTGCCCCTGGCACAGCGAGACATCACCTGGAAGGGGCACGCCATCGAGGTGCGGCTGTGCGCGGAGGACCCCGCGAACCAGTACGCACCTCGCGCCGGGCGCCTGCTGACGTGGCGCCTGCCCTCCCACGAGGGGATTCGCATCGACCATGGCGTGCGAGAGGGGCAGGACATCCCTCCCTTCTACGACTCCATGCAGGCCAAGGTGATTGCCTCCGGCCCGGACCGTGAGACGGCTCGGCGCCGCCTGGTGGAGGCGCTGCGGGAGCTCACCGTGTTCGGCGTCACCACGAACAAGGACCTGCTGCTCCATGTGCTGGAGAACGCGGCGTTCCGCTCGGGCGCCTATGACACCGGCTTCATCGGCCAGCACGCGGACACCGCGGTGCTGGAGCGGCTGTATTCGACGCGCCCCCGTGAGCGCGCGCTGGCGGCGGTGGCGCTCTTCCATGACCAGGCGCAAAGCCTCGCGCGAACGGGCGGCCTGGATGCCTCGCTGGTGAACTGGAACCCCGCGCACCGGTACCCCGTGTCGATGACGCTGGAGGACTCGAAGGGGGACACGAGGGTCTCCGTGCGCCCGGTGTCCTCGGAGCGCTACGAGGTTGTCACCGGTGACGATAGGTTGGACATCGCCGTGCTCGGCCTCTCGGACGGAGTCTTCGACTTCTCCGTGGCGGGTGCGCGTGGACGGGCCCGTTATCTGCGCGCCGGGGACTCGGTGTGGCTGGACCTGGGCGACGGCGCGCGACAGCTCACGGACGCGACGTTCCGCCCGCCGAAGCCCTCGGAGGGCGTGGGCACGGGCCGGCTGCTCGCGCCGATGGACGGACGCATCCTCCGCGTGGACACACGGCCGGGTGCCTCGGTGAAGCCGGGGGAGGTGCTCGTCGTGCTGGAGGCGATGAAGATGGAGTTCCAGCTCGTCGCGGACCTGCCCGGCATCGTCGAGGCCGTGAATGCCTCACCCGGCGGGCAGGTCTCCGCGAAGCAGCTCCTGGTGGTCCTCAAGCCGGAGAGTTGACGGCGGCTCGGGCTCCAGGGCCTACGCCTCGGAAGGGGCCTGCTCGGGAGGCGCGTCAGGACGACGCTCCATCCCGAGTATCACCAGTCCCGTGACACACAGCGCGGCGCCCGCCAGGCAGACGCCTGTCCAACCCCAGTGTGTCCACGCGGTGGTGCCCAGCCACGAGCCCGCCGCGCCGCCCGCGAAGTACGTCACCATGTAGACGGTGTTGAGGCGGCTGCGCGCCTCCGGGCGCATGGCGTAGACACGCGTCTGGTTGGAGATGTGATTGCCCTGGGCGCCCAGGTCCAGCAGCACCACGCCCAGCGCGATGCCCCAGAGCCACTGTCCCAGCGGCCACATCAGCACGAAGGACAGCAGCAGCACGCCGATGGAGAACACGTTGATGCGCTTGCCTCCATGGGAGTCCGTGTAGCGGCCGACGAGCGGAGCAATCATCGCGCCCACCACGCCCACCACACCGAAGAGGCCGGCGACCTGGGGCCCGTAGTGCTCCGGGAGGCTTTGGAGGTACAGGGCCAGCGTGGACCAGAAGACGCTGAAGGCACCGAAGGTGAGTCCGCCGAGGATGGCGTGGGTGCGCAGCGCGGGCATGGTGCGCGTCAGGTGGACCATGGAGCGCATCAGCTCCGGGTAGGGCATGGCGGCCACGGGCGGCTGCGAGGGCAGGCTGAAGCGCAGCACCACGGCGAACAGCAGCATCACCCCCGCGGCAATCCAGAAGATGGCGCGCCACCCCAGGTGCGTGCCGACGAAGCCCGCGGCGGTGCGCGACAGGAGGATGCCGATGAGCAAGCCACTCATCACCGTCCCCACCACGCGCCCTCGCTGCGCGGCGGGGGCCAGGTGCGCGGCGAAGGGGATGAGGAGCTGAGGGGCCACGGCCGTGGCGCCCACGAGGAAGCTGGCGATGATGAGCCAGGGCAGCGAGGGCGCGAGCGCGGCGCCGACGAGCGCCAGGCTCACCAGCACGGACATGGTGACGATGACCCGCCGCCGCTCCAGGCTGTCACCAAGCGGGACGATGAGCAGCATGCCCGCCGCGTAGCCGACCTGGGTCAGCGTGGGCACCAGTCCCAACAGCCCCCCGGAGGAGCTCAACTCCCGGCCGATGTCTCCGAGCAGGGGCTGGTTGTAATAGAGGCTGGCGGCGGTGGCGCCGCACGCGATGGCCATGAGCCACACCAGCCTGGGGCTGAGTGTCGCCTGCGCGGATTCCGAAGGAGCTGTCGTCGACATGGGGTGCTCTCGGCGCCCTCTCTCCCTCCAAAGGGGCTCCGGGTCCAGGGCCGCGTGCACACCCGCCTGTCCGCCTGCTGGGAGACATCGCTCCGGCTGCTGCCATCAGCCCTCAAGGCACTTGCCCGCCAGCTGCGTGCGGGCCCGGCCGCACCCAGCGCGGGAGCGCCCGAGCCGCCACGATGGGACGCTCGGACGCTCTCCGCGCGAATCAGCCGCCCGTCGCCGCGGCATCCGGGCGTGGCAACAGCCGCCCGCCCAGCATGGTGATGCGGCGGGACGCCAGCCGCTCACGCGCCTCCGGGTGGATGTCTTGCGGCGTCCACTTCAGGTCGTGGTCGAACTCGACGTGCACGGAGTCGACGCCCTCCTGGCCCTGGAGGCGCTGCTCGACTTCGCGCATGAAGTACGCGGCCATCATGCACATGGGCGAGGTGATGTGCAGCCGCACCGTCACCTTCCCCGCGTGGTTCGCCACGCTCTCGATGAGCCCCATCTCCCCGATGCCCAGCGGCACGCCGGTGGCCAGGCTGCACGGGTCGGGAATCGACTGGATGCGCTCGCGAATCGCCGCTTCCGTCATCACGGCTTGGACTCCTGGAAGCTGTAGGGCTGGATGTTCCCCTTCGCCTTCTTGCGCGCGAACTCGTCATTCGCGATGCGCTTCTTCACCGCCTCCACGTCCACCCCGGCGTAGCGCGCGTAGTTGTCGCAGAGAATCATCCGCTTCACCTCCGGCGTCACCTGCATGCCGCACACCTGGGTCAGCTCCTCGGGGAGCTGGAAGTCGTGCCAGAACTTGTGCAGCGCGGGCTGCGGGTGGCTGAACACCGTGCCGGAGCCCCACATGATTTTCGACGGGCCGGCCCACTTGAGCAGCGCGGCCAGCGACTCGGCGAACCAGCGCTCGCGCTTCACCAGCAACGCGCCCGTCACCTCCAGGTTGACGTAGACGTTGGGGAACAGCGACAGCTGCATGCCCGTCTCGTCCAGGAACGCCATGCCGCCGTGGACGATTTCGAAGTTCAGGTCCGGGAACGCATCCGCCGCGCCGCCGATGTCGTCGACCTTGTAGGCCTCCAGCGGCACCGCGCCCATGGGCAGGCCCTTGTGCACCGCGATGTTCTTGATGCCCAGCTTCCGGGCCCGCTCGAACAGCGGGAAGGCGATGCGCGGGTCGTCCATCCGCCAGCCGGTGTGATGGAAGGAGTCGCCCAGCCACGCGGCCGGGTAGAGCTTCAGGCCCGAGGGCTTGAGCTCCTCCGCCTGACGGTCCAGGTCATCCAACGCCGCCGTGCCTCGCAGCGGATCCACGCCCGCGTAGACGAGGAAGCGGTCCGGATAGCGCCGCTTGATGTCCACCGTCTTCTCGTACGAGCACAGCCCGTCCGTGTAGAGCGTCTGGAGCGGCAGCACGTGGTGCACCGCCAGGTCGATGTCGCTCTCCACGAAGAGGATGTGGGCCAGCTCGTCCACGGACCAGTTCTTCATGAACCGCTCCGGCTGCAGCACGCGGTGCGTTTCACCGGACAGCCCGCTGTGCAGGCCGAAGATGAGCTGAGCCAGGGACTCGGCGTACTTCCCCGCGCGCCAGTTGGACGGGTGCAAGTTGTACGCGTGCGTCACCGCGTCGATGACAAAGCCATCTCCAATCACCAGACAACTCCCTTCAGGTCTCGGTCGCCAGCACTTCGCCGACCAGTTGTTGAATCATCTGCGCATCGAAGGGCTTCTCGATGCGCGGGTTGGGAATGCGCTCCAGGAACTGCCGGGCCCGCGCGGTGTAGGAGCCGCCCGTGATGAAGATGAAGCGCAGGCTCAAGCCCGGCTCCCGCTCGCGCACCCGCTCGTAGACGTCCATGCCGGTGATGCCCGGCATCATCAAGTCGCAGAAGATGGCGTCGAAGGGGCCGCCCGAGTTGAGCTTCGCCAGCGCCTCCTCGCCACTGCCCACCACCGTCACCTGGTGCCGCTTGCCGATGATGCGCGCCAGCGAGCGCCCCACCGCGGGCTCGTCGTCAATCACCAGGAGCCGCCCGCTGCGCTCGGAGGACGGCGCGGGCAGGACAGGCGCCTCGCGAGGCACCGCGTCCGGCGGCGCTGGAGGCAACTGCACGGTGAAGGTCGTCCCGCGCCCCGGCTCGCTGCGCACGGTGATTTCACCGCCCAGCCCCCGGATGATGCCGTGGCAGATGGACAGGCCCAGGCCCGTGCCCGCGCCCACCGCCTTGGTGGTGAAGAACGGGTCGAAGATGCGCGCGAGCACGCTGGACGGCATGCCCGAGCCCGTGTCGCTGACGTCCACCGCCACGCCACCGCTGGGGCCGGGCCGCACCCACAACGTCACGTGGTGGTTGTTCGGGTCTCCCTCCGGAATGGCCTGTGCGGCGTTCACCACCAGGTTGAGGAAGACCTGGCCCAACCGCGACGCGTCCGCGTGCACGGGCGGGACGTCCTCATAACGCTTGATGACCTGGGCGCGGGGCTTGAGCTCGCTGGAGGCCAGCTTGAGCGAGAACTCCAGCGACTCGCGCACGTCGAGCAGCTCCCGCCGCTCCTCGTCCTGGCGCGAGATGTACTTCAAGTCCCTCACGATGTTGCGCACGCGCGTGGCGCCCTCGTGTGCTTCCTTGAGGAGCTCCACCGTGTCCTTCAACGTCATGGACCAGTTGGGCGCGAGCGCCGCGCCGTCGGGCAACATCCGCCCCAGCTCTCCGCCCAGCCGGTTCATGGCCTCCAGGGCCGACTCCAGGTTGGCCATGACGTAGGTGAGCGGGTTGTTGATTTCATGCCCCACGCCCGCCGCGAGCGTGCCCGCCAGCACCATCCGGTCCGACTGGAGCAACTGGGACTGCATGCGCTTGCGCTCGGTGATGTCGCGCGCCATCACCACCACCGCGCGCTCGCCGTCGAAGTCCACCGGCAGGCCCGCGCTCTCCGCGTCGAACCAGGTGCCGTCGCGGCGCATGTAGCGAATCTCGCGCAGCGGGGCGAACTCGCCCAGGGCCACCACCGCGTGGACGCGCTGACGCACCACGTCCAGATCATCCGGATGGACGATGGTCCAGATGGGGCGGCCAATCAGCTCACCCGCATGCTCGTACCGCAGCGCGCGCAGGAGCGTGGGGTTGACGTAGACGAAGCGCTGCTCGCGGTGGACGAAGATGGCCTCGGGCGCCGTCTCGATGAGCTTGCGGAAGCTCTGCTCGGAGCGGTGCAGCGCCTCCTCCGTGCGCTTGCGCTCGGTGACGTCCTCGAAGGCGAACATCCGGTAGCGCGACGCATCCCCGCTGGCGCCCATCGTCGAACACAACCTGCGCAGCGTCCGCCCGCTGGAGAGCACCGCCTCATCCCCGTGCAGCGGCGGACCGTCCAGGCTCGCGCAGGGACTGGTGCGCAGGAAGTTGGCCGCCTCCCCCGAGTGCAGGCAGTGGTCCACCACGTCCTCGTGGGAGACCTGCCCCTTGCGGATGGCGCCCTCCAGGGGCTCGATGCCCCACAGCTGGCAGAAGCGGTGGTTCGCGTAGAGCACCGTGCCGCTGCTCACCTCCACCACGTAGAGGCCCAAGGGCAGGTCGTCGCTCAACGCCCACGAGGGCACCAGCTCACTGACTCCAGGACCCCGGCTCTTCTCGAGCTCCGGCGGTGACTCCATCCTCCGCACCGTGCAGTACAGCGGCCCACCTTCCGCGGCGCTGGCCGCGCTCCAGACGAGCCACGCCCACGTCCCATCCCGGCAGCGCCACCGGCAGGAGAAGCGCGTGGAGCCGGGCGTCCGGGTCAGCCCCTCCAGCCGGGCCTCCATGGACTCCAGGTCCTCGGGGTGCACGAAGCCGCGGTAACCCCCCAGGCGCAGCTCCGTGGGAGACCAGCCCATCGTCACGGTCCACGCCGGATTGGCTTCCAGCACCCGCCCTTGCGGGCCCAACACCACGAACAATTCGGTGGAGAGCTCGAAGAAACGATGAGCCCACTGCTCCATCAACATTGCGTTCCTTCGACGCGCCACGGCGCGTGACGTCACGGCCCATGGGGGGGCTGGGTCGCGCGCCTGGGGTGCTTGACGGGGACTAACGTGCCTTCAGTGACATAGACACCATTTCGGGAAAAAATGCATGTCCGTAATGGATTGACCCAGGGGCGTGATGACAGACCCAGGCGTGTCCAAGCACGCCGGCCCACACTGACGGCGGGGCTCAATTCCTGTCGCATTCCTGGGATGCTCGCGAGCGCTGGCAACACAAGCACAAGCACATCAGAAATAATCGACGTCGCTGAGCGCCCAGCCCAATGTCTTGAGCGCCATCCTTGCTCAAGCCGAGGATTCCCCGCGCAAATGCAGACTCGCGGTGAAGTCGACTACACTTCCTTACTTGGGGATAATGGTCTCACTGTAAAATTGAAGCTTCTCCCGGGAAATAGTGTTCGCTTGTACGCGGAGTGAGGCACAACGCTTGACGGCGTTGCGAATGATCTTCAACATGCCCGCCACGTTTCCTCCAAAAGAGTGAGACGCAGCGGCGGTGTTCGCCTCCCCCAAAAGCGATACCGCCGTATGAAGTCCCAGTTGAGCCCCGCGCGCCGCGTTCCCCCTCTCGGCGCGCGGTGGCCCCTGGGATTCCCCACTTCCTCGTGAAGTCAGCAGGCAAGCGGCCTCCCGCGTGACGTGGACCGCGTGCATCCGGCTTGCGAGCCCTCCACGCGAGGCGGAGAGTGGGCGCCTCTTCCGGAGGTCCTCTTGCCCGTCTCCTCGCTGTTGGTGTCGTCGTCGCTCGCGCTGCAGCTCGTGTCGGGGGCCGCGCCCGCCGGCTCGAAGCCCGCGTCCGCTCCGCCCGCGTCGGCGGTGAAGGCTTACATGCCTCCCCTGGCCACGGCGGAGAAGCTGGTGGGGCCGGCGCTGACGGAGGGGCGGGCCTATGCGCGGCTGGCGGAGCTGACGGATGGGATTGGCCCGCGCCTGTCGGGTTCGGAGGGCGCCGCGGCGGCGGTGCAGTGGGCGCTGCGGAGCTTCAAGGCGGACGGGGTGAAGGCGTGGACGGAGCCGGTCAAGGTGCCGCACTGGGTGCGCGGCGAGGAGCGCGGAGAGGTGCTCGCGTCCTCTCTCACCCGAGGCCACCCCCTGCACCTGCTGACGTTGGGGGGCAGTCCTCCCACCGCGCCCGAGGGGCTCACGGCGGAGGTCGTGGAGGTGACGTCGCAGGAGCAGCTGGCCGCGCTGGGCGACTCGGTGAAGGGGAAGATTGTCTTCATCAATCACACCATGTCGGTGGCCGCGGACTATGGGCGCTTCGCGGGGCTGCGGGGCCGAGGTCCCGCGCTGGCGGCGAAGGCGGGCGCGGCGGGGGCGCTGGTGCGCTCGCTGGCCACGGCGTCCCTGCGCACGCCGCACACGGGGTCCACGCGCTTCGACGACGCGGGCCCTCGGATTCCGGCCGCGTCCGTCACGACGGAGGACGCGGAGCTCCTGCACCGCCTGCTCGCGAAGGGGCCCGTGCAGGTGAAGATGGTGCTGGGCAGCTCGGAGCTTCCGGACGCGGACTCGCACAACGTGGTCGCGGAGATTCGCGGGCGGGAGAAGCCGCAGGAAATCGTGCTCATCAGCGCGCACCTGGACTCGTGGGACGTGGGCACGGGCGCGCACGACGACGGGGCGGGCGTGGTGATGGTGATGGAGGCCGCGCGCCTCATCGCGAGGCTGCCGCAGGCGCCCCGTCGCACGGTGCGCGTGGTGCTCTACATGAACGAGGAGAACGGGCTCGCGGGAGGGCGTGCCTACGCGGAGGCCCACGCGGCGGAGCTTCCCCGGCACGTGGCCGCCCTGGAGATGGACTCGGGCGGTGGGCGTCCGGTGGGGGTGAGCCTGCGCTCGGGCGCGGGTGGGCAGGAGCTCCTGCGGCCGTGGATGCCGCCGCTGGTGGCGCTGGGCGCGGCGACGTTCTCCTCGCGTGAGGCGGGTGGGGCGGACATCAGCCCCTTGTTGCCCGCGCGGGTCCCCTTCTTCGGCGTGGAGGTGGACGCCAGCCGCTACTTCGACGTGCACCACACACACGCGGATACGTTGGACAAGGTGGACCCACAGGACCTGGCGCGCAGCACCGCCGCCACGGCGTGGGTGACGTACGCGATGGCGGAGTCGCCCGACACGCTCGTGCGCCCGGAGGCTCCCTCCGCGCCGCCCGTGGCCGCTCCGCAGAAGGCCGCGGCGGGACACTGAGTCACGGCGGGACGGACGACGGGTCGATGGGCCAGGGGCCTGCCTGGCTTGCTCGCGTGTGCTCGTCGTTGACGCTCCGGGAGGTCCATGGTTGCGTGGCGCGCGTCCTGGCCTCGGCCCGGCTGGGACAGTGAAGAGCGCCTCGTGACTGTGAATGCTCGAAACCCTCGGAGCCTCCGCGACACCTCCGACCCAGACGCGGTGGGCTGGCTCGTGTCGGACGCACGGCTCCTTCCGAGCCCCGCGCCTCTACTGGAGGGCGTGTGTGAGCGATTGACCGCGCGCGGTGTCCCCATCGCGCGGGCCTCCATCTCGCTGTTCACCCTGCACCCGCTCCTGCACGCGAGGAGTTTCCGCTGGCGCGCGGGCCACCCCTCCGCCACCACCGAGGTGCATCCCCACGGGCTGCAACACCTGCCCGCCTTCTCGCAGAGTCCCTTCAAGGCGCTGCGTGACGGTGTGCCCGTCATCCACCGCCGGCTGGAGATGCCGCTCGTCCCGGACGACTACCCGATGTTCCAGGGGCTGCGCGAGGAGGGCCTGACGGAGTACCTGGCGCTGCCGGTGTGTTTCAGCGATGGCTCGCGCCACGCCGTCTCCTGGTCCACGTCCGAGCCCGGAGGCTTCACCGACGCGCAGCGTGCCCTGCTCCACGAGCTGCACCCGCTGCTGGAGCTGGTGCTGGAGGTCATCGCGCGCAAGGACATGACGGGTGTGCTCCTGGACACGTACCTGGGCCGGGACACGGGCCGGCGCATCCTCCAGGGACAGATTCGCCGGGGGGATGGAGAGACGACGTCCGCCGTCATCTGCTTGAGCGACTTGCGCAGCTTCACCGCGCTGTCGGACGCGTTGCCTCGCGACGCGCTGCTGGAGCTGCTCAACGCGTACTTCGAGACGATGGTCAGCGCGTTCCACGCGCACGGCGCGGAGGTGCTCAAGTTCATGGGCGACGCGGTGCTCGCCATCTTCCGCATCGACGAGGAGTCGCCCGTGGAGGAGCGGTGCATGGCCGCCGCGCGCACCATCCGCGAGGCCGTGGCCGCCACCGCGCGCGACAATGCCCTGCGCATGAATCAGGGCCTCACGCCCTACGAGTTCGGCGCGTCGCTGCACGTGGGCGATGTCATGTACGGCAACATCGGCGCCTCGGACCGGCTGGACTTCACCGTGATTGGTCCGGCCGTGAATCTGGCCAGCCGCATCGCGGGCCTGTGCGCGGGCCTCAACGAGCCCGTGCTGTTGTCCGAGTCCTTCGTCTCCCACTACCAAGGCGGCGTGAAGGACCTGGGGCGCCATCCCCTCAAGGGGGTGCCTCACCCCGTGGCCATCTACACCCTGGGGTCGGAGTCCTCCGCGCTCACCGCCGCGTGAGTCGGTGGGCCCACGGGGAGCCGAGCCCGGGCGCGACGCAGAGGCTGTTCGGGCAGGCGCAGCGTCACCAGGAACGCGAGCATCGCGACGAGGATGGCGCAGCGGTACACCGCTTTCACGGCTTCCGTGAACGCCTCCTTCAACGCTTGCTCTGTCCGGTCCACGGCCGTGAGCGCATGGTCCACTTCCTCGCGGGGCCGCGCGCCGTCCGGTCCGGACTCCAGCTCCGCGCGAAGCCGGGCCTTGAGGGCCTCCGGCTGGAGGGCCGTGTGCGACGCGCCGCCTTCTCCGTGCTCGCTGAGCATGGCGGACAGGAGTCGGGCGCGCGCGTGAGGAGGCAGTCCGCTGGAGGCTTGAGCCACGCGGGTCCTCATCTGATGGGACAGCGTGGTCGCGAACACCGCGCCCAGCAGCGCCACACCCAGCGTCATCCCAAGCTGACGGAAGAACGTCGCCGCGGAGGTGGCCACGCCAATCTGACGCGGAGACACCGCGTTCTGGATGGCCACGGTGTAGAGCGGAATCGAGGGGCCCAGGCCCAGGCCCACGATGACCATCTTCACCGTCACCTCCGCCTGGGTGGAGTGTGGTGTCAGCGTGAAGCCCATCACCGCGAAGCCCGCGGCGAGCAGCAGCAAGGAGCCCAGCATCAGCGGCTTGTAGTGCCCCAGTCGGGACACGAGCTGTCCGCTGAGCACGTTGCCCGCGACCACGCCCAGGGTCAGCGGTGTCAACGTCAGACCGGAGTGCGTCGCCGACAGACCCACCACGTTCACCATGAACAGCGGCAGGAAGACGATGCCGGAGAGGAACACCGCGCCGATGATGAACACCGCCGCG
The DNA here is from genome assembly GCF_037414475.1 of Myxococcus stipitatus. The sequence continues at coordinate 4,420,973 of NZ_CP147913.1, read as the reverse complement.
TTGCCCAAACCGAACGTCTTCTGCTGGAACAGGCGCAGGTCCAACAGGGGGTCCTGGGTGCGTGACTCCACGCGGAGGAACGCGACCGTCCCCACCGCCGCGAGCGTCAACAACCCCAGCAGTTGCCAGGAGCCCCACGCGAAGCCGATTCCCTGGGCTCCCTGCTCCCGGGTGCGTCCCAGGCTCAGCGCGAGCAGCAGCGGCACCACCGCCAGCGCCAGCGTCACCGCGCCCGCCAGGTCCAGCCGTCCTCGCGCCACGCCCGCGGGCCGCAGCCGGGGCATGCGCAGCATCACCAGGGCCAGCGCCACCGCGCCCACGGGCAGGTTGATGAAGAAGACCCAGTGCCAGCTCAGTTGGTCCGTGATGAAGCCACCCGCCAGCGGGCCCACCACGCTGGACAGGCCGAACATCGCGCCGAACAGGCCTTGATACTTGCCGCGCTCTCGAGGCGCGAAGAGGTCCGCGACCACCGCCAGCGCGCCGGTGAACAGCGCCGCGCTGCCCAGGCCCTGCACCGCGCGGAACAGGATGAGCGTCACCGTCGAACGCGACACGCCGCACAGGAAGCTGCCCAGTAGGAAGATGGTGATGCCCGCACCCAGCACGGCCCGGCGGCCCACCAGGTCCGACAGCTTCCCCCACACGGGCACCATCATCGTCGAGGCGACGAGGTACGACGTGGTGAGCCACGGGTAGAGCGACGCGGGGATGCCCAGGTCCGCCTGGATGGAGGGGCCCGCGGTGGCGACAATCGTCTGGTCCAGCGCCGCCAGCAGCAGGCCGAGCAGGGCCCCCAACATCGTGAAGACCTTCTGCGCGCGGGTGAACGCGGGGAACGCGGCGGGCGCTGCATCCGGAGACGGGGGCGCGGCGGACGAGGCCATGTTCACGAGAGGGGTCTGCGGGCTTCAGGCGAGCTTGAGGCCCTCGCGTCAGCCGCGCCAGCACTCGCTCGCGGCGGGTTGTTCGGCCAACACCCGCGAGCAGCGGGGACCCTCCGCTCGCGGGGGGTTCCTCTGTCTTGGAAAAGACGAAGCCGGGTGTGCAAGGAGAAACACACCATCCGGCAAGCATCGCGTGGGCGTATTTGCGTGTAAAGGTGACGTGAGGGCATTCGTGTCTGCATCCCAGTTCTCGAAGGGGGCGGACATGCGTTCAGGGTGGAAGTCGTTGGTTGTCATTGGGGCCTTGTGGGTGGGAGGCGGGTGCAAGGACGACGATGAGCCCGTCCCTCCGCCGCCCAAGCCGGAGGAGCCCATGCTCTCCGAGACGCCGCTGTGGCAGGTGAAGGACCTGCCGAGCGACCCGCTCGAGTGCTTTGGGAACTCCGTGTCGCTCGGGGACTTCAACGGGGATGGCCGCAGGGACCTGGTGGTCGGCACGCAGCCGTGCATCGTCCTGATGCGCGTCGCGAAGCACCCAGGCCGCGTGTCCATCTTCCAGGGGGAGGAGTCCTTCTACTCCAAGCAACCCGTCTCCGCGTTGATGACCTGGCAGAGCACCCATCCACGCGCCTCGGGCGCCAGCCTCCGCGCGGTGGCGGGCGATGTGAATGGAGACCGCTTTACGGACCTGCTCGTGTCCTCGACCTATGGCCTCAATGTCTTCCTGGGCCAGGCGGACCTGGAGGCGATGCTGCGTGAGCCCGCCTTCCGTGTCCCTGGGAACACGTCGATGCGGTCCACCCCGTTCCTGGACCTGAATGGGGATGGCCGCGGCGACTTCATCGTCAGCACCAACCAGGGCCAGGACTTCTATCTGGCGACCCCTGGCGCGCCGGAGGGGCTCTTCACCCGCGTGCTCGTGCGTGAGGGATTCCATACCGCCGCGTCCGCGGGAGACCTGAATGGCGATGGCGCGGACGACGTGCTGCTGTCGATGGAGGGGGGAGGGCAGGGGTACTTCCTGGGCTGCAAGCCGGGCGCGTCATTCCGTTGCAATGGCCCCATCTCCGCGGAGCCCCTGCGCGTGGAGTCCCGGTCCGTGGTCTACGGAGTCCTTCCGGACATGAACGGGGACGGGCACCGGGAGTCGTTCGTCTCCACGGAGACGGGGCTGCTCCAACTCCACCTCTCCGAGCGCGATGGTGCGCCATCACAGACGGCCGTCTGGTCCACGCCGGGCGACCCCGTGTTCCCGGGGACGGGAACGGCCCTTCGCGGCGTGGGGGACCTGGATGGGGATGGCCTGCGCAATGACTTCGTCATGGGCGCGCTCGGCCGGCTCTATTTCTTCTCGCCGAAGGACGGCGTCTCCGAGTCCCTGAAGCCCGTCTGGGCGTGGCCCCGGGCGGACTCCATCCCCAACGGCTATGGCGACTACCGGCGCTACTCCGTGGCGACGCCGGGGGACCTCAACCAAGACGGCATCGATGACCTGATTGTCGCCACCTCGTCGTTAGGTGACTCGGACGAGCGGTCCCGGGGGGACGTGAGCATCTACGCGGGAGGCAAGGTGCCCACGCAGCCCGCCGAGCCCCCTCTGTTGCCGGCGCCGAAGTCGTGTGGCCTCGCGCTGGACCCGGTGAATGGCAAGCCGGACCTGACGGTGGACGCGGAGACGCTGCGGCGCACCGCCCACGTGAAGTGGAGGACCTTCGCGGCGGATGCGTGCGAGGTGAAGGAGCAGTGTGTGAATGCGCCAGGACGGCGCAAGCTCATGAGCTTCAGCACGTCCATCCTGAACCTGGGCTCCAAGGCCGCCATCCTCCCGCCCATCGGGGAGAACCCGGACCTGTACGTCTTCGACGCGTGCCACGGCCACAACCACCTCATCAACTTCGCGGCCTACGAGCTGCGCGACTCCAACGGGAGGACCGCGCTGGTGGGACGCAAGCAGGGCTTCGCCCTGGTGGACGTCCATAGCTACTGCTCGGACGCGGCGCCGGCGGACTACACCTACGACCCCATGGGCATCTCCCCGGGATGGGCGGACATCTACACGCTCGACACCCCGTGCCAGTGGGTGGACGTCACGGACCTGCCGGACGGCACCTATACCTTCCAGGTCAGCGTGGACACGCGGGACATTGTCGACGAGGGGACAACCCATCCCAACACGGTGAGCTTCCCGGTGCGTCTGGAGGGAGACACCGTGACGGTGCTGCCGTAAACCTCCGGGGCCATGAGCCCCGAGCACCCGCTGTACCTGGACCACAACGCCACCACCCCCGTGGACCCGGAGGTGGTGGACGCGATGTTGCCGTACCTGCGCGAGCACTTCGGCAACCCGTCCAGCGGCCACCCCTATGGGCGCCGCGCGCTCGAGGCGCTGGAGGCTGCCCGCGCCAAGGTGGCCGCGCTCATCGGCGCGAAGCCCTCCGAGGTGCTGTTCACCTCCGGCGGCACCGAGGCCAACAACCTGGCCATCCGAGGCACCGCCGAGGCCCGCGCGGAGCGCCGCCACCTCATCACCTCCGTCATCGAACACCCCGCCACGCGCCTGCCCTGTGACGCGCTGGAGTGGCGCGGCTGGCGGGTGACGTGGCTGCCGGTGGACTCGCAAGGCCGCGTGCGGGTGGAGGACGCCGCGCGTGCCCTGGACTCCGAAACCGCGCTTGTGTCACTGATGCACTCCAATAACGAAACGGGCGTGCTCCAGCCCGTGGCGGAGGTGGCGGCCCTGGCGCGTCGGCAGGGGGTCACCGTGCACACGGACGCGGCGCAGTCGGTGGGGAAGGTGCCGGTGGACGTGGCGGTGCTCGGGGTGGACCTGCTCACGCTGGTGGGACACAAGCTGCGCGCCCCCAAGGGCGTGGGGGCCCTGTACGTGCGTCAGGGCACACCGCTCCGGGCGGTGACGCTGGGCGGCGGGCAGGAGCGGGGCCTGCGGCCGGGGACCCAGAACGTGCCCCATGCCGTGGGCCTGGGCGTCGCGTGTGAGCTCGCGGGGCGCCGGCTCGCGCGGGGCATCGCGGACCAGGTGGCCCTGCGCGAGCGGCTGTGGGCGCGGCTTCGTGTCGCGATTCCGGGACTGGCCTTGAGCGGTCAAGACGCGGAGCGGCTGCCCAACACACTGCATGTCCGCTTCCCCGGCGTCCGCGGCGGCGCGGTGTTGGCGGCGACCCCGGAGATCGCCGCCTCCACGGGCTCGGCGTGCCACGAAGGGGGCGAGACGGCGTCACCCGTCCTGCGGGTCATGGGGCTGGGCGAGCAGGAGGCCCTGGGCTCCGTGCGCCTGTCGCTGGGGCCGGACACGTCCCAGGACGAGGTGGACCGGGCGGCCGACGCACTCATTCGCGGCTGGAATGCAATCAACCACCAGGCTCTGGCGTAGGGGCTGGAACCAGAGCATGCAGCGGGTGCGGGGCCTTGGGCCCGTGCGAGAGGGTTTCACGTGAGCTTCAGGGTCGACGTGTGGGAGGGCGGGCGCATCGCCCTGTTCTCGCTGAAGGCCAACCGCCTGCGGACCGTGCTGACGACGGTGGGAATCGGGGTGGGGGTCTGCACCCTGCTGGCCATCGTCGGCATCATCCAGGGCATCAACCAGTCATTCGCGGACCAGCTCGCGCAGATTGGCTCCAACACGATTCAGGTCTCCAAGTTCCCCTGGGCCATGGGCGGGGACTGGTGGGAGTACCGCAACCGGAAGAACCTGTCGGCGGACCTGGTCCCCGCCATCCTCAAGTCCTCCGAGCACGTGGTGGCCGTGGCGCCCATCTACTTCGAGCGGGTGGAGGCGCGGTTCCTGGAGCGGCGGATGGCCTCGGTGGTGGTGCTGGGCTCCACGCCGGAGGTGGCCCTCATCTCGTCGCTCAACGTGGACCAGGGCCGCTTCCTCACCACGGCGGACGTGGAGACGCGCTCGCAGGTGGTGGTGCTGGGCTCGGAGGTGGCGCGCACGCTGTTCCCGGGCCTCAACCCGGTGGGCCACCGGATGGTGCTGGGCACCAAGCCCTACCGCGTGGTGGGCGTCATGGAGTCCAAGGGGACGGTGCTGGGGGAGAACCAGGACCTCCAGGTGCTGATTCCCTACCGCTCCTTCCAGACGCACTTCGGCAAGCGCAACTCGCCCGTCATCAACGTGATGGTGGACTCACCCGACAACGTGCTCAAGGCGCAGGACCTGCTCGCCGCCACGCTGCGCCGCGAGCGCAGGACGCCGCCCGGGGCCAAGGACGACTTCGCGCTCAACCGCCCCGAGCAATTGGCCAACATGTACGCGCAGCTCACGGGCGCCCTGTACGGCGCGGCCACGGGCGTGGGGTTGATTACGCTGCTGGTGGGCGGCATCGGCATCATGAACATCATGCTGGTGTCGGTGCGCGAGCGGACGCGGGAGATTGGCGTGCGGCGCGCGCTGGGGGCCAGGAAGCGCACCATCATCCTCCAGTTCCTGATGGAGGCCGCGAGTGTGTCCGCGGTGGGCGGGGTGATGGGGACGCTGGTGGGCTTGGGGCTGGCGAAGACGGTGTCGTGGATTACGCCCCTGGCGGCGGCGGTGAAGCCGCTGACCATCGTGGGAGGCGTGGGCTTCGCGGCGGCGGTGGGCCTGCTGTTCGGCATCTGGCCCGCGGCGCGCGCGGCGAACCTGGACCCGGTGGAAGCGCTCCGCCACGACTGAGGAACACCTTCCATGATGGCCTTGCTGGATACCTTGCGGTTGGCGTTCGGGACCTTCGTCTCCAACCCGCTGCGCTCCTTCCTGACGCTGCTGGGCATCGTCATCGGCGCCACCACGGTGGTGTCGATGATGGGAATCATCGAGGGCCTGCGCAACCAGGTGAACGAGAACATGTCGGAGCTGGGCGCCAACTGCTTCCAGGTGCAGCGGCTGCCCTTCGGCGCGGGCAGCCTGTCGGCGGCGGAGCTGGCGAAGCGGCCGCGCTTCACGGAGGCGGACCTGGAGGCCATCCGCAAGCTGCCCTCGGTGCTGACGGCGGCGGGCGAGGACTCCAAGGGCGGACAGAAGCTCTACACGGCGCTGCGTGAGACGCGCGCCAACATCGGCGTGTGGGCGGGGACGCCGGAGTACTTCCAGACGAACTCGGTGATGGTGGCGGCGGGGCGCGCCTTCACGGACGTGGAGTACATGGATGGCCGCCAGGTGGCGGTGATTGGCCAGAACATCGCGGACGTGTTGTGGCCCGGCACGCAGGCGCTGGGGCAGTCGTTCCGGTTGAAGGGCCGCACGTTCCTGGTGGTGGGGACGCTCCTGCGCAAGGGGAGCTTCCTGGGCGGGGGCGGACAGGACAACAGCGTGATGATTCCGCTGACCACCTTCAAGCCGCTGTTCGGCGTGGGGGACTACCGGGTGAGCGTCCAGGCGCACACGGCGGAGGTGCTCAAGCGCGCGGAGGACGAGGTGACCCTCCTGATGCGCCGGCGGCACGGCCTGGCGCCGCTGGCGCCCGATGACTTCTTCGTGTTCTCCAACGAGAGCGCCACGGAGATGTTCAACGGCATGTCCAAGGTGATTTCCGCGGCCAGCTTCGGGGTGTGCCTCTTGTCCCTGCTGGTGGGGGGCATCGGCATCCTGAACATCATGCTCGTCGCCGTGACGGAGCGGACGCGGGAGATTGGAATCCGCAAGGCGCTGGGCGCGAAGAAGCGGCGCATCCTGGCGCAGTTCGCCACGGAGGCGGTGGTGCTGTCGCTGACGGGCGGCGCGCTGGGGGTGGCCCTGGGCATCGGCGCGTCCCACCTGGTGCGGTGGGTGATTGGATTGCCCACCGAGGTCCCGGCCTGGGCGGTGTGGTTGTCCTTGGCGATGAGCAGCGGTGTGGGCCTGGGCTTCGGTATCTACCCGGCCGCGCGCGCGGCGAAGCTGGACCCCGTGGAGGCGATGCGCACGGAGTAAATGCGCCACCGGAAATCCACCCGTGTCTCGTGAGAAGGGGCCTGCTCCGCGTCATGCGCGGACCAGGCCCCTTTGAACTTCTACGCCGTGCCCGGAAGGGCGCGGAGGCCTACGGGCAGGGAGCCGTGCAGATGAGCTGGCCGGTGATGGGGTGCTTGTAACAAATCGGGGCGCACTCGGAGGCAGGGGCCGCCGGCTTGAAGCCCGTGGTCACGGTAAAGACAGCGGCGGTGGCGGCGAGGACAGCGGCAACACGGAGGGTCTTTCGAGCCGACATGGTGTTTGTCTCCTGAATGTGTGTCCGTACGGCCCCGACAAGATGCTGTCGCCGGCAATGAAAGACAACTGAGATTTATCAGGACACCCCAGATACGTCTGGGTTGAAAAGTTAGACATCCGGTTCCGCCGGGTGTGTGAAACTTTTGTCTTGGATTCGGGTGTCCGGGCTCAGAACCTGAAAGTGGTTCCCAGTTGGACGAGGGGTTCGACGGTCTCCTTCTCCGTGCGCACGGTTTCTCCGGGCTCCCTGAGGCACACGAGGTAGATGCAGACGGGAAGCAGGGGCGGCTTGCTCTGGGTCCGGGTCACCACGTGCTGGACGCCCGCGCCGACGGAGACGAGCCAGCGCTTCGCGAACGCATGGGAGTAGCCCACCAGCCCCCCCAGGGACTGACGGCTGCCGCTCCTTTCGTATCCGGGGTCGGATTGGGAGTCGAACCAGGTCAGGGCTCCCGGGGCGGAGAGGAAGACACCTTGGAGGGGGCGCTCGCCGAAGGAGAAGCGCTCGCCTGCGTACAAGCCCGCGCCGAAGCTGTTGGTCGTGGCAAGCGATGTGCCGTGGGGAGGGGCACCGAGCGGGTTGGGAGAGGGAGGCGCTCCTGGTGGGCCCGTGGTATGGGCCGGGGGCATATGAGTGCACAGGATGTATTGGGGCAGGTGGTTGTCCGTGAGGCGCGGCCCGAGGACGATGAGGTGGTGGGGGAGCTGCTGGTGGAGGCCTTCATCTCCCAGTATGCGAAGAAGTTCCCCGAACTGGTCTACACCGAGGAGCGCAAGCGCGAGCTGAGGGACGTGGCCGCGCGGCGCAAGGTCGCCACGGTGATGGTGGCCGAGCTCAACGGCGAGGTGGTGGGGACGGTGGCGTTGTTTCCTCCAGGGGCGCCGGGGTCGGAGGCGTGGTTGCCCAACGCGGCGGACCTGCGAGGCCTGGCCACCTCGGTGAAGATGCATGGCAAGGGGCTGGGCCGGCCGCTGCTCGACGCCGCGGAGAACCTGGCCCGGAGCTGGGGCGTGGAGGCCATCTGCCTCCACGTCCGGCTGGGCGTCGAGGGCGTGGCGCGCATGTACATGAACCGCGGTTACCTGCGTGAGCCCGCGGGAGACATGGTCCTGCCCTCCGTGTCCCTGGAGGCGTATGTGATGCCGTTGAAGGGCTCGACTCCGTAACCACCATGTCTCCGGAGGGCGTGTGCTCGCGCCCTCCCGGAGCCCGTCGCCATCAGCCCCGCATGGGCAGCGTGAAGGCGAGCTGGAAGCGGGTGCCCGCGTGCTCCGGGCGCACGGTGGCGGTGACGTGGACCCCGGGGCCGTGGTCCGTGGGGACCAGCTCTCCGTGCAGTTGTCCCTGCTCGCTGGCGCCTTGGAAGAGGAAGACCTCCGCGGCCTGCGAGAAGATGGCGGCCACCTCCACGTTGCCCGAGCCTGGAGGGAGCTGGTCCCTCACCCACGTGGCGAAGCGGACGATGCGGCCGGTGAGCACCTGCGCGGGCAGTGGCACCGCGTAGCCTCCGCCGAAGGCCATGGGCGCCGCCGCCAGCAGCACCGCGTCCGCGTCGCGCCGGCTGCCCAGCCCCAGCACCCCGTGGGCCTCCAGCTTCGTCTGCGCGCGGATGGGCAGGAACGTCTCCGTGGGGATGGACAGGCCCTTGTCCCGGCCCGCGGGCACCTCCCAGAGCGCGGGCGCACGCACGCTCCCGGGCTGGCCCACGATGCGCGCGAAGGCGCGTGTCTCCCGGAAGCTGGCCGCGAGCATGGCCGCCACCGCGAGCGCGGGGCTGGTGAACGCCCACCGCTTCGCCTTCGCCTCGTTGGCCACGACGACGCGGTTGAGTACCGCGCACAGCCACCGCGAGGACTCGTCCTGGCGCAATTCCTTCCACGCCTCGGCGACCTTCTCGCGGCCGTCATCCAGGCCCAGCGAGAGCTCATCCGGAGACAGGCCCAGGAGCGACGGCGCCACGGCGGCGATGATGGGGAGCTGCGCGCGCTCCCCCAACGCGGCGAGGCGGGCCAGCACCGCGACGTCGTCATTCGTGTCCACCACGAAGACCGCGTCGGGCCGCTCGAAGGGCTCGCCGGAGAGGGCCTCCTCGAGCGCGCCCGGCAGCTCCGCGCGGCTCACGTCGAGCACCTCCACCGCCATGCCCGCGGACGTGGGGCACTGGTCCACCAGCCACTTCAGCCCCCGCCACGCGGACTCCAGCCGGGCCACGGGCTCCGCGATGAGCACGTCCGTCGCGCATCGGAGCAGCGTCTCGTCGACCAGGTCCTTCACCGCCTTGCGCGCGGCGCCCGTGGGCCCCGAGGCCGTGGAGGACCGCGGACTGGGATTGATGGCCTTGATGAACGCGCTGACGGCGCGCGAGGCGTTCTGCGTCGCAGAGGCCTTCTCCGCCTGTTGAAGCAGGCTCTCCACCAGCGACTCATCTCCCGTGGCCGCGCCTGGCGGAGGCGCGGAGGCACGAGGCTCCGCGTCGCGGAGCGCGGCGGCCACGGCGTCCGGCAGTCGCCCGGGTCCCGTGATGCGCGTCACGCGCTGGACGACCTCCTCGGAGGGCATGGGGCCCATGAGGGTGTCTCGCAGCGCATGCAGCTCGCGCGGCCTCGGCAGGCGCGGGAGCACCTCCGCCACGCTGAAGTCACGCAGGCGCTCGAACGAGAGCTCCACCGGACAGGTGTCCGCCGCGCCCAGCCGGTCCGGCACGGTGACGCGCACCTGGCGGGTGGCCTTGGCCAGCTCGCTCGCGAAGGTGTCTGGCGTCAGGTGAAAGCGCCGCCCCGTGGGCGTGGAGGAGAACGCCCCCGCCACGAACCACCGCACGCGTGCTGCTTCCGCATTGCTTCCGCTCCGGCTCATGAACCGCCCCCCAGCCAACAAGAGTCAGGTGCCGCACGTTAGCGGCAGTGGGTGTCATTCGCGAAGGGGCACCCCTGCCCACTTGGGACTCCGGGGGTTGGTGCTTGCGTGTTCCACCCGCCGAGGTCAGCCTTCTCCCATGTCCATCCGCAAGGACTACATCGAGCGACTCGTCGAGCAGTTCGCCGCCGCGCTGGCCCGGCTCCTCAAGGCCCGCCGCGAGAAGCGCTTCGACGACGCGGCCCGACTCCTGCGCGCCACCGCGCTCGACACCCTGGGCATGGAGTACGACGCCCTGCTCATGGTGGACGCCTCCTCCACCGCGCGCCTCCTGGGAGAGCCGTCGAGGGTGAAGGTGCTCGCCCGGCTCGTGGCGGAGGATGGGGAGCTGCACCAGGACCAGGGAGACCCCGCGACGGCGGCTGTCCGCTTCCGGTACGCACTCGCGCTGTACGCCGAGGCCCAATCCCTGGGGGCCACCCTGGACGGCGAGGACACCTCCGTCCTCACCCGGCTTCAATCCGGAGTGTCTTCTTCCACTCGGACTTGAAAGACATTGTCCCCGCCTGAGTCCAGACCCACCCCGTTCAATTCTTGACGCGGTGCGGCCCGCGCGTCGCATGCCTCGCGGGGAGGCGGGTCCTGTATCGGACAGGCGAAGTGCTGGGGTGACGGACACTCGGCGGTGGAGTGTCGAGGGTTTCGAGGGGGGTGGGTTGCTTACCTGTCTGTCTTCACGGATACGATGAGCCGCACGTCCTCACTCACCGCCGGAGGGTGCGCTTGTCGTTCGTGGAGCTTCCCGAGAACGTCGTCCTGTGTCGGAACCTGGCGGGAGGCGAGTGGCGGATGCCGGAAGGCGCGACGCTGCTCGACGTGCGCAGCCCGTACACCGGCACCGTCATTGGCCGTGTCCCTCTCACCTCCGCCGCGGGTGTGGACCAGGTCGTCGAGGCCGCGCGTCCCGCGCTGGCGTCCTGGCGCATGTTGCCGCTGCGCGAGCGCACGCAGCACCTCTTCCGTTTCCGGCACCTGCTGGAGAAGGACCTGAGCCGGCTGGCGAACCTGGCCGCAAGCGAGGCCGGCAAGACGGTGGCCGAGGCTCGCGCGGGTCTGCTCAAGGGCCTGGAGGTGTGTGAGTTCGCGCTGTCGTTGCAGAACCTGGACAGCGGCTCGCATCTGGAGGTCAGCCGCGGTGTCACCTGTGAGTACCGCCGCGAGCCCATGGGCATCGTCGCGGGAATCACCCCGTTCAACTTCCCGGCGATGGTGCCGATGTGGATGTTCCCCATCTCCGTGACGCTGGGCAACGTCTTCATCTTGAAGCCGTCGGAGAAGGTGCCGCTCACCGCGTGCGCGCTGGGTGAGTTGATGCGCGAGGCGGGATATCCCCCGGGCGTCTTCTCCATCGTCCACGGTGGCAAGGAGGCGGTGGACGCGCTGGTGGCGCACCCGGACGTGAAGGCCCTGGCCTTCGTGGGCTCCTCGGCGGTGGCGCGGCAGGTCTATGTGCGGGGCAGCGAGCGCGGCAAGCGCGTGCTGGCGCTGGGCGGCGCGAAGAACCACCTCATCATCGCCCCGGACGCGGACCCGGAGCTCACGGCGCAGGCGGTGGTGGACTCGTTCACCGGCTGCGCGGGGCAGCGCTGCATGGCGGGCAGCGTGCTGGTCGCGGTGGGCGACGTGGGGCAGGTGCTCACGGATATCGTGCGCCGCGCGGAGAAGCTCGAGGTGGGGCCGGGGATGGGCGCCATCATCGACAAGGGCTCGGTGGACAGGCTGGAGCAGGCCATCGCCCGGGCGGAGTCCGAGGGCGCGAGCGTGGTGCTCGATGGACGCGGCAAGCGTCCCAAGGGCGAGGCGTGGGCGGGTGGCCACTGGCTGGGCCCGTCCATCCTGGACCACGTGAGGCCGGACATGGAGGCGGCGCGGCGCGAGCTGTTCGGCCCGGTGCTCTCCATCATCCGCGTGCCCACGCTGTCGGCGGCGTTGGCGGTGGAGAACGCGTCGCCCTATGGCAACGCCGCGTCCATCTTCACCACCAGCGGCGCGGTGGCGCAGGCGGTGGTGGAGGGCGTCAACGCGGGCATGGTGGGCGTCAACGTGGGTGTCCCCGTTCCACGCGAGCCCTTCTCCTTCGGCGGCACGGGGGAGTCGCGCTTCGGCCACGGAGATATCACCGGGCCCTCCAGCCTCGATTTCTGGACGCAGCTCAAGAAGGTCACCCGCAAGTGGTCGGCCCGCACGGACGGCTCCTGGATGAGCTGATCCTCCGTCCTCTCCGCTCTACTTCGCTCGAGCTCCCATCGCGCCCGCAAGGAGTGCGTTTCCATGGCAGACAAGAAGCCCGTCAATCACATCCGCCTCACCTCTCATCCCGATGGGGACACGCCCGGTGTCGCCATCCATTGGGGAGAGGCGGACCCGCTTCGCCGCGGCCCCGTGGTGGCCACGCTCACGGAGCCCGCGCACCGCAACGTCATCGGCACGCATGCGGGCTCCTATGCCGTGTATCGCGCGCTGGCCGTGGCGGCGGGCATGCTGCCGCAGGACCACCGCGCGGACCTCAAGGACACGTCTCCCGCGGCGCAGATTGGTCCGCATCCGTCGTGGAGCGACCCGGAGCGCATCGTCTCGCTGGACCCGTGGGGCGCGGTGGCGCCGCAGGCCTTCCGCTCGCACGCCGAGCAGGGCATCGACTTCCGGCCCACCATCGCCGTCACGCGCGCGCACATCAACCTGCCGGAGCTGCGCGACGCGGTGGAGGCGGGCCGGCTCAAGCCGGATGGAGACCTGCTCACGGCCAACGGCGACATCAAGGTGGTGAAGGCCGCGGTGGACCCGGTGTGGCACCTGCCGGGAATCGCGAAGCGCTTCGGCATGACGGAGAGCGCGCTGCGCCGCGGGCTCTTCGAGCAGACGGGCGGCATGTTCCCGGAGCTGATTACGCGCCCGGACCTGCACGTCTTCCTGCCGCCCATCGGCGGGCTCACGCTGTATGCGTTCGGCGAGGTCTCCTCGGTGTCCAACCGGGACATCCCGCTGGCGGTGCGCGTGCATGACGAGTGCAATGGCTCGGACGTGTTCGGCAGCGACATCTGCACGTGCCGTCCATACCTTGCCCACGGCATCGAGGAGTGCGTCCGCACGGCGCAGGCCGGCGGCGCGGGCATCATCGTGTATCTGCGCAAGGAGGGCCGGGCGCTGGGCGAGGTGACCAAGTTCCTGGTCTACAACGCACGCAAGCGGCAGGAGGGCGGCGACTCCGCGGCCACCTACTTCCAGCGCACCGAGTGTGTCGCCGGCGTGCAGGACATGCGCTTCCAGGAGCTGATGCCGGACGTGCTGCACTGGCTGGGCATCACCCGCATCCACCGCTTCGTGTCGATGAGCGACATGAAGCACGACGCCATCGTCCGCTCGGGCATTGAAATCCTCGAGCGAGTCCCCATCCCGGAGGAGCTCATCCCCGCGGACGCGAAGGTGGAGATGGAGGCGAAGAAGGCGGCGGGCTACTTCACCAAGGGGCCGGTGGCGGACGCCGCGGGCCTGACGCAGGTGAAGGGGAGGGAGCTCGATGCCTGAGCATTCGCACTCGAGGCCGGAGGTCTCTCCGGCGGTGGCGTGGCTGCGCACGCCGGCGGCCATTCGCGAGCGGTGCCACCAACTGCTCGACCTGGGGCTCGCGGGCAAGTTGACGCACTTCCGCGTCGAACCCTCGCGGCTGCCCGCGGTGGTGGACGCGGTGCTGGAGGTCACCCGCGAGGCATACCCCACGCTGGACATTCCGCTGCACAGCCGCTGGCGTCACTTCGACGCGGGTGGGGTGGCGCGCGTGGCGGAGCTGGAGGCGCGGCTGAAGGACGCCACGCCGCAGGAGCGCGCGCGGGCGAAGCTGGACCTGGCCGTGGTGAGCGTGCTCCTGGACGCGGGCAGCGGACCCAAGTGGCGCTACCGCGAGCAGGGAGGCGGGACGTGGGCGCGCTCGGAGGGGCTGGCCGTGGCCAGCTTCCGCATGTTCATGGATGGCGTCTTCTCGTCGGACCCGGACTGGCCGCTGCGCGCGGACGCGGAGGCGCTGGGGCGGCTGTCTCGCGAGTCCCTGGCGCGCGGGCTCCAGGTCTCCGAGTCGAACCCGCTGGATGGCCTGGAGGGGCGGCTGCACCTGATGCACGGGCTGTCGCGGGTGTTGCCCAGGCCCGGCGCGCTGCACGACATCGTCGTCGCGCAGGGGAGCAGCGCGCGCGCCTCCGAGTTGTTGGGGCTGGTGTTGGAGCTGCTCGGCCCCATCTGGCCGGGGCGGGTGATGGTGGACGCGGTGAACCTGGGAGACGTGTGGCCGCACTCCGCGCTGGGGCCGGTGGAGAGCGTGGACGCGCTGGTGCCCTTCCACAAGTTGTCCCAATGGCTGACGTATTCGCTGGTGGAGCCGCTGGCGGAGGCGGGCGTGCGGGTGGTGGAGCTGGATGGGCTCACCGGACTGCCTGAGTACCGCAACGGAGGGCTCTTCGTGGACCTGGGGGTGCTGGTGCCTCGGGATGTGAGGCTCACGCGGGAGGTCCTGCACCCCAGCGAGGAGCCCATTGTAGAGTGGCGCGCGCTGACGGTGGCGCTGCTGGACCGCGTCGCCGCGTTGGTGCGGGGGCGGTTGGGGATGAGCAACGAGGAGCTGCCCCTGGGGAAGGTGCTTCAAGGCGGGACGTGGACGGCGGGCCGCAAGGTGGCGGCCGAGCTGCGTCCCGGTGGCGTGCCACCGATTCGCGTCGAGAGCGACGGAACGGTGTTCTGACCAACGCTGGCTTCGAGGAGGGACACATGGAGTTCCCGAACTGCACCGTGGTGGACCACCCGCTGGTGAAACACAAACTGACGTTGATGCGGCGGGTGGAGACGAGCACGGCGACCTTCCGGACGTTGCTCCAGGAGATTTCCCTGCTGCTGGCGTATGAGGCCTTTCGAGACCTGAAGCTGGCCGACGAGGACATCCAGACGCCCATGGCGCCCATGCGGGCGCCCATGCTGGAGGGCAAGAAGCTGGTGCTGGTGGCCATCATGCGCGCGGGGCAGGGCATCCTCGACGGGATGCTCCAACTGGTGCCGTCGGCGCGCGTGGGACACATCGGGTTGTATCGAGACCCGGAGACGCTGACGCCGGTGGAGTACTACTACCGGGTGCCGGGGCAGCTGGCGGACCGCGACGTGGTGGTGTGTGACCCGATGCTCGCCACGGGCAACTCGGCGGTGGCGGCGCTCCAGCGGCTGAAGAAGAGCAAGCCGGGCTCGCTGCGCTTCGTGTGTCTCCTGGCGTGTCCGGAGGGGCTGGCCACCTTGCGCGAGCACCACCCGGACGTCCATGTGTACACGGCCGCGGTGGATGAGCGGCTGAACGAGCACGGCTACATCATCCCGGGCCTGGGCGACGCGGGAGACCGCCTCTTCGGGACCAAGTAGGCGAAGCGGGCCGCGGCCTCCCGAGGAGGCTCGAGGTGAGCGCCCGGCGCGGGGCCCGTGTTGAGCGAGTGACATCCGCCACGGCGCCGTGGCGGGAGTCGCCGAAGGCGTTGAGCGCGAGACACCTGCCGCGAATCCGTGGCGGGTGTTCGGGGGAGACGCCGGCTCTTAGCTTCCCATCCTCTTGAAGGGGGCAAAGGCACACGCAGTGCCGCCTTCGCTCATGAGGGGGAAGTGGTTTGCATGAAGCGCGTGGGCCTGAGATGGGGCGTCTTGTTGTGTCTGGTGTTGGGGGCGTGTGGTGGGGAGCGGGTCCCGGAGGACGAGGGGCCGGAGTCGGCGAGCGAGGCGCCGGTGACGTCGAAGGACGGACTGGTGAACGCGGCCGACGCGGTGGGGCCGGGAACGTCGTGGCTCACGGTGCTCAACGCGAAGGATGCGCTGGGGGTGCCGGATGGGAAGGCGGCGACGGTGCTGGGAGTCCTCGGCACGGCGCTGGTGCTGGACATGGGCGCGGGGC
Source organism: Myxococcus stipitatus (assembly GCF_037414475.1). Next base: position 4,405,065 of record NZ_CP147913.1, on the reverse strand, counting down.
AGGAGGGGTGGGCGCCGCTGACGGTGAATTACCAGGGGCTGCTTCTGCCGGCGCAGACACACGTGGACTTCCTCGCGGCGGATGGGTCGGTGGTGGCCTATGGGCTGCTGGACCTGGTGGGGCTGGGGCCGGGGCCGCAGGTGGGGTTGGTTCCCTATCTCCAGCCGCTGAAGACGTATCGATACGTGAGGGTGTGGAGCGCGCCGTTCGTGTCGTTCCAAGTGGACGCGGTGACGACGTTGCCGTCGCTGCCGTCGCTCTGTGGGGATGGGCGGATTACCGGCACCGAGACGTGTGACGACGGCAACATCCTCCCGGGGGATGGGTGCAGTCTCCTGTGCCAGGTGGAGCCGGGCTTCCGCTGCACCGGCGCGCCGAGCGTGTGCACGGACATCGACGAGTGCGCCGAGGGAACGGACACGTGTGCTCCCGCCGAGGTCTGCGTCAACCTCCCCGGAAGCTACCTGTGTCTGCCGTCGTGTCTGCCGCCGAGGATGACGTGCGATGGGGAGTGCGTGGACGTCCTGTCGAACAACAGCCACTGCGGCACGTGCGGAAACGTCTGCGCGGCGGGGACGAGCTGTACGTTGGGCGTGTGCCTGCCACCGGCATGTCTGCCGCCGAGGATGACGTGTGGTGGGGCGTGCGTGGACGTCCTGTCGGACAACAACCACTGCGGCACCTGTGGAAACGTCTGCGCGGCGGGGACGACGTGCACCGCGGGCGTGTGTCTGCCTCCGGTGTGTCTGCCGCCGAGGATGACGTGTGATGGGGAGTGCGTGGACGTCCTGTCGGACAACAACCACTGCGGCACCTGTGGAAACGTCTGCGCGGCGGGGACGACGTGTACGCTGGGCGCGTGCTTGCAGGTGGTGTGTCTGCCGCCCCGGATGATGTGTGACGGGGCCTGTGTGGACGTCCTGTCCTGCGACAGCCACTGCGGCACGTGCGGAAACGTCTGCGCGACGGGGACGAGCTGTTCGCTGGGCGCGTGCCTGCCCGGATGTCTGCCGCCGAGGATGACGTGTGATGGGGCGTGCGTGGACGTCCAGTCGAACAACAGCCACTGCGGCACGTGTGGCAACGCCTGCGCGGCGGGAAAGAGCTGCGCGGCGGGCGTGTGCCGTGGAGAGAAGAAGCTCCAGGTGACGATGACGTGGAGCCGCAATGGCAACGCGGACCTCCTGGTCCTCACGCCCACCGGCAAGCTCATCTCCTTCGCGAACACCGGGCCCGGTCCGCAGACGGACTTCGGCCAGCTCGACATCGACGACCAGCTGGGCAAGGGGCCCGAGAACATCTTCTGGGCGGATGACGTGACGCCGCCGACGGGGGCCTATCGGGTCTGCGCGGCGGTGACGGCCTTCCTCCCGCTGGTGAGCCCGCTGGACCCTGTCAGCGTGAGCGTTCGCATCCGGAGGAGCGGTCAGGCGGACCTCACCCTCTCAAAGACATTCACCCTGCCGCAGCTCCTCCAGCCGTGCACGCCGGAGAGCCCCTCCTTCATCGGGACCTTCAATGCCCCCTGAAACACGGGGCTGAATCCTCCCCGGACCCTTTCCAGCCGCGCCGGAGAGGGTCCGGGTTTCCCCAGACACCGCTCGAGGCCCGTGGACATGCGGGCTGATGCCTGGCCATACCTGTGGGTCCCTTCAGGTCCAGGTCGGAGCCCGGCGTTTCACGGCCTCTCAATCCTTGGGACTAGACAGACACCGATGTATCAAGTGTAGCGAGGTCCGCAAACCCGGTGTCGACTGTCATGCGGCAGGGTTGCAGCGGACGTCTGTATTGTTTTTGGTTTTACATGAAATGCGGTTAATTCCAGTTGGGGCTCCGCAGGAATGGGCCGTCGTGCGTTTCATGGGGCACGACGCAGCCCCCACCAGTGCGAGTCAACCTGGGCAGGGGCTTCGTCCAGCCGGTCGAGTGGAATGGAGCGAACATGAAGGTCCATCGAAGTGTCTCAGTGGCACGGTGGTTGAGCGCGGTCCTGGCATTCTCCATGGTGAGTGCATGCGGGGCGGTACCCGAGGGCGAAGAGCTCCCTCCCGAGGGGCAAGTGGTTGAGCAGAAGTCCCCATTGGCGGGGGACCCGTACGCGGATGCGGTGGTGCAAGGAGGCATCATCCTGGTGGGCAGTCCGGAGAACGCGGTGGGCCCGCCGGATGGGAACACGGCCAACTTCCTGGGGCTGCTGGGCGGCTCGTTGCTGCTGGACATGGGGGCGGGAGAAGAGGGCAACGGTCCGTTGCGCATCTACTACCGGGGCCTGTCGTTGTCGGTGGTGGCGGAGGTGGAGTTCCTGCGCGCGGACATGAGTGTCATCATCTCGTCGCAGGTGAGCCTCATCGACCTGGGGCTGGGGATTCACTCCGCGCTGGTGCCCTATCACCGCACCACGCCGTACCGGTACGTGCGGCTGCGCAGCGCGCTGCTCTCGCTCTATCAGGTGGACGCCATCGAGGCGACGAGCATGGCGAACTCGGCCGTGTGCGGCGATGGGGAGCTGAGCGCGGGTGAGCAGTGCGACGACGCCAACCGCGTGGCCGGCGACGGATGCAGTCCATTATGCGTCATCGAGCCTGGCTATACGTGCCAGGGCCAGCCCAGCCAGTGTGTGGATGTGAATGAGTGCACCAACGGCACGGCGCAGTGCTCGCCTCATGCCTACTGCACGAACACCCCCGGGGGCTACACCTGCACGTGCAGGCCGGGGTACTCAGGCGATGGGCGGACGTGTACGGACATTGACGAGTGCGCCAATGGGACGGCGAACTGCCCTCCGGGGAGCCAGTGTGTGAACACGCAGGGGAGCTACCAGTGCTCGCCGGTGAGCTGCCCGCCGCCCACCACCCGGTGTGGCAACGCGTGTGTGGACACGTCCTGTGATGCGAACAATTGCGGTGGCTGTGGCAATGTCTGTGGTCCGGGCCGGACGTGTACGGGTGGGGTCTGCTCAGGCGGCGGCGGTGGCCACGGGAAGCTGCAAATCACGGCGATGTGGGGCCGCAATGGCGACGCGGACCTGGTGGTCCGGACCGCGACGGGCAAGTACATCTACTACGACAATCGTGGGCCGGGGCCGAGCACCGACTACGGCGAGCTGGACCAGGATGCGTCGAGTGGATTGGGGCCGGAGAACATCATCTGGCGAGAGGGCTACATCCCGCCGACGGGGCTGTATGACATCTGCCTCAAGGCGGCCAACTTCTCGCCGACGCCGAGCGCCGCGAATCCGGTGCCATACACCGTGACGGTGAAGCGGTTCAGCTTACCAGACCGCGTCTTCACGGGCGTCATCACCTGCGCGGATGTCGGGGCGGAGTGCAATCCGAATCACCCCGCGTACATCGGGTCGGTGGGCTACCCGAACGCGCTGGAAGAGTAGTCCTGTCATGAAGTGAGGGGTTCCGGCCGGCGCGAGGAAGGGTGTCTCGCGTCGAGCCGGAACTTCCGGCTTGCGTCGGGTTGGTGGGTCCGGCTTATGGTGAAGGCGGTCGAAAAACGGCGGACCGGTTCGGTGAGCCCCGGTCACTCCCAGGTTGGGAGCGCTTGTTCCTCCTTCACGGATGAGAACCCACGGCCTTGAGGGCATTCGCTTGCCCCGAGGGCTCACCATGAAGCTGAATCACATCGACTTGCAGGTCCCCGACGTGCAGTGCACCGCGGCGTTCTTCGAGCGCCACTTCGGGTTCGAGCACACCAGCAATCGCGCCTCCCCGGCCATCGCCATCCTGAATGACCGGGAGGGGTTGGTGCTGGTGCTGCAGCGGCTCAAGCGCCCCGAGGAGAAGTTCCCCGAGGGCTTCCACGTGGGCTTCCTGGTGGACGACGTGGAGACGGTGTTGGCGTTTCACGCGAGGGCCCGGGCGGAGGGGCTGGAGGTCTCGGACGTGGTGCGCAACAACCGAGGGACGATGGTGTACTGCCAGGCGCCGGGCGGGGTGCTGGTGGAGGTGAACGCGCGGCCTCGGCCCCGGTTGGCGGGGGAGGTCGTGGAGTAAGGTAGGGGGCGTGCCTTCGCCCGCGCTGCTGCTGGTTCCTCTGTTGTTCGCCTCGTCCCCGCACCCCGTCGAGCTGGTGTTCGGCGGGGATGTGATTCCGCATGGGGAGGTGAAGGAGGTGGCGCGGTTGCATGCGCGCTCGGGGACGGTGCCGCCCGAGGGTGGGGTGGCGCCGTCGCTGAACAACGACGGGTGGGACCACATCTTTGGTCCCATCGCGGACGTGCTGCGCACGGCGGACGTGGGCGTGGTGAATCTGGAGACGCCCGTCACGGACAACAAGAAGGCGGTGACGCGGGAGCTGCTGTTCAACGCGCCCTCGGCGATGGCTCGGGCGCTCGCGGGGGCCGGGGTGAAGGTGGTGTCGACGGGGAACAACCACGCGAGGGACCAACACCCGACGGGGTTGGTGGAGACGCTGCGGCATCTGGACGCGGCGGGAATCCGTCACACGGGGACGGGGGCGACGAAGGGCGCGGCGTGGGAGCCGGTCTTCGTGGAGGCGCGGGGGATGAAGGTGGGGTTCTTGTCCTTCACGCGGTGGCTGAACGGGTTCAGCAATCCGAAGGATGACGAGGCGCCGCACGTGGCGTTCGTGCCCTATCCGGTGCATCGGTTCCACCGGGGGCTGACGACCGAGGAGGCGGTGGAGAAGGTGCGCGAGGTGGCGGGGCGGTGTGACGCGCTGGTGGTGCTGGTGCACTGGGGGACGGAGTACAGCGACAAGCCGCACCCGGATGACCAGAAGCTGGGCCGGGCGATGTTGGAGGCGGGGGCGTTGGCGGTGGTGGGGCACCATCCGCATGTGTTGCAACCCTTGGAGGGGTACTCCACCGCGGATGGGCGGCGTGGGTTGATTGCGTATTCGCTGGGGAACCTGGTGGCGAACCAGGACCGTTTCTACAGCCACGCGCCTGGGAAGAAGGGGGCCGCGGGGGACAAGCGGGATTCGATGTTGTTGCGAGTCACGCTGCTGCGTCCCGCGCCGGGTGGGCGGGTGATGGTGGGGGATGTGGCGGTGTTGCCGGTGTGGATTGAGAACAACGCGGTGGGGCGGAAGCGGAAGGAGATGCGGAACATCCAGCCGGTGTTGATTGACCGGGAGGTGGAGGCGGTGACGGAGCGCCTGGCGGCGTTGGCGGCGCGGGAGGGGGCGTTGGACAAGGAGGGGAAGGCGGAGAAGGCGCTCTTGGAGCGGCGGCTGGCGGGTTCACAGCACCGCCGGGAGCGCATCCTGCGGATGCTGCCGGAGGGGTTCGCGGTGGCGTCCTCGGAGCTGCGGCAGCGGACGACGGCGGCGGTGGTGCCCGTGGCGGTGATGCCGGCGCCAGAGCGTGGAGTGACGGCGCAGGCGGCTCCCTGAGGATGGCTGGGAGTTGCATGTGTGACAGCGGCTCGCACTTGGGGGTGACGCGGTGTTGGGGCGGGGGAAGGAGGGGTGGGGCCGCGCGCGTAAGTGGGCGAGAGTCTTGGGGATATGGGGTGAGAGGGTGGGGGCTGATCGGAATCTTGGAATGAGGGTGGGATGGGGAGGAGGGCCTGGATGCCTGGATGGCGTCGCGGGAGTTTTGCGGGGTGGGTGGTTTGCGAGTGCGGGAGGCCGCGAGAGGCGGTCCGACAGGGTGGGCCTGGGGTAGAGTGCGCCCCATGCGTCGCATTCTCCTGTTAGCGCTCCCCCTGTGTGTCGTTGCCTGTTCCAAGTCGAAGGAGCTGGCGAACGTTCCCATCGACATTGAGTACACGCCGAGCTTCAAGACGGGCTGCATCGTGATGAATGCCCAGGATGAAGCCAACGCGGAGAACACCGTCGAGCCGATCCGAATCACGGGCGATGACCTTCGCAAGAAGACGCCGCCGCTGAAGTTGGGCGTCATCTACAAGGAGGGGTGGAGCACGCGGGTGAAGGTGACCATCACCGCGCACGAGCAGAACTGCGGCGGCAAGGAGGTGGACCGGGCGGAGCGGGTCGTCGACCTGTCGGGCAATGGCCGCAAGGCGCTGGAGACGCTGTCGCTGGTCACGCCGGACGAGGACGGGGATGGGTATGTCGCCAAGAATGGCGACAAGGGCGGCACGGACTGTGATGACAGTGGTCCGGACGCGGCCAAGATGTACCCGGGCAATGTCGAGGTGTGTGACGACATCGACAACAACTGCGTGGGTGGGGTGGACGAAGGACTGCCGAAGGAGACGCTCTACCGGGACGCGGATGGAGATGGAACGGGCGGTCCGGAGGCGGTCCAGCGTTGCCTGCCGGCGACGGGGTGGTCGAAGCAGAGCGGGGACTGCAACGACAACAATCGTGAGATTGGTCCCCATGCGCAGGAAGTCTGCGACGAGGTCGACAACAACTGCGTGGGCGGGGTGGACGAGGGCTTCGACAAGAATTGGTACCTGGATGAGGACGGCGATGGCGCGGTGAGTGAGGCCAGCCTCAAGGTTCAGTGCCAGCAGCCCGCTGGGTACATTCGTCGGCCGCCGAATCTGGACTTCGATTGTCGTGATGACCAGCCGTTCAACACGCCTGGGAAGCAGGAGATCTGCGACGACCGAGACAACAACTGCATCAATGGTGTGGACGAGGGGTTCACGGGGAAGGGGGACTCCTGCACCAACCAGACCTGCACAGGCATCAAGGTCTGCAATTCAGCGGGAGATGGGTTGGAGTGCAGCGCGAAGCCGCCGAAGCTGTTCTATCCGGATGCGGATGGGGACGGGGATGGGAATTCGAGCGCGGCGGCAGCAAAGGTTTGTGAGGGGCAGACGATTCCGCAAGGGCATGTGGAGAACCTGCATACGGACTGCGACGACGCGGACCCTGCGACGAAGCCGGGGGCGCCCGAGTTGTGCGATGCCATCGACAACAACTGTGTTGGAGGCGCGGACGAAGGCTTGACGTGCAATGGCACGTTGAAAAAAGTGCCGGACTATCATCTGACGTCAGCGGACCAGGATTGGAAGACGGTGTCGATGGGGGCGAATGGGTATCCCGTGTGGATTGCGGGAACCGGTGGGAAGCTGGCGATGAAGAGGGGAGCGGGGCAGAAGTTCGAGAGCTTCAGCTTTGGTGATCCGACCCAAGCCCCGACTGATGGAAGCCCCCCGCGCCATGCAAGCAACTGCGGCAACCATGATTGGACGGTGTCGTGGATGGACTCGGGGGGGCGAGTGTTCCTGGGTGGAAGTGGGGGGTGGATTGCTCTGCACAATGGCGATCCGGCTCTCACTTGTGGCCCGGGCACCACCCCGCCGAGGGTCGCCAATACGCCATCCCTTGATATCACTGGGATGGTGGGGTTCGAGGTGGGAGGAGCGACCCACATCTACATCACGGATGTCGGTGGGCGACTCATTCTGTGGACGTTGGGCGCGCCTGAGATGACTGTGTTGAGCGACCCCGGTGCGGGCGCTGTCGAACTCTACGGACTGCATGGACTGACGGAGAATCTCCTGCTGGCCGCGGGAGGAACCGTGGGAGGGACAGCGGGAAGACTCCGTGCCTACACGGGTGGAGGCACTACGGTTGTTCCGCATACAGCCAGTGCCAATGCTTCGTCGGACTTCGCGATGGCTGTATGGATGGGTGCGGAGGACAAGGCGTGTGCCGTGGGAGAAGCGGGGCAAGCGTGGCGCTGGGGGAGCGGGACGACGACGTGGACCCGGGGAGTGCTCCCATCGGGGAGTGACGACTTCAGCAGCGTGGTGATGAGGTACGACCGAGCCAATCCGTCGAGTTCCGTGAACGAGCAGTGCTACATGGTGGATACGAACTCCAGCAAGAAGCTGCGGCGTTGGACTCCGTTTGGGTGGGCCAAGGATGTGGACTTGCCGTCCACCGCGAACAGAGCGATGCGAGACCTCGCGATGAACCCCACGGGAAGTGAGTTCTGGATCGTCGGTGACGACGGCCGCGTCTTCCACTACCCGGAGCCGTAGTCCTTGTCTTTGTCTGGCGTGCCACGCTTGGGGGCGGATTCCCAGGCGTGGCGCTCCAGGGCGAAGGGGGCGAGTCTGGTTTTGACTCCACCCCGCAGTCGCGGAGATGCGGCCTCTGTTCCACGGGCTTGTTTGGGGTTGCCTCTTCCATTGTGCCGTGCTTGTGGCCTGGCCTCCTGCTCGCTCTGCGATGCGGTGCCCCAGCCCGTGGCCGACCGTAATGTTCTGGACACAACACGGTAGTCTTATTTTTCTCGTGTTAGGGGCTTGTGTCTAGAATTGGGCATGTCCAAGTCATGCCTGTGGGGGAATATCCTTGCGGTCATCGTTTGCGCGGTCGTGGCCTTGCCGCCGCGCGCGCACGGTGCTGAAGGCGGCGTTCAACGCGAAATCGCCGAGGCCATCCGGCTCTACGAAGACCTCGAGTATGAGCTCGCGCTGGAGCGGTTGAAGCGCGCGAGCAGCCTCCCCCATGGCGCGAGCGAGGCGGTCTCCATGGCCTTGCTGCGAGGCATCATCCAGGCGGACATGGGACGGTGGGATGCGGCGCGCAAGGACTTCCAGGATGCGCTGCAGCACCAACTGGATGTCCAGCTCCCGTTGAGTGTCTCGCCCAAGGTGAGTCGTGAGTTCGAAGCACAGCGCGAGAAGGTGCGCGGGACGTTGGTGGATGAGCGCAAGGCCGGTGCTGCCGCACCGGATGCGAAGCTGGCGGGGGACGTCCGGCCGACGCTGATTCCTCCTCCCACGAAGGATGCCTCCCCGGAGCCGTGGGCGCCTGACTCCGTGGATGGCGCCGCGGGGAAAGCCTCGGGGGGAATCCAGATTGCTGGGCGCCGTGTACCGGTGGCGAGCTGGGTGTTGTTGGGAGTGGGCGTTGCCGCGAGTGGGACAGGGACGGTGTTCGGGCTGTCGTCGAGGAGCCAGGTCGAGGATGCGAGGGCCGCCATGCTCGACGAGGACAGGGTGGCCAATCACTCGAAGGCTCAGGATAGCGCGCGGACGGCGAACATCCTCTTCGGTGCGGCGACAGCGGCGGCGGTGGGCGCGGTGGCGACGTGGTTCTTCGCGGGGCCGTCAGAGGCGCCTGTGGCCGCGGGAGGTGTGCCATGAGCCTGTGGGCAAGATGGGGCGTCATGGGGCTGGTCCTGCTGGGCGGCTGTACCGTGCCGAGTATCGACGAGATCATGGCGGAGGGAAGCGCCTCCATCGAAATCAACTACACGCCGAGCTTCAAAGCGGGCTGCATTGTGATGTTGGCCGAGGATGGAGCCAACGCGGCGAACTTCGTGGTGCAGCGGTTCACGGGAGGGGAGCTCACCCGGCAGGAACCTCCGCTGGTGTGGCGAGTGGTTCGTCGGGAGGGCTGGAGCTCTCGCGCGAAGGTGAACATCACTGCTTACGAGCGGGCTTGTAACGAAAAAGAGGTGGACCGAGCGGAGTTGGACGTCGAGTTGTCGGCGAAGAAGTACACGGTGAGCCTCGTCACGCCGGATGAGGACGGGGATGGGTATGTCGCCAAGAATGGCGACAAGGGCGGCACGGACTGTGATGACAGTGGTCCGAACGCGGCCAAGATGTTTCCGGGCAATGTCGAGGTGTGTGACGACATCGACAACAACTGTGTGGGCGGAGTGGACGAAGGTCTGCCGAAGGAGACGCTCTACCGGGACGCGGATGGAGATGGAATGGGCACCGGGGAGGCGGTCCAGCGCTGCCTGCCGGTGATGGGTTGGTCGAGGCGGACCGGGGACTGCAACGATAGCAATCGGGAGATCAACCCTGATGCGCAGGAAGTCTGCGACGAGGTCGACAACAACTGCGTGGGCGGGGTGGACGAGGGCTTCGACAAGAATTGGTACGTGGATGCGGACGGCGATGGTGCGGTGAGCGAGGCCAGCCTCGTCGTTCAGTGCCAGCGGCCCGCGGGTTACATGCACCGGCCCCCGAATCTGGCCTTCGATTGTCGTGACGACCAGGCATTCAATACCCCTGGGAAGACAGAGATTTGCGACAATCGAGACAATAATTGTGACGGCGTTGCGGATGAGGGGTTCACGGGGAAGGGAGACTCCTGTACCAACCAGACCTGCACGGGAACAATGGTCTGCACTCAAGCGGGAACCGCGTTGGAGTGCAGCGCGAAGCCGCCGAAGCTGTTCTATCCGGATGCGGATGCGGATGGGGATGGGGATGGGAGTTCGAGCGCGGCGGCCGCAACGGTTTGTGAAGGGCAGACGATTCCGCAAGGGCATGTGGAGAATCTGCACACGGACTGCGACGACGCGGACCCTTCGACGAAGCCAGGGGCCCCGGAGTTGTGCGACGCCATCGACAATAACTGCGACGGTGTCACGGACGACGGCTTGGTGTGCAATGGCACGCTGAAGCGCGTGTATGACTACCATCTGACTTCAGCGAACCAGGGCTGGAAGACGGTGTCGATGGGGGCGAATGGGTATCCCGTGTGGATTGCGGGAACCGGTGGAAAGCTGGCGGTGAAGAGGGGGCCGGGGCAGAGGTTCGAGAGCTTCAGCTTTGGAGATCCGGTGGAGCCAGCCCCGGTTGATGGAAGTCTTCCCGTCCACGCGCAGAACTGTGGCAACCACGATTGGATGGTGTCCTGGGTGGACTCGCAGGGACGCGTGTTCCTTGGGGGATTGGGGGGGTGGATCACTCTGCACAATGGTGATCCGAATCTCTATTGTGGCCCGGGCACGACACCGCCGAGGACCGGCAATACGCCGTCCCTTGATATCACCGGGATGGTGGGGTTCGAGGTGGGTGGGGCGACGCACATCTACATGACGGATGTTGGTGGGCGACTCATTCGATGGACGTTGGGAGGACCTATTACTGTGTTGAGCGACCCCGGCGCAGGTGCTGTCGAGCTCTACGGACTGCATGGACTGACGGAGAATCTCCTGCTGGCCGCGGGAGGAACCGTGGGAGGGACAGCGGGAAGACTCCGTGCCTACACGGGTGGAGGCACTACGGTTGTTCCGCATACAGCCAGTGCCCTTGCCTCGTCGGACTTCGCGACAGCCGTGTGGATGGGTGCGGAGGACAGGGCGTGTGCCGTGGGAGAAGCGGGGCAAGCGTGGCGCTGGGATGGTGGGACGACGTGGACTCGGGGCGCGCTCCCGGCGGGGACTGACGACTTCAGCAGCGTGGTGATGAGGTACGACCGAGCCAATCCACTGAGCCCCGTGAACGGGCAGTGCTACATGGTGGATTTGAACTCAAGCAGGAAGCTGCGGCGCTGGACTCCGTTCGGATGGGCCAAGGGGATGGAATTGCCGACCTTTGCGAACAGGCCGATGCGCGATATCGCGATGAACCCGACAGGCAGCGAGTTCTGGATCGTCGGTGACGAGGGCCGCGTCTACCACTACCCGGAGCCCTGATTCTCCGGCCTCACAGGCCCACGGGGCCCGGGCGTCTCCCGGGCCTCTTCCATCTCCCGCAACGGCACCCACCGCCCCAGCAGCGGCCAACCATGCTTCCCCCGTCCAATCCGCTGCGAGGGATAAATCCCGCGGTGCCCCGTCAGCAGATACGCCACCGTCGCCACAATCATCACGTGCGGTAGCACCCCCGCGCCCACCAGTTCCACGGCCATGATGGACAACGCGAGCGGCGTATTCGCCGCCGCCGCGAACAGCGCCGCCATGCCCACCGCGGCCCCCAGGTCCACCGGCAACCCGAGCCCCCGCGCCATCACATTCCCCAGGCTCGCCCCGATGAAGAACAGCGGCGTCACCTCGCCCCCGAGGAACCCCGCTCCCAACGTCACCACCGTGAACACCAGCTTCCACGCGAACGCCGACACCGGCAGCGCCGGGTCCTGGAACGCTCGCAGAATCCCTGGCACCCCCAACCCCAGATACGCGTCCGTCCCCACCCAAAGCCACAACAGCACCACCGCCGTGCCTCCCATCGCCATCCGCAAGGGCAACCACGGCACCCGCCGCTCCAACAACGCCTTCCACCGGTGCATCCCCTCCACGAACACCACCGCCACCACCGCCACCCCCACCGCGAACACCAACCACTTCCCCAACACCGGCATCGTCAACGGCAACGCCCCAGGCACCGGATACGCCGTGTGGTGAATCCCCAATCCCCGCGTCACCAAATCCCCCACCACCGACGCCACCAACGCGGGCAACAACGCCTCGTAGCCCAGCCGCCCCACCACCACGACCTCCAACCCGAACACCGCCCCCGCCACCGGCGTCCCGAACACCGACCCGAACCCCCCCGCGATTCCCGCCGCCAACAACTCCCGCCTCAAATCCGGCCCCGCCCGGAACCGGTGCGCCACCCAGTCCGCCAGGCTCCCTCCCATCTGCACCGCCGTCCCCTCCCGCCCCGCGCTCCCTCCAAACAGGTGCGTCAACACCGTCCCCACCAACACCATCGGCGCCATCCGCAACGGCACCTGCGCATCCCCCGTGTGCACCGTGTCGAGCACCAGGTTGTTGCCCCCTTTCACCGGCCCGCCCCACTTCGCGTACACCGCCCCCAACACCCACCCCGCCAACGGCAACGCGTACACCCACCCGTCGTTGCGCTCCCGCAGCCGCGTCGCCTCCTCCAACAGCCACAGGAACCCCGCCGACGCCACCCCACACACCACCCCCACCACCGCCCCCAACACCAACCACTGCGCCAGGACTCGCGCGCTCCCCGTCCACCTCACTCAGACCTCCCTTCGGGATTTTTGAAACATCATGAAACATCGCGTCACTCGTCGCGATGCGTCAGAAACAAGACACCTCAACATTGCGTCATACAGGGTTTCAAGCCTTCCTCGAATTCTGACTGTGCGCGTTATTCCAGTTTGCGGGTGATTCGCGAATCGACGCCGTGTAGCGTGCCGTCTCCCCCTACATCCCCCCGTGGGAAGAAAAGAGAGCGGGCATGTCCTTCCGTCGCAATGGGCTGTCCTTGGCCGCTGTGGTCGCGGCTGGTGCGGTGAGTGGAAGCGCGATGGCGAGCACCATCAACCAGAACACGTCGTGGACCATCGACCGGTCCACGTCCACGACGAAGTACCGCATCGTGGCGTACGGCGACTCCATTTATGCGGGCTACAACGGTGGGCTCACGAGCGTGGCGCGCCGCGCGGCCCCCGTGGTGCAGGGTGAGTACCTGGCGAAGGAGTGGAACACGGACATGGAGGTCATCCGCCGCACCAAGTCCGGCGCGAAGGCGGATGACATCTACAACAACAAGATTGTCTCCGAGCGCTCGTACATGCAGGCGGCCAACACGCGCGTCGTGATGTTCGAGATGTGCGGCAATGACTATCTGCAGGCGCGCAGCGCGTTCTCCGACCAGACGGGGACCTGTAACTACAGCGGCCTGGAGGCGGCGCTGGCGGCCTGTACCACGTACACGGAGAGGGCCATGCAGGCCATCAACCAGTACGCGACCACCGCCAAGGTCAAGATTGTCTCCAACATCTACTACCCCGGCTTCGACGCGGACAACGTGCAGACGGGCTGCAAGGACGCGGGAACGGGCGCGACCATCAACAAGCAGGTGAAGTTCCTCCCCCTGCTGGTCCGCAGCAACTGGCGCACCTGCAACCTGGCGGAGAAGTACGGCTTCAAGTGCGCGGACTCGTTCGCGGAGATGATGGCCGCCGACTACGACTCCAACGGCGACGGCAAGGTGGACTCCGACGCCCTTCGCTACGTCTCCGGTGAGACCGAGGACGCGTACGTGGCCCGCGTCACCGGCGCCCTGCGCGGCACGCTGCGCGACGCGAACACGCACTTCGTCAACGCCAGCACCAGCTACGACTACATCCAGTCGGACAACACCCACCCGACGTACTTCGGCACCACCATTGGCGTGAACATCTTCTCGGGCTCGGGCTCCGGCACCGGCGCGCCCCAGTTCACCGACGGCCAGGTCGTCAACGGGAAGAACCCCGAGTGGAACAAGACCGGCCACGAGCGCATGGGCTGGGAAGGCACGCGCTTCAACCCCTCCGCGCCGTGATGCTCGCGCCCGCCTCGAGCGGGTGAGGCGCGGGTGAGTGGCACTCAAGGCCTCCGGTTCTCGTCGAGAGCCGGGGGCCTTGTCCTATGCGAGGAAACGCGACGCGGTGAAGGCGAGGATGCCCACGTAGTAGATGAGCCGCCCGAGCCACTCGACGCTCCGGCGCACGCCGCGCGTCCACGCGGGCACCCCCCACGCCGCCGCGAGCGACACCAGCTCCGCCACCCCGCGCCAGAGGCACGCGATGAGCAGCAGGCTCAGCGCGACCGGTGCGTAGTAGCGGCCGAACGAGCGCAGATACGCCTCGAGCCCCAGCAGGTGGTACTCGCCGAACGCGCCTCCGAAGGCGATGTACTGGTGGGCTCGGAAGAAGATGCCCGCGGGCACCAGCGGGAACACCACGAGCTTGAAGAGCAGGTGATACCAGCGCTTGCGCCACAGCGCCTTGCGCGCCTGGCCATAACGCAGCACCGGATGCGAGGCCGCGTCTCCCAGGGAGGCGTCGTGCCGGCGGAGGACCTCGAGCAGGGGCACCGCGTCCTCGAGCTCCAGGCCGTAGTCCAACGCACGCCCCGACGTCATGCGCAGCATCAGGCCCGGCCCCGGGAGCGGCAGACGCCACGGCCGCACCGCCGCCACCGTGTGGAAGGGAATCTCCATCATCGCGCGCGTGCGCAGGATGAGCGTCACGTCCGTGGTGCCCACTTCCAGCGTGGCGCGGGCGAGGAAGCGCAGAATCGCCACGAGCAGCAGCGGGCCACCCACGCCTGCGAGGAGTCCGAGCACGAGCGGCGCGGGGGTGAGCGTCTGTTCTCCCGCGAGGATGTCCTTCATCAACCAGCCGATGAAGAAGAGCAGGCTGCCCAGGGCCACGGCCTGCGCGAGCATCGCCACACCGCGTCGCGCGGGGGTCCAGGCGTGGAGCGTGAAGCGAGCGTCGTCCGGAACGGGGGCGGGGAGGGGCTCGCTGAGAGGGAGTTGATAGACGGAGAGAGTGCTCATGGCGCGAGGAGGGGAAAGCGATTGCCGGTGGGGTGGCTGCGATTGCCTCGGCGAGAGGGTGTCCGTAGCATACGCAGCGCGGAGGTTTCCCGGCGAGCATGCGGCCGCAGCACTCATCCCCTGAACGGCGCGTCGACCGAGACGGCGTCACCCACGTTGCCGCGCCGCGCCCTTCGTCCGGAGGTGGCGCCGCGCGTTGGTTGGTGGGAGGCGCCCTGGTCTTCACCGCGCTGTGTGTCGCGGTGAGCGTGTGGTGGAGCAGCTCCGAGGTGGTGGTGGAGGAGGGCCCGTATGTCGAGGCGCCGCCGCCCGTGGTGCCCGTGGTGGCGCAGGCTCCCACTTCCACGCCACGTGTCCCCGTGAAGCCCACGCCGGTGGTTCAACCTCCACCTGTCGCGCAGGGTGCCGACGAGGTGCCTCCCTCCCCTCCGGAGCCCGACATGCCGTCGTCCGAGCGCACGGGACTTCAGCTCTACCAACGCGGCACGAAGCCGCTCAAGGTGGGCATCGTCGTCCCCGAGGACTTCGCGCTGCCCCCAGGCTACGTGCGGCATTACCAGTCCACGGACGAGGGTGAGCGCGTCGAGGCCATCCTCATGTTCCATCCGGACCACAAGCCGGTGGATGCGAATGGCCAGCCGATTCCCCTCCCGGAGAACCGCGTGGTGCCCGCGGAGCTGGCGCCTCCGGGCCTGCCCCTGCGGATGCTGGAGCTGCCCAAGTCGGATGAGTCCAAGGACGCTCCTTGAGCGTGAGCTTGATGGAAGGCTCGCCCTCGCGCGCGTCGCGCCTCGTGGGTTGGCTGTGTGCCGTCGCCGCCACCACCGCGGCGCTGTGGGCGTTCTCGTTGCTTCGGGCCCCGTGGACCTTGCTGGGCTGGGTGGCGTTGGTGCCGTGGCTCGCGGCGGTGGACTCGGCGCGCACCACTCGCGAGGCGTGGGTGCTCGGCGGTGTGCTCAGCGCCACGTTCAGCGCGGGGGTCTTCTCGTGGTTCCCGGGGGCCCTGCATTCCTATTCGGGCGCCCCGCTCTGGTTGTGCTGGACGTTGATGCTGCTCACGGCGCCCGTGCTCCAGCTCCAGTTCCCGGTCTCCGCGGCGGCGCGGCATCTGGCTCGGCGCGCGGTGGGGAAGAAGGCGTCATGGCTTCCTCCCGCGGTGGGGGTGCTGGTGTTCGTGGGGGTGGAGTGGCTTGCGCCCAAGCCCTTCTCGGACACGTTGGGGCAGGGGCTCGTCTACTCGGAGCGGCTTCGCCAGGGCGCGGACCTCGCGGGGGCCGCGGGGCTCACGCTCGTGCTGCTGCTGGTCAATGAGTGTCTGCTCGCGGCGGGGGTGGCGTTCCGCACGCGGGGCGGTGCGTACGCGCTGCGCCGATTGATGGCGGCCGGGGCCCTTGTCTCGGGGTTGGTGGGTTATGGCGCCGTCCGGCTTCACCAGGTGCGCGAGGCGACCCAGGCGGAGCCGTTGCTGGTGGTGGGCGCGGTGCAGGCGAACATCACGAACTACGAGAAGCTCAAGGCGGAGCGGGGCGCGTACGAAGTGGTGCGGATGATTCTCGACACGCACTACGCGCTCTCGGATGGGCTGCTGCGCGAGGCTCCGCTGGATGTGCTCGTCTGGCCCGAGACCGTGTATCCGACGCCCTTCGGTGTGCCCAAGAGCGAGGCGGGCGCGGAGCTCGACGCGGAAATCTCAGGCTATGTCTCCGCTCGCGGTGTGCCGCTCATCTTCGGCTCCTACGACGTGGAGGAGGGGCGCGAGTTCAACGCCGCCATGTTCCTGTCTCCCCCGGCGCGCGAGGGCGGCGGCGCACCCGAGCGCTCCGTGTATCGCAAGTCGAGGCTCTTCCCGCTGACCGAGTGGGTGCCTGAGTTCATCGACTCGCCGCCGCTTCGTGAGTGGCTTCCCTGGACGGGGCGATGGACGCCGGGCCCCGGCCCTCGGACGGTGGGGCTTCGGCGGAGGGATGGGCGGATGCTCCGGGTCGCTCCGCTCATCTGCTACGACACCATCTCCGACTCTTACGTCGCGGAGGAGGTCCGGCAGGACGCGGACCTGCTGCTCACGCTGTCGAATGACTCGTGGTTCTCGGGCACTCATGGGCCGGCGCTCCATCTCACCCACGCCATCTTTCGCAGCATCGAGACGCGCCGGCCTCAGGTGCGGGTGACGAACTCCGGTGTCTCCGCGCTCATCGATGCCTCGGGGGAGATTCTCACCGACATCGGGGATGGCCAGCGGGGGACTCGGGTCATGCGGGTGCCGTCGGCGCCGGTGCGTCCCGGGCTGGCCCTGATGTGGGGTCACTGGCTGGGCCCGGTGGCGCTGGTGCTGGCGGTGCTCCTCCTGGGCGGCGCGGCGCTGGGCGGCCGAGGCACCAGGCTCTAGCCCGAGGTTCTCGAATGGCGCCTGTCAGTGGCGCACACTCTCCCCGGTGCGCGCGCGTTGCGGTGGGGGCGGACGCGGCGTATACCCGGGCCATCGTGTCTGGACTGTCGCGCCTCCTCACGCTCGCGCTGCTGCTCGGCTGGCAGGTCGTCGCCAGCGGTGTGGCCGGGCTGGGGCACTACTGCGAGAGACAGGTCCAGAGACGTTCGTCCAAGTGCGAGTGCCCCCACACGGAGGCACACGCGGCGGATGACACTCAGGGTCGGCCCGCGTTCCAGGGCGACTGCTGTGACGAGCCCCACTGGAACCTGCCCGCCCCCACCGAGGCGAGCCTCTCCAGCTTCAGCCCCTTCCTCTCCGCGCCTCCCGCCTTGCCGCCGGCCGCCGGGTTCCACGCCAAGGCTCCCGAGTACGGCCCTCGGTGGTCGCTCGCGCTCTGGGAGATGCCCCATTCACAGGGGCCTCCCGTCTTCCTCCGCATCCGCACGTTGCTCATCTGAGCGCTCCAGCGCGCGGGCCGGGCCATGTCGTCTCTTCGAGGAAGGTGTCTCGAGGAGCCGTCAGGCCATGTCCCCGTGCGCGAGGCGACGCGCGTGGTCTTGGTGCAGGTCGCATCGGGGTCATGACGCCGCCTTCGGGACGCCTTGAGGGGCCGGGTGCATGCGTCATCGCTCCGGCCAGTCGCTGACTCCAGTCTGGAGCATGACAACGTGTGGACTTCTTCGTGGTGCGTGCGGGCCCTCGTGGCCGGCGCACGCCGTATCGCCCTTCCGCTGCTGTTCATCACGGCCGCCAGCTCCTGCTCGAAGCAGGGGACGGCCGAGTCTCCTCGCGCCGCGCAGACCGCGCTGCGTGAGTTCACGGGCTCCTATCCCCAGGAGGCTCGCCCCAATGGACAGGTCCGCTCGTTCGACATCGTCGCCGAGCCCACCGAGGTGGAGCTGTTGGACGGACGCCGCCTGCGCGTCTGGGCCTACAACGGCCAGGTGCCGGGCCCGCAACTGCGCATCCGTCTGGGCGAGACGCTGCGCGTGCGCTTCACCAACAAGCTCCCGCAAGAGACGACCATCCACTGGCACGGCGTGCGTCTGCCCAACGCCATGGACGGAGTGCCTCACGCCACGCAGCCTCCCGTGAAGCCCGGGGAGACGTTCGTCTACGAGTTCACTCCCAAGGACGCGGGCACGTACTGGTTCCATCCGCACGTGCGCGGCAGCGAGCAGGTGGAGCGCGGGTTGTACGGAGTGCTCATCGTCGAGGACGCCAACCCTCCGCCCTACAGCCGCGATGTGATGTGGGTGGTGGACGACTGGCTGCTGGACCCGACGGGGCAGGTGGACCCTCGGTTCAACACGCGGCATGACCTGTCCCACGATGGGCGGTGGGGCAACGTCATCACGGTGAACGGCCGCTCGGGCGAGGTGCTGAGCGTGCGCCCGGGGGAGCGCATCCGGTTGCGCATGCTCAACTCGTCGAACGGGCGCGTGGTGATGCCGGACTTCACGGGGCTGGCCGCGAAGCTCATCGCCGTGGATGGGATGTATCTGCGCGAGCCCATCGACCCCGCGGGCATCGAGCTGGCGCCCGGCAACCGCATCGACCTGGACATCACCTTCAACCAGAGCCTGGCCGCGCCCTTCACCGTCGTGGACCGCTTCTCCTCACGGCGTCCCAACGCGCTGGCGAACATCGTCATCGAGGGGGAGCCCGTGGAGCCTCCCCAGTTCGAGTCTCCCGCCCGCGCCCACGTCCCCGCGTGGAAGACGGGCATGGACGTTCCGGAGCACCACACGTTCCGGTTGAACGCTCGCGGGGGTGGGCCTCTCGGCATCGAGTGGACCATCGACGGCAAGGCGTTCGTCGACCACGCGCAGCATCAGCACGAAGAGCCGATTCTGACGCTGTCACAGGGCCAGTTCTATCGGCTGCGGTACGTCAATGAGTCGGCCCGGCTGCATCCCATCCACCACCACGGGATGTTCTTCCGGTTGCTCGCTCGCAACGGCGTGCCCGTGGATGAGCCGTTCTTCCGCGACACCGTGCTCATTCGCGGACGGGAGACGGTGGACATCGCCATGGTGCCCACCGACGTGGGCTCCTGGATGGTGCACTGCCACATCCTCGAGCACGCCGAGGCCGGAATGATGGCCTTGATTGACGTGCGCGCCCGCTGAAGCCGCTTCGCGCCCGCCGGGGCCGAGCCGCCCGGTTGGCATTCCTCAAGCATCCCCCGGATTCACAAACGCATTCACGAACCCTTTGCTTCGACAGGTGACACCATGGACATGATTTGGGAGCTGATGATTGGAACCGTGCTGTTGACGCTGCTCATCGTCGTCGTGACGCCCGCGATGTGGAGCTCGCGCCTCAGCTTGCGAGAGAAGACCCCACCCACGAACGGCAAGGGCACCACCCCCAAGCCTGGCGCTTGAGGTCCAGGCCAGCGGCCTCCGCGTGAGGTGTGGACGCGGGGGCCGCCTCGGGTGGTGACACGGTCAGAGCTTGCCGGCCTTGAGCTCGCCGACGATATGGGCGCTGGCTCGCACGGCGAGCGCCATCATCGTCAGCGTGGGGTTCTGCGGTCCCTGCGAAGGGAAGCTGGCGCCGTCCATGACGTAGAGGTTGGACACGTCCCAGCTCTGGTTCCACGCGTTGAGCACGGACGTCCTCGGGTCCGTGCCCATGCGCGCGGTGCCCACCTCGTGAATGGCCATGCCGGGCGTGGAGAGGGCGTCGTTCACCTTCTCCACCGTGAAGCCCGCTTCCTTCATCATCTCCTGGCATGACGCGACGGCGTCCGCGGACATCTTCAGCTCGTTGTCCGAGTGACGGCAGTCGATGTGCGCCGCTGGAATCCCCCAGCGGTCCTTCACCGTGGCGCTCAACGTCACGCGGTTGCCCGCGCGCGGCACCATCTCCCCGAACGGCACGAAGTGACACGTGTCCGCGAAGGTGAAGACCTGCACGCCGTAGCCTCGCGCGAAGCCGTCTTCCTTTGAGGTGACGTTGCGGAACTGGGGGATGTACGCCCAGCTCTGCTCGGCGCGCTGCTGCTCGGGGGGCAGGTTCATCCGCGCCTCGATGCCGAGCAGGTACGTGTGGTCCATCAGGTTGCGGCCCAGCTGCCCCGAGGAGTTGCCCAGTCCCTCCGGGAACGCCGCGCTCTTCGAGTGCAGGAGCAGGCGCGTGGTCTCGATGGTCCCCGCGGCGAGCACCACCACGCGGCCATGGGCCTCCCGTGTCTTGCCCGAGCTCGTGTCGACATAGCTGACGCCCGAGGCCCGGCCCGTCTTCGCGTCGTACAGCACCTGGTTCACCACCGCGTGGGTGCGCAGGGTGAGGCGGCCTGTCTTCAGCGCCGCGGGGATGGTGACGGGGGCGGAGGCGGTGCGGCGGACCACCACGCGGCGCTCCGGCCAGCGGCGCTCCACGCGTTCCTTCAGCCGTTGCTCGGCGGGGTTCATCGTGATGTGCGAGGCGAAGACGGAGTCGGGCAGGGTGTCCAGCCCGTCCGCGTTGCCGTGGATGCCCATCCACCGCTCCACGGTTTCGTAGTGCGGCCGAAGGTCCTCAAGGGTGAGCGGCCAGTCCGGCCCTTGCCCGTCGCGGCTGCCCGCCTTGAAGTTGAAATCAGACAGCCGATAGAACTGGCGGCCGTGCGCCTTCACGGACGTGCGCCCGCCGACCTGCCGCGCGCGAATCCACGCGAAGGGCGCGTCATCCGGCGTGGTGTAGGGATTGTCGACATCGTCCACGAAGGCGTGGGGATGGAAGGGCCACGCGAAGGTGGTGGATTGCACCGTCTGGCGCTGCTTGCGCGAGTCATCCGACTCCGCGCGATAGCCCAACAGCTTCTGGCGGATGCGGTGCCAGAGCCAGAGCAGCCGGTCCGAGCGCTCACTCCGGCCCGCCTCCAGCACCAGGACGTTCAGCCCCGCTTCCGTGAGCTGCTTGGCCGCCCACCCACCGCACGCTCCGGACCCCACCACCACCACATCGAAAATCGTCTTGGACGTGCTCACAGCATCCCTGCAAATGCAAAGGTGGTGCGCGGTGTGTCTCACCGCGAGTTCGAGTCACCTCAGTGTAAACTGCGCCGCGCGAGATTGACCATGGACGCGCCCCCATGTCGCGTGTGACTCGCGTGGGGCGGAAGCAGCCGGGCGTGAATGACCCGGGGAAGGTGGCTCTGTTTCATGAAGTGGCGGCGAGTCTTCATGGCCGTGGTGGGGTTGGGAGTACTCGTCTCCCTGGCCCTGTTCACTCGGGCGTACCGGCACTCCGAGGCGTACTTCCATTACCCGAGGGCGCCTCCTGAGAAGCCCGCGGACTTCGCGCAGGCGCAGGATGTGCGGCTGTTCACCTCGGATGGGCTGGAATTGCGCGGCTGGTATGTGCCCTCCCGCAACCGCGCCGCCGTGGTGATGGCGCATGGCCTTTCACAGACACGCGCGGACCTGCTGCCCGAAGCCCGCATCCTGCGTGACGCGGGTTATGGCGTGCTGCTCTTCGATTTGCGCGCGCATGGGGAAAGCCAGGGCGAGTCCTCCACCTGGGGAGACCGCGAGCGGCTGGACGTGAAGGCCGCGCTGGAGTTCGTGAGGGCCCGGCCGGACGTGGACCCGAAGCGGGTGGCGGCGCTGGGCTTCTCCATCGGCTCGGCCGCGGTGGCGGAGGTCGCGGCGAAGGATTCGGACGTGCGCGCGGTGGTGCTGCTGTCGCCCTTCAACACGCTGTGGTTGGCGGCGGCGTATGACTTCCGGCGCTTCGGCTTCATCACCCAATCCGCCGCGCTGGTGCCGTTCTGGCGCAGGGGCATCGCGCTCGAGGAGGTGCGGACCATCGACGCGGTGGACCACATCCGGCCCCGGCCCTTGTTCATCGTGATGGGTTCGGAGGAGTCCGGGCAGCCGCTCGCGGACGAGCTCTTCGCTCACGTGCGTGAGTACGCCCAGACGTGGCGCATCCAGGGAGCCAGCCACGGTGGCTTCAGCACCGTGGAGCCCACGGAGTATCCGCGCAGGCTCCGGGCCTTCCTCGACGCCGCGCTCCTGGAAGAGAAGGGCGCGGCCACCGTCACGCAGTGAGGCGCGTCAGGAGGCCTTGGGGGCGTCCTGCGTCGCGCGGGCCTCGAGTCGCTCCAGGCTCTCGAGGAACGCGCGGCCCTTGGCGGCGTCCGTCATGTAGACGAAGGCGGCCATGCCCTTGAGCTGCTCGAGCGACTCGCCCTCGCGGCCGGGCTTGCCCTGCTCCCGGTTGTGGATGGCGGCGCGCAGGCGGCGCACCACGTCGCGCGGGACTCGGGCGGCGGGCACTCCGTTGCGGGCCTGGTTCACCACCAGCCCCGTCACCTGCTGACGCGTGCCCTTGCGGCTCACGCGCGTCTTCTCCGGGTGCAGACGGAAGCCCTCGGCCTCCACCACGTCCTTCACGCGGGCCAGCAACACCGCCACCGGGGCGCCCTGGGCGCGGCGGGCCTTGGGCTGCTTCGCCTTCGTCCACGAGAAGGTGAGGTCGTCCGCGTAGCGCGTGTACGTGAAGCCCAGGCGCTTCGACAGCGCGGACAGGCGCTTGTCCAGCTTCAAGCACAGCGCGTTGGTGATGCCGGGAGACGTGGGCGCGCCCTGGGGCAGCGCGCGCGGGCCCTTGGCCACGTGGAGCGTCTTGCCTCGGAACTGCACTGTCTCGCGCGGGGCCTCGGTGGACATCAGCGCCAGCAGTGTGGCCGTGTTCTCCGGCAGGCCGCCCTTGCGCAGCAGGCCCTTCACCCGGCGCCACGTGACGGAGGGGAAGAAGTCCTTCACGTCCACCTTCACCACCACGTCCGCGCCCTGGTGGGCCAGCGCGTTGGTGAGGATGGAGCGCCCCGCGATGAAGCCGTGCGCCGCGCCGTGGACGGGCAGGCGCTCCACCACGTTGGCCAGCACCCAGCGCTGGGCTTCCTTCAGCTCCGGCTTGGGGGACGTAATCGTGCGCGTGCCGCCGTCGCGCTTGGGGATGCCCCAGCTGATGTAGTTGGAGCCCGTGTCCACCTCGCGGTGGAAGGCGAAGCCGCGCAGCTTGGAGATGCTCAGCCCCAGGGCCTTCGCGAGCGCCTCCGCGGAGCCCAGCTCAGGCATGCCGTTGGCGCGGGCGCGCTCTTCACGGTGCGGGATGTCGAACTTGTCGGAGCCGCCGTCCTTCTCTTCCCAGTGGATGCCGGGGCCCAGGTGTCCCACGTGCGTGGCCTTCCACGCTTCATGGGCCTGGCGCTGGAGGGCGCGGCGCTCGGTGGCCTCGGCCTTCTTCTTCTCCTTCCAGGCCGTCTTCTCCTTCTCCGTGGCGCCGGACTCCAGGTCGCCGACGGAGAGTCCACGAGAGACGAGCTGGCCCTGCACCCAGGCGTCGGCGCCGCCAGCCTCGACGATGGCCTTCCAGCGGATGACCAGGGCCTCGTAGGCGGCGCGGCGGGCCTCGCGCTGGACGAGCGCGGCGGCGGTGGGGGCCTGGGGCGCGGGAGTGGGGACGGTCTGCGGCGCTGCTGCGGGGACGAAGGACTCCAGCCTGGCGGTCATGTCAGAACCTTCGAGGAGGAGGGCGGCGGAGTCGGATGAAACAGCTGTCTGTTGCGAGCAGTCGAGGGAGGCCAGGAAAGCACCACCATCTCACCTGGGGCACGGTAGCCTCACCGGCTCTCCCCTCCCGCGCACTACGGTGGCGGCGGGCGAACGGCGGTCGCGTCGTTGGCTCCGCTGCCCGCCGCCACCGTAGTGCGCGGGAGGGAGAGAGCCAAGAACAGGCTACCTTGCGGAGAGTGTCCTGCATTCCAACCGGAGCGGCGCAACGCCGCTCCCGCGCTCGAGGCGCTCAGGCTGATGCACTCCAGACCTCTCTCGGCTGCTCGCGCTTGAAGCGCGTTTCATCGTGTCTTCCGTCGCACCTGCCCTACCGGCCGCTCCGAGGCGGCCGAGCCGTTGTTGAGTGGTTTACACCAAGGACGACGCCGCGTCGATGTAGCCGTCGGCGGAAAGCTTCTCCAGGCGCGTGAAATAGGCCGAACGGGCCTCCGCGTCGGAGTCGAACCAGAGCCGCTGGTGGCGCGCCTCGCCCGTGCGAAGGCCCCACTCCACGGCGACGACCTGGCCGTCCAGCGACACGCGGTACACCATCTCCTGTCCGCTCTCCGCGTCGCGGCGCACGTAGGAGCGCGTCTCGGCGCGGATGAGCTTGCGGCCCTCGGGGGTGCGGCGCAGGGCCTCCTCCTCGGCGCGGCGGCGCGAGTAGGCCAGGCGCAGCGCGAACTGGTGCTCGCAAGGGCCCTCGCGCATGCCGGAGCGGCGGAAGTGCGGACAGCCGCAGGTGGCTTCCTTCACCCGACCTTCCAGGTCCAACAGGAAGCTGGGGAAGAAGCTGCGCACCGCCTCGCGGTCCACCACCTCGCCGTGGATGCGGGTGCCTTCACCCACCACGTCGTGGACCTTGGTCAGCTTCACCTCGCCCGCGCCCGCGGAGCCGTCGCCGAGCAGGCGGTGGGCACGCGCCTCGCGCTCGCTGCCGAAGCGGATGACGGACTCGTCCACCGGCTTGGCCATCAAGTCGCGGGGGCGGTACTGGCCCTTGGACAAGTCATAGAGCACGCGCCCGCGCAGGCACTCCAACTGGAGGGCGGCGCGTGCCTGCTCCTTCGTCGCGCCGTTGGCTCCGGCGACGAGCGTCTCGAAGGACAAGGGGCCTTCGGCGCGCAGCCTGTCTCGCAGCGACTGGGCGAGGCCATCCGGGACGGCGCGGGGCATGAGGACGTCGAAGGCCGCGGCGGAGGACCAGCCGCTCTCCGTCCAGCCCGTGAGGCCGAGCGTGAGCGTGGCCGCGCCCATGTCGATGACCCAGAACACCGGCAGGCCCGGACCCATGAGCTGCAGGCGCACCGACTTCGCGTGGGGCAAGAGCCGCGCGAGCGCCATCAGGCGCTGACGGCCGAAGGTGCGCACGACGGCGGGAGAAGTGCCCGTGTACTTGCCGCCGTGGCACTCCAGCACCAGCTCCCAGGGCTCCAGCACCAGGCGGGGCGCGGCGCCGGGGACCAGCTCGAAGCGCAGCGCGCGCGGGGCCTTCTTGGCCTTGCGGGTGCGCAGCGCGAAGAGGAGGTTGTAGAGGTCGATGGGGGCCAGCTCACACGTGCTGGCCGGCAGCGTGGCGGCGGACTGCACCTGGAGGAAGCCGCGCAACCAGGCGTGCGGCACCTCCACGTTGCGAGGCTCGCGGGCCGCCTTCGCGGGCAGCGCGACGTGCGCCTCCAGCGACACGGGCAGGTAGGTGCGCAGGCGGTCCATCCGGGCCGGCAGGTCCGCGGGGACGTCCAGGAAGGTGGAGCCGTGCGCGGCCTCGCGGCCGTCGAAGAGGCCGTTGTCGAAGGACAGGCGCGCGTAGGCGCTCTCGTCGCGGGAGAAGACCTCCAGCGAGACGCTGTCCGGGTCCACGGTGAGCACCGGGTCCAGCAGCGTGTCCTGCTTCTCCTCGCCGTCGAGCGCGTTGTCGAGGAAGGCCTTCTGCGCCTCCCAGATTTGCGCCGTGGCCCGCTTCCCCTGCTTCATGAGGTAGGCGAGGTACGCGGTGCGGTCCTTGCCCCGGTAGCGCAAGTCGCTGGAGAGGATGCCGAACGCGGCGGTGAGCGTGTCGCGGAAGAGCGCGGAGTCCTTCACGCGCCCACGCACGCCCACGGTGCCGCGAGAGC
Source organism: Myxococcus stipitatus (assembly GCF_037414475.1). Next base: position 4,379,012 of record NZ_CP147913.1, on the reverse strand, counting down.
CCTCCAGGGCCAGCAGCACACGCGAGGCGTCCGTGGTCGACTCCACGTCGCTCGTGGTGGCGTAGCGAAGCTCGACGGGGTGACGGGTGGCGGTCGTCACGACGGGTTACCTTCCTTCTCGGTCTGGCTCAGTTTGCGCGCGCGGTCGGCGGCGCGACGCGCGCGTTTGTGGGCGCGCCAGGCGGCCTTGCGCAGCTCCACGGATTGGGACTTGTCGAAGGCGGACTCGTGCAGCAGCTTCGCGGCCTCGTCTCCGCCGAGCCGGCCCATGCCGGCCCATGCTTCCTGCTTCACCTCGGGCTTCGCGTTGGTGGCCAGCACCTTCAGCGGGGCCAGGTTCCGGCTGCCCAGGAGCGCGGGCTCCGCGAGGCGGCGGCCCTCCGAGGTGACGAGCGCGTCGGTGGACACCCGCGCGCCCATGGGGCCCATGGCCACCGGGTCGAAGGGCTTCGTCTCCAGCGCCCAGGCGCCGGCGCGCTCGGGGACCAGATGCGCCAGCGCGTCCGCGGCGGCCGAGCGCACCTGCGCGTCCGGGTCCGTCAGCGCGCCCTTGAGCGCCTCCGCGCTCGCCGCGCGCTCCTTCTCATTCGACATCACGGGGGCCGCGTCCTGGCCCACCCACTGGAGCGAGGCGCCCGCGGTGCCCAGCCGCTCCAGCGCGTTCGCCGCCTCACGGCGCACGGATGCGGGGGCCACGGCCTCGCCTCCCTGGAGAATCGCGCGCGCGGAGTCCGCGATGCCCGGCGCGCCCAGGCGCGAGCCCGCCCACAAGAGCCGCTCCCACGCATGGGTCTGCTCGTCGCGCTTGTCGCTGGGGAGCGTGGACGCCCACTCAGCCGCGGTGCGGCGCTCGGCTCCGACCAGCGCGCGCGCCACGCCGGACACATCCACCTGCCCGGGCTGACGCGCCTCGCCGGTCCATGTGCCCAGCAGCAGCGCCGCCTCCTCGCGGGCCGCCACCTTGTCGTGGCTCAAGAGCGCCACCGTCTCCGGCACGGGCAGCACGCCGCGCCGGGCCAGTCCGCGACGCAGGCGCAGCCGCAGCTCCTGGCTGGTCAACAGGGCCAGCCGGGGCACCAGCAGCGCGGGCTCTCCTTCCTTCGCCAGGTAGTCCGCGGCGGGGTCGGAGATGTCGTCGTACTTGCTGGCCACGGCGAGGAACTCGACGCGGGTGCGCTCCTTGGGGAAGAGCACGTCCAGCGCCTTGCGCGCCTCCTCGCGCAGGTCGTCGTCGTCGGCATCGAGCGTGGTGGCCAGGGCCGCCTCGGACTCCAGGTCCTTGAGCTTCGCCAGCTCCTTCACCACGGTGATGGCCACGTCGTTGTCCGTGGCCGGGTCCAGCAGCAGCGCCTCCAGCTTCACCCGGGCGCGCTCGCCGCCGATGGCGCGCAGGCCCTTCACGCCCGCCTCCTGCAACTCGGAGGAGGCGCCCTCCACCGCGGCGGCCTCCACCTTCTCCTCGACGCGGCGGCGCTCGTCGCCGTCCGGCATGCGGCTGGCGAGCCGGCCCAGGCCCTCCATCGCCGCGCAGACCATGGACGACTCCACGGGCGCCTCCGGCGTGCCACCCGCGGCCACCGTCTCCAGCTCGCTCAGCGCGCGCACATCGCCCAAGGAGCCCAGGGCCAACAGGGCGCGCTCGCGCTGACCATCCTCACCCGCGCGGGAGTACAGCAACAGGGGCCGCAGCGCGCTGACGCCGCGCAGGTGCGCCACACCCTCGGCGGCCGGCAGCATCAGCTCCCGGGCGCCACCGCGCAGCACGTCCTCCAGCGGGGCCACTGGAGCGCCGTGCTCGATGACGCGCTTGGAATACAGCTCCACCGCCTCGGCGCGCACGTTCGTGTCGCGGTCCGAGAAGAGGCCCAGCAGCAGCTCCGACTGGCCGACCTCCGCGCCGTGCTCCAGGTGACTCAGGGCCGCCAGCCGCACCTCCGGGTCCGCGCTCTTCACCGCCGAGCGCAGGAAGCGCACCGCGAGCGCATGGTCGCGCTTCTTCTCGTCGGCCCCGGCCACGTAGATGGCCGCGCCCACGGTGACGACACGCACCGCGCTCGACTCGTCCTCGATGCTCAGGCGCGCCAGCACGTCCAGCGCCTCCGGGCGCCGGGTCTGTCCCAGGGCCGCCACCAGTCGTTGACGCTCGTTGACCTCCGTGGCGCCCGGCAGGCGCGCGGCCAGGGCGGTCACCGCGGCGGGCGTGCCCAGGCGGTGCAGGGCCTCCATCGCGCGCTTGGCGGAAGCGGCCGTCTCCGAGCGCAGGAAGATGGCCAGCACCTCCACCGCGCGGTCGTCTCCGCGCATCGCCAGGAGCTCGGACGCGCGCAGGCGCAGGTCCTCGTGCTCGCTGGCCATGGCGCGGCCGAGCGCCTCGGTGACGCGCGAGTCGTTGGCGCCCGCCAGCCGCTCAATCACGCCCACGCGCAGGTCGGCGTGCTCGCTGCTCAGCGCGGCGAGCAGCGGCTCCAGGCTGCCGGCGGGGCTGAGCTTCTCCAGCAGCTCGAAGGCGTAGCGGCGCACGTCCGCCAGGGGCGAGTTGAGCGCGGCGGTGATGCGCGCCTTCGCGGCGTCACCGCGTGTGGCCAGCTCATCCAGCGCGGCGCGGGCCACGTCCGGTGACAGCGAGGCCAGCGCGAGCGCGAGCGGCTCGTCGCTGTCCGCGGGGAACAGCTCCTTGAGGCCCGCGAGGGCCGCCTTGCGCACCAGCTGGTGCGGGTCCTCCAGGGCGCGCAGCAGCGCGGCGACGGCGGCGGGGGTGCCCGCGTAGCCCTCCTGGGTGAGCTTCACCACGCGGTCCACGGCGTCGCGGCGGACGCGGTGGCTCTCGTCGTCACCCGCGGCCACCTGCCGCAACAGGCCCACGTACGCGCCGAAGGCCAGCCGGCGCAGGTGCTGACGCTCCTCGTTGGCGGTCGGCTCGGGCGCGCTCGTGCCGGGCTTCACCGCGGAGAACAGCCGGCGCAGCCAGCTCTTGCCGGGCGTGGCCTGCACGGGAGACGCGGTGGGCGCCGTCTCCGGCTTCCACGGGGACTCCAGCGTGCGCGGGCGGGCGACCTTCTGCGCCTCGCGGAAGTAGTCGAGCGGCTTGTTGCGCAGCAGCAGCACCTGCGCCGCCGCGTAGCGCTGCTCGGGCTGGCCGCTGGAGAGGGCCTCGGCGAGGCCGACGACGCGCTTGGCGCGGTCCTCCTCGGAGGGCCAGTCCTTCATGTCGCCGACCTTGTCCGGGCGGGGCGGCAAGAGCACGTCCACCAGGTGCGCGCGGTAGGCGTCCGGCTCCGTGCGCAGCTCCAGCGCGCGGGCCGCGGCGTAGCGCACCTCCGGCCTCCCGCTGGACAGGGCGCTGGCGAGCAGGTCCGGCGGCTCACCCTGACGGCTGGCGCGCAAGTCCCGGGCGAGGACGATGGCGAACACCATTTCCTGCACCTCGCGCGCGCGGTCCTCCAGGCCGTGCAGCAGACCGCCGTCACCCTGCGAGCCCAGGGCCGCGAAGGAGAGGATGGCGCCCAGCCGGATGGGCAGGTGGTCATGGCGCAGGTTGCCGGTGAGCACCGGCAGCGCGCGCACGTCACCCAGGCGCGACAGGCCGTCCGCGCCCCACGAGCGCACCGCCACGTTGGCGTGGCCCAGCGTGTCCAGCAGGTAGCCCTCGTCGCCCCGGCGGCTGGCGGTGGCGAGGCCGCGGGCGCCCTGCTCCTGCAGGTCTCCCTGGTCGCTGGTCACCAGCGTGGTGGCGAACCACGAGAGCAGCCGCCGCGAACCCAGCGACGCCAGGGCGCGCGCGCCACGCACACGCAGCGGGGCGAGGAACGCGAGCGGATAGGTGCGCTCCAGTTCCTTGTCCATCAGCCCGCGCATGGGCTCGATGATGTCCTCGGCGCCGCGCGGGGCGAGCAGCTCCGCGGCGCGCACGCGCACCAGCAACGAGGCGGCGGCGAGGCCCGCGAGCAGCGGCCCGTTCTCCGTCGTCACCAGCTTGTCCAGCGCCTCCAGCGCGGCGACGGCGACCTCCACTTCCTCGTCCTGCACGCGCTTGAGCAGCGGCGAGCGCAGCGGCTCCGCGGGAGCGTGGACGGAGCCCTTCGCGCCCAGCACGCGCACCGAGGTGTGCGTGGAGGCCAGGGCGGCCAGGTGCGGCTCCGGCTTCTCCTTGCCCACCAGCTTCACCCACGCCTCGTACGCGGCGGTGGCGACGCTCGCGTCGCGGTCCTCCACGGACTTCTTCAGGCGCTCCTGCGCCCAGCCCTCGGTGCCGCGCTGCGAGAGGACCTCCACCGCGCGGTGACGCAGGTCCGGGAAGCGGCCCGCGAGGGCGCGGTCCAGCGCCTTCTCGGGGACCTTCTCGTTCCAGGCCCACAGCGTGCGGAACGCCTCGCCGCGCACCTTGGCGGACTCGTCCTCCAGCGCGTCGCCGAGCAGGCCTTCCGCGCCCTGCGCCGCCGAGCCCAGCTTCACCAGCCGGTCCAGGCCGCGCACGCGCACGTCCTCGTGGCCGGAGCGCAGCGCCGCCTCGGCGGAGGACAGCGGCGCGTCCGCGCTCAGCGCCACCACGGCGTCGAGCGAGACGCCGCGCACGTCCGCGTTCTCGTCGTCCAGCATCCACACCAGCCGCTCGCGGGCGCGGGCATCCTGGAGCGCCTGGAGCGAGAGGGCGGCCTGACGGCGGATGGCCGCCTCGGGCTCGCGGGAGAGTTGCAGCAGCGCGCCCAGCGCTCGCGCATCACCCAAGAGCGCGAGGCCGCGGGCCCCCTGCACGGCGGTGTCCGGCGTGCGGCACGCCATGGCGGCGACCAGCGGCTCCAGGTCGTTCTCCGTCAGCGCGCCCCCGACGGTACCCTGCGCGGGCATGGTGTCGCGAGCGGCCTGGATGTCCGCGTCCGTGGGCGTCGCGCCCGCCTGCCGCGTGCGCATGGCCAGCCTGCGGGCCACGTCCTTCACGGAGCGCGCGAAGTCCTCGTCGCGGGTCTCCAGCGCGTGGGCCAGGGCCCGGCGCTCCATCACCCGGATGGTGAAGGCCACGCGGCGCACGTCGGCTTCCACGTCATCCAGCGCGCGAGCCACCAGCGGCTGGAGCCGGGGGTGACCCAGCAAGCCCGCCCCGGCGATGCGGATGAGCACCTCCACGCGCAGCGCGGAGAGCCCGCGCTCGAAGGCGGCGCGCAGGGGCTCGGTGTCTCCGGCCGGGCTCACCTCGACGAGCGCGTCCAGGGCGGCCAGCGCCACCGCGGAGTCGTTCTGCGCGAGCATCCCCGCGATGAGGGACGGCACCAGCGGGGACGTGCCACCCAGCTGCGCCAGCTTGCGCAGGCCCGCCACGCGGATGTCCACGAAGCGCGATTCCAGCGCGGCGCGGGGCGCGGCCAGCGGCGACTCCGTCTCCAGGAGCTCGAGCGCCTTGAAGGACTCCGCGCGCACCTGGGGATGGTCGTCGCTCAGGCGCTCGCGCAGCTTGGGGCGCGCGCCGACGCGGCCCTTCGCGCCCAGCTCGATGGCGGCGAGGCGGCGGACCTCGGCTTCCTTGTCCGTGCTCAGCATCTGGAGCACGAACTCCAGCGCCTCCGGCTCGTCCAGCGCCACGGCCTCGCGCACGGCGGCCTCGCGCTTGGGGCGGCCCGCCTTCACCGACTCCGTCAGCACGTCCAGGCCGTGCCGCGAGGTGTCCTGGTCATTGGCCGGCTTGCCATCCAGCTCGATGCCAAAGCGGAAGACGCGGCGGTCGTCGCTCGCGGTGAAGACGGAGCCCAGCGCCGTCTTCGCCGCGCGCGGATTGGCGGGCGGCATGAACACCAGCGCGTTCACCGGCTTGCTGCCGCAGTCGAACGTGCGCGGCTTGCGGCGCTCGTCCACCTTCCACGCCTTCACCTTGCCGTCGGTGCCCGCGGACCAGACGCGGTCGGACGGCTCCTCGTCATTCTGCGCCGCGGGCGTGGGCGGGAAGAGCAGGGCGAGCACCGCGCCGGCGTGGCCCGTGTCCTTGTCGCCGCGCACCTCGAACTCCACCGCGCCGACCAGGTACCAGAAGCGCAGCTTGCCGTCGTCGCCGCCGGAGACGAGCCGGCCGTCGCGCGGCGTGAAGGCCAGCGCGCGCACCGCGCCCTCATGGCCCGTCATGTCGCGCCGCGCACCCGTGGCCAGCGTGAAGGAGCGCACCACGCCGTCGTCGCCGCCACACGCGGCATACGTACCGGACGGGTCCACCGCCACGGCGCGCAGCGGCTGGGAGGCCGCCGCCCAGTCATGCACCTTGCGCGTGGACTCCCACTCCCACGCGCGCACGGCGCCATCCACGCCCGCGCTGAAGAGCAGCTTGCCGTCCACCCCAGAGGCCAGCGCGGTGATGCCGCCCGCG